>JAFAPY010000270.1 GCA_019246795.1 Streptosporangiaceae bacterium | reverse complement strand
CAGGGAGCTGGACGAGGTGGCCTACCTCAGGTTCGCCTCGGTCTACCGGGGATTCGAGTCGCTCGCCGATTTTGAAGAGGAAATCGCCGCCTTGCGCCAGGGAAGCCGTGACGCCGTGCAGACCGCGGCGGACACCGAGCCGGCGTGACGGCGGCAGCACAGGTGCAGCGCGGCCATACAGGGCCTGGCAGAGATCGTAAAGGTCCCGGAAGGGGGAACCAGTAATGACGGAGACGGCGAGCGGCGCGGCGGCCCGCAACGGCAAAGGCGCCGGGGGCCCGCATGACGGGCGCGCGCGGCTCACGATCGGGCGCATCCACACCACGCCCGGCGAGCACCCCTACGACCAGGTCACCTGGGAGCGCCGCGACGTCGTCATGACGAACTGGCGGGACGGCTCGGTCAACTTCGAGCAGCGCGGGGTCGAGTTCCCCGACTTCTGGTCGGTGAACGCCGCCAACATCGTCACCACCAAATACTTCCGCGGCGCGGTCGGCTCGCCGCAGCGCGAGTGGAGCCTGAAGCAGCTGGTGGACCGGGTCGTCGGCGTGTACACCGAGACCGGCCGCGCGCATGGCTACTTCGCCACCGAGGAAGACGCCGAGATCTTCGACCACGAGCTCAAGCACGCCCTGATCCACCAGGCCTTCAGCTTCAACTCCCCGGTCTGGTTCAACGTCGGCACCAAGTCTCCGCAGCAGGTCAGCGCATGCCAGCCGTACGACTCGCTGGTCAGCACGCCGGCAGGACTCGTCCCCATCGGCAAGCTCGTCGAAGACGGCGCCCTCGACGCCAAGGTCTACGACGCCCAGGGCATCACCAAGATCGTCGCCACGAAGGCAAACGGCGCCAAGCAGGTCCTCCGCCTGCACACCAAAGCCGGTTACACGCTCGATGTAACCGCGGATCACCTCGTCTGGCGCTCGTATGGCGGCGATGTCGGCTGCTTCGTGCCGGCCGGCAGGCTGAAGCCCGGGGACACGCTGCAATGGCACCGGCGCGGCAGCTACGGCGAGGCGGAGGTCAGCCGGTACGAGATTGCGGAAGCTGCGCTTGCCGGCTGGCTGCAATCAGACGGGTTCGTGGGCCAGTACGACGGAACGAACCGGTCCCTCACGATAGAAGCCATGACGGTGACCGACGCAGAGCTGGACTGGGTCACTGAGTCGCTGGACCTGCTCTTCCCCGGGGTGCACCGTCATGAGCGTCACGTCAGCACGCAGGATGAACGCCTCGATTGCAGGCGGACGCGGCTGTACGGGGAAGTCCTCCGGAATTTCATCGACCGCTGGGGCCTGCTTGCACGCGGAACCGAGATGATAGTCCCGGATCGGCTCTTTTCGGCGCCTCTTCCCGTGGTGGCCGCCTATCTGCGGAGCATCTTCCAGGCCGAGGGATTCGTGTCGGCGCGCAAATCCTCCACCCTCGTGGAGGTTGACATGATCTCGGCAAGGCTCATCAGGGGGATACAGCAGCTACTGCTCCGCTTCGGGATCTACTCACGGGTCGGCTTCAAGGCAGATGCTCGTACCGACCGTCACGGATGCTGGACTCTTCGCATCCAGACAGCTGGCGACAGGCGCATCTTTGCCGACGCGATCGGCTTCATCGACCCGGTCAAGACGGCGAAGCTTGACCGGAGCTTCGACTTGCCCGGGCTCCCGGTCCGCGAGACAAAGCGCCTGGAGATCGACCGGATCGAGGGTCTGGGTGTCATGGAGGTCTATGACATCCAGACCGAGAGCGGCGAGTACCTGTCAGGCAACCTGCGCGTGCACAACTGCTTCATCCTCGCCGTGGACGACACCATGGACTCGATCCTGGAGTGGTACAAGGAGGAAGGGCTGATCTTCAAGGGCGGGTCCGGCGCCGGGGTCAACCTGTCCCGGATCCGGTCCAGCAAGGAGCTGCTGTCCTCCGGCGGCACCGCCAGCGGCCCAGTGAGCTTCATGCGCGGCGCCGACGCCTCCGCGGGCACGATCAAGTCCGGCGGCGCCACCCGGCGTGCCGCCAAGATGGTCGTCCTGGACGTGGACCACCCGGACATCGCCGAGTTCATCCAGACCAAGGCGCGCGAGGAGGAGAAGATCCGCGTGCTGCGCGACGCCGGGTTCGACATGGACCTCGGCGGCAAGGACATCGCCAGCGTCCAGTACCAGAACGCCAACAACTCCGTCCGCGTCTCCGACGGGTTCATGCGCGCGGTCGAGGAAGGCAAGCCGTTTGACCTGCTGGCTCGCCGCACCGGCGAGGTGGTGGAGCGGTCCGACTCCAGGAAGCTGTTCCGCATGATGGCGCAGGCGGCCTGGGAATGCGCCGATCCCGGCATCCAGTACGACGACACGATCAACGACTGGCACACCAACCCGGAATCGGGACGGATCACCGCAAGCAATCCGTGCTCGGAGTACCTCAGCCTCGACAACTCCTCCTGCAACCTCGCCAGCATCAACCTGCTCAAGTTCCTCCGCGACGACGACACCTTCGACGCTGGGCGGTTCGCGAAGCTCACCGAACTGATCATCACCGCGATGGACATCTCCATCACGTTCGCTGACTTCCCCACCGAGAAGATCGCCGCCGTCACCAGGGCCTACCGCCAGCTCGGCATCGGCTACGCCAACCTGGGCGCGCTGCTGATGGCCACCGGGCACGCCTACGACTCCGAGGGCGGCCGGGCGATCGCCGCCGCGGTCACCTCGCTGATGACCGGCACCGCGTACAAGAGGTCGGCCGAGCTCGCCGGGGTCGTCGGGCCCTACGACGGCTACGCCCGCAACGCCAAGGCGCACCGGCGGGTCATCCGTAAGCACGCCGGCGCCAGCGAGGACATCCGCCTGGTCGGCACCATCGAGCGCGAGATCCTCGACCTGGCCAACCAAACCTGGCAGGAGTGCATCGAGCTCGGCGAGGCCAACGGTTACCGGAACGCCCAGGCCAGCCTGCTCGCGCCGACGGGGTGCCTGACCGCCGACACCATGGTCACCACCGACCGTGGGCTCGTGAGGCTCGGCGAGATCGGTGACGTGTATGGCGACCGCTGGCAAGATCTAGACCTCATCGTGTCCACCGATGAAGGCCCGCAACGGGCAGCCAGATTCTTCATCAACGGCGAAGAGCCCACCCGCCGCATCCGGACCGAGGGCGGCTATGCCATCCAGGGAACCCTCGCCCACCGCGTCAAGGTGGTGAACCCCGCCACCGGCGCCTGGGAGTGGAAGCGCCTGGCCGATATCGCCGCCGGGGACATCCTGCCGCTGCAGCTGGGCACGCTGGTCGGCGAGCCGCGCCGGGTGCCCTTGCCCGTCCTCGACCAGGCCTACTACACCGGAGACCGGCATGTGCACGTCCCGGACACCGTCACGCCTGAACTCGCCGAACTCGTCGGCTACTTCATGGGCGACGGCAGCCTGCGCGCGAGGGGGATCAGGTTCTGCGTCGCCAACACCGACCTGGATGTCGCGGAGCACCTCGGCGTCCTGGCCAAGAGTCTCTTCGGACTCCAAGCCGTCGTTACGCCGCAAGAGGGTTACCAGGAGCTGAGCCTGCCGTCGGTCCGGCTGGCACGCTGGTGGCAGGCCGCCGGTTTCGCCAAGGGCCTGCCGAACACTGACCACACCGGCAAGGGGTGGGTGCCGAAGGTGCCGTCGGCGATCCTTGAGGCCAACGATCCCACGATTTACAGCGCCTTCCTGCGCGGCCTCTTCGAGGCGGATGGCACTGTCCTTGACGGTGTGCCGAGCTTCTCAACCGCCCACGAGTCGTTCGCCGCGGAAATCCGCGCCCTGATGCTCACCCAGGGCCTCGCAACGACGACACGGGAGACGGTCAGCGGCTGGGGTGGCCCCATCTTCCAGGTCAGGCTGCGCAACGTCGACCACGCGCTCAACTTCAGCGAGCTCGTCGGCTTCATTGGTCAGCGGAAGCACCGCCTGGTCGCCGAGGGCGAACCGGAGGTGTCGGCACGGAAGGACCGCGTGTTCCTGCCGAGCGACGTATGGGCCGAGCTGATCCCGGCGGGCCACCCGGCCCGTAATGCGGCGATGCTGTGCTTGCGCAGGTATGGCGGAGTTCCGCGCATGCTTGCCTGCCGGGTCTTCGAGGAGACTCTCGACGACAGGCTCGGTACGGCGCTCGGCTACCTCTTCGAGCGGGTAGCGGCAAACGAGGACGGGGGCATCCAGCCCACCTACGACCTGTCGGTGCCGGAGAACGTCACCTACGTCGCGAACGGCATGGTGAGCCACAACACCATAGGCCTGATGATGGACTGCGACACCACAGGTATCGAGCCGGACCTGGCGCTGGTCAAGTTCAAGAAGCTGGTCGGCGGCGGCTCCATGCAGATCGTCAACCAGACCGTGCCGCGGGCGCTGCGCAACCTCGGCTACCCGCACGAGCAGGTCGAGGCGATCACCGAGTACATCGCCGAGCACGGCCACGTGGTCAACGCCCCCGGCCTGCGCGCCGAGCACTACGAGGTCTTCGACTGCGCGATGGGCGAGCGTGCGATCGGCCCGATGGGCCACGTGCGGATGATGGCCGCCGTCCAGCCCATGCTCAGCGGGTCGATCTCGAAGACTGTGAACCTTCCGGAAAGCGCCACCGTCGAAGACATCGAGCGGATCTACTTCCAGGGCTGGAAGCTGGGCCTGAAGGCGCTGGCCGTCTACCGCGACAACTGCAAGGTCGGGCAGCCGCTGTCCGACGCGAAGAGGAAGCCGGAGGCCGCGGCCGCCCAGGCCGAAGCGAGCCAGCTGCACGAGCACCGCCCGGTGCGCAGGCGGCTGCCCCGGCAGCGGCCCGCGACCGTGACCCGGTTCTCCGTGGCCGGCGCCGAGGGCTACATGACCGCATCCAGCTACCCCGACGACGGCATCGGCGAGGTGTTCCTCAAGCTCGGCAAGCAGGGCTCGACGCTGGCCGGAGTTATGGACGCCTTCTCCATGGCGATCTCGGTCGGCCTGCAGTACGGCATCCCGCTGGACTCCTACGTGGCCAAGTTCACCAACATGCGGTTCGAGCCGGCCGGCCTCACCGACGACGCGGACATCCGGATCGCCACCTCGGTGATGGACTACATCTTCCGCCGCCTGGCGCTGGACCACCTGCCGTACGAGACCCGCGCCGAGCTGGGCATCCTGTCCGCCGCCGAGCGCGCCGCCCAGGCCGCGGGACAGGACCCTGCCGCGCTGGCCGAGGAGGTGGATCCGGTGGAACTTGCCCAGTCGGCCGCCGTAGAACAGCCATCTCATACCGAACGACCAGTGCCGCAGCCCGCATCGCAAGCCTGCCAGGCCCAGCAGGCCTCGGCCCCGGATGCGCCTGCCCCGCACAGTTCCACCGAACTGATCGAGGCCCAGCAGGGCCGAACCGCCGACGCCCCGCTGTGCCTCACCTGCGGCACCAAGATGCGCCCGGCGGGTTCCTGCTACGTCTGCGAAGGCTGCGGCTCCACCAGCGGTTGCAGCTAAAAGAGTGCGGAATTGCATCTGATGCATCATTCGGCTTGATCGACTGAGACTGAAAGTCCAGGTCAGAGGGGGGTCAGTTTCGGCTGGCTCCCCTCTCGGCGTGTCGAATGCCGTTGTGCTTGCCTCCTTCGTGCATCGGCCCAACAATGTTGCATCTAATGCAACGGAGATTGGGGTGCCGGTTACTGCTGAATTGCCGGGTGCTGCGGGTCTGGAGCTGGCTGCTGGCGTGGTGCACCTTGACCCGGCGCCGGCCGTGTTCGGAGCGATGCTGAGGGGGTGGGCGCGGCAGCAGCGGACCCGGTTCTTGAAGGACCGGGGGACGATCGAGCCCCGGATCGCGCTGGTGCGCAGGCTGGCTGACTTCAGCAGCCAGTACCCGTGGGAATGGGGTCCTGCCGAGGCGGAGGCGTTCGTGGTGCATCTGCGGTCACCTCGGGGGAAACGCGGGCCGATCGTGGTGTCGACCGCGCGGGGGTATGAGAACACGCTGCGGATGTTCATGGAGTACGTGACGGACGGGCGTTACGGCTGGCCGGCGGTCTGTGCGGAGCGGTTTGGCCGGGCTCCGCAGCAGATCTTCCATGAGTGGAACACCGTTGCGCATGTCACCGAGTTCGAGGGGCAGCCGGGGCGTCGGCCGTTGACGTATGAGGAGGTTCAGGCCCTGTTCGATGCCGCCGACGGCCGGGTCGAGCAGGTGCGGGAACGTGGCCGTAAGGGGTCGCTGGCGGCCTTGCGGGACGCGGTGATGCTGAAGACGATGTACGCGTTCGGCCTTCGCCCGTCAGGAGACATGCGGGCTGGACCTGGCCGATCTGCGCCGCAACCCGAAGTGCCCGGAGTACGGGCGGCTGGGTGCGTTGTTCGTCAGGTTCGGCAAGTCGTCCAACGGGAGCCCGCCGAAGCGGCGTACGGTGCTGACCGTCCCGGAGATGGACTGGATCGTCGAGCTGCTGGAGCACTATCTGCAGGAGGTCCGGCCGCGGTTTGATCCCGGCGGCCATGCGGCGTTGTGGGTGACCGAACGGCGTGGCCGGCTGTCGAAACGCTCGGCCTCGGAGGCGTTCGAGACGGTCCGTGAGCTCGCCGGACTGCCGTCGGAGCTGGACTTGCATGCGCTCCGTCATTCATACATCACGCATCTGGTGAAGTTCGACTATCCGGAGAGATTCGTGTCCGAGCAGGTCGGTCACGCTTACGCCAGCACGACGGCCATCTACACCGGCGTGTCGGATGAGTACCGCAACCGGCTGCTGGAACGGTCTTTGCGTGAGCGTCACGGCGACCTGTGGGAGGACCCGAGATGATCAGGAAGATGGGGTATCGGTGGAACCTGCGCCGTTTGATGGCCGATAAGGACATGTTCCAGACCACCGACCTGGTCCCGTTGCTGGCCGAGCGCGGCGTCGCTCTGTCCCGGGAGCAGGTGTTTCGCCTGGTCACGCAGCCACCGCAGCGGCTGTCCATGGACGTGCTCGCGGCGTTGTGCGACATTCTCGGCTGCACTCCCAACGACCTGATCGAGATCGAGGCGGTCGGCAAGCAGGTCCGCAAGGACGGCACCGCCGGCGGCGGGGGCCATGCCGCGCCGCCGAAGCCGCGCCGCACCACCATCCGGCGTCCGGAGGGGCTGTGACAACAGCACAGGCCGAACTGGAAGCCGAGATCGTCTCCCGGCTGGCCGAGTTGCTGCCCGGCGCCGACAGGCCGGCTCTGGCCGCCCGCGTCACCGAACTGGGGCTGAAGCCTCGCGGCGCGCGGTCACTGCGCGACCACGTGACCGGCCACGACGACGCGCTCACTTCGGGCGACAGCTCGGCACCGGCGGCCCACCTGCGGCTGCTGAGGGTGTTGCGCACCGACTTCTCCGAGGTCCAGGCTGCCCGTTGCGAGCGTTGCGGCCAGGTCCGCGAGCTGCTTCACCGAGGTGATCACGGACGGGTCTGCCGGGTCTGCTACCGCGATGCCCGCCTGGAGACCTGCTCCCGGTGCCAGCGTCCGGGCCCGGTTGCCACCAGGGACCAGGCCGGGGCGGTTTGCGAGCAGTGCCGGCGCGCCGACACCAGCACCTGGCTGGACTGCTCGCAATGCGGACGGCTCCG
>JAFAPY010000358.1 GCA_019246795.1 Streptosporangiaceae bacterium | reverse complement strand
TCGCCCACGGCCGGGTCAGCCGCTACTGCCTGGCCCACGCCCGCTGCCCCGTCCTGACCGTCCCGCCGCCCCCGCTCGCGCAGGAAACGCGCCGCAGAGCGTTGGCACGGGCGTTCCGGCACCGGACGCTAACCGCCGACCATATCTCGCCGGACAAACGCGGCAGCCGCCCAGCAGACGCGCACCTGTAGGCACCGCAACCCGCCCATCCATCAATCGCGCAGACCCGGACAATCCATGCGCGACCACGCGCCCCGTCGACGTGGCTATAAGCCGCGCCGATTCGGCAACTGTCCTGGTCGTTCAGGTGACCAAGGATCGGCGAGCAAGGTAGTGAGCCGTCCGTCCCAGTGTCCCACCAAAGGGATCGTTAGCCGGATCGGGAGAGCGACGGCTACTGTCAGCGACAGTTCGCCGTCAACAGTCGGCTCCTGGAGGTCGATCGCACAGACGATCACCATTGAGGCTTCTGCCGATCATCTTCACGGAATGCTGCCGCCCGATCTTCAGCCGGTGCAGCCGGTAACAAGCCTCGCGACAGGCGCGGATGGCGGCGATGGCTAACGGTCAGGTCCCGCATCAGCTGCAATGGCGGGTCTACCCTGTGATCATGATGACCGTCGCGGGCGTCGAGGTTGACGAGGAGCGCCTTGCCGCCATCGCTCACCGGTACGGCGTTGCCGAGCTCAGGATCTTCGGTTCCCGCGCCCGGGGCACGGCGCGGCCCGACAGCGACATCGACATTCTTTACGCCCTTCGGCCCGGGCACCGGCTGGGCTGGGAGATCGAGCAGCTCGCCGACGAGCTGAGTGAGCTTTTCGGCCGCACGGTTGACCTGCTGTCGATGCGCAGCCTGCACCCGCTGCTGCGTGAGTCGGTGCTGGCCGAGGCTGAGCAGCTGTATGCAGCGTGACGTCCTGCTGCTCGCCGAGATGATCGATGCGGCTGAGCAGGCCCAGCGCCTGGTTGAGGGCGTCACCGTGGACCAGCTCGAGGCTGACCGGCAGCGCCGTGACGCGCTGCTGTGGAACTTCACCGTCCTCGGCGAAGCTGCCGGTCAGCTTTCCGACGAGGTCAAGGCGCGGTTCCCGGAGATCGCCTGGCGGCAGCCGGTACGATTGCGGAACCGGATCATCCATGGCTACTGGTCCATCGACCTGCAGGTCCTGCACACAACCGCCGGCAAGCAACTCCCTGCCTTTACGGAGAATCTGCGAACGACGTTGACCACCTTGCAGGGCGCAGACTGATCGGGCGCCACGGGAGCGGCCAGCCTCCCGGGATCGCGATAGTGACCGCTTCCGGCCGTACAGTTGCTAGCCATTTTGATAGCCATTGCCGAGCCGATTCCAGACTCGTCAGGACCTGTCGAGCCACTCAATCCGCAGCTAGACCGCGTAGTCAGCCACATCCAGCCCCGTCCGGCCACGGCACAACTGTCCCTGACGCGGAAGAGGTCACTGGTTCAAATCCAGTACGGCCCACCAGGTCAGAGCTATTCGCCCCTAGAAACGCCAGGTTCTCGGCCCTACGGTCGGTAGGGCTGGAGGCCCCGGCTGGCGGATGGTCAGGCAACTGCAGTCTCCCCCTCGTCCTCCCCCGGCTGCTGGTTCTCGTAGGCGTACAGTCGGCTGACCGCCTGGTTCATGGCATCCAGGATGAGGCCGCGGTCCTGGGCGAACAGGTGGCCGTAGATGTTCTTGGTCGTCTCGATCTTGCTGTGGCCCATCTGATGGGCCACCTGCATGTCGGAGGCGCCGGAGGCGATGAGCAGCGATGCGCACACGTGCCGCAGCTCGTGCGCGGTGTAGCTGACGATCCCATCGGGGTGGGCAGCGGTGTAGCCCTGGGCGAGCTTGAGGTACCGTCGCCACATCGCATAGCCGAGGTAGCCGCCCCGGTCGCCGTTGATCAGGCGGCCGTAGAGCCTGCCCTCGCTACGCTCGCGGCCGGGGGCGCCGCGGTCGGCCAGGCGACGCACGGCGGGCATGGCGATGTCGGGGATCATCACGGTGCGCTCGGCGGCGCGGGTCTTCAGGTCCTCGCGGATGTCGCGGCGGCCGCCGGACTCACTGGCGGTCCGGTCGATTCTGATGCACTGCCCGTCGAGATTGACGTTGCCGATCGGCACGGCGACGGCTTCTTCCCAGCGCAAACCGGTGAATGCCAGGACCATCGCCACATCGCCCAGGCCCGGCTTGAACAGGTCGAGCGCGGCGGCCAGCCGCAGCACCTGCGGGATGCTGGGATGATGACGCGGCGGCGCACCGATCCGCCCCACCCGGTGCGCAGTTCCAGTGCGGGATTGGCCGGGATGATCCGCTCTTCCCGCGCCCAGGCAAACAGCCGCCGCAGCACGGATGCGACGGTGCTCTTGGTGTGGCCGGAGGCCGGGGCGCCGTCGTA
>JAFAPY010000345.1 GCA_019246795.1 Streptosporangiaceae bacterium | reverse complement strand
TCGCGGTCGGGTTGGTGAAGGCAAGCAGCGAGGGCGCGTGCTTGAGCAGGCCGCCGATGTAGTACCGGCCGGTGTCGGACAGGCCCGCGTAGCCGACCTCGTCGTAGAACAGCGGCGCTCCGTCCTTCCAGATGGACTGGTGGCAGTGCATCCCGTTGCCGTTGTCGCCGAACAGCGGCTTGGGCATGAACGTCACGGTCTTGCCCGCGGCCCGCGCGGTGGACTTGACGACGTACTTGTACGTCATCAGCGCGTCGGCCATCGCAAGCAGCGGCCTGAACCTGATGTCGATCTCGGCCTGGCCGGCGGTGCCGACCTCGTGGTGCTGCATCTCCACCTCGATGCCGGAGGCGATCAGGTTGCGCACCATCTCCGAGCGCAGGTCGGTGTAGTGGTCCATCGGTGGCACCGGGAAGTAGCCGCCCTTGTACCTGGGCTTGTAGGCGAGGTTGCCGCCGACCTCGTCCTTGCCGGTGTTCCAGGCACCTTCCACCGAGTCGATGTGGTAGTAGCCCTCATTCGCCGAGGTGGAAAAGCGGGCGGAGTCGAAGATGTAGAACTCGGCTTCGGGACCGAAGTACGCGGTGTCGCCGATCCCCGTGCCGCGCAGGTAATCCTCCGCCTTGCGGGCGACGTTGCGGGGATCCCTGCTGTAGGGCGCGCCGGTCAGCGGGTCATGCACGAAGAAGGTAAGGTTCACGGTCTTCCGCGCGCGGAACGGGTCGACCATCGCGGTGCTCGGGTCCGGCAGCAGCTGCATGTCGGACTCGTGGATCTGCTGGAATCCGCGGATCGACGAGCCGTCGAACATCAGGCCGTCGGTGAAAACGCTATCGCCGAATGAGGAGGCGGGCACGGTGAAGTGCTGCATCGTTCCCGGCAGGTCGCAGAACCTGACATCGACGAACTCCACGTTCTCCTCGGCGATGAAGCGGAGGACTTCCTCGGCACTGCTGAGCATCGACCCTCCAGGGACCACGCATTCTCGGGCGTTCTGTCACGGCGTGCGATTCGGACGGTAGCCGCCGCCAATTTCCGCGCCATGTCTGACGTGTTTCACCGATGTTACGGCTCCCCCGCCGACCCGAGCGCTGATGATACGGCCCCCCGCCCGGCTGCCTGCATGAAGCGGATACCGTGGTGTTGTGGCCAAGCGACCCCGCAACCGCAGCGGCATCCCGGGGACCGTGGCCGCCGCGGGACAGGCCGGGACGGCGCAGGCCGGTGCCGGGCCGCTGACTGCCGCGCAGCCGGGCGATACGGGCGCGGCCTACCCGGGCAAGCGGTTCGGCCTGCCGCAGCAGGGCCCGATGTCGGTAGCCGGCATGGGCAGGCGTTTCCTGGCGCTGTTCATCGACTGGCTGCTCAGCATGCTGATCGCCCTGTGGCTGACACATTCGCAGATCTGGACGATCGCCGTGTTCGCGGTGGAGGTCTACGTGCTGACCGCGCTGACCGGGATCACCGTGGGCAAGCGCATCGCCGGCATCCGGGTGATCAGGACCAACGGCGGCCCGGTGGGCTTCCGCTGGTCCCTGGTTCGGACGGCGCTGCTGCTGACCGTCGTCCCGCCCCTGCTGTCGGACCGCGACCTCCGTGGCCTGCACGACCGTGCCGCTGACACCATCGTCGTACGCCTGTGAGAGCGTCAGGCGCCGGCCAGCGGGCACGGCCCAGGTCCTGCGAGCGGCCTGTCAGCGTGCCTTCGGCTTCGGCATCTTGGGCTGCCTGACATTCCTCGGGATCGGCCCCTTGGGTGCCTGCAGCGACGGCTGCAGCGCCTTGAGCCGGTGGTTGAGGTCGCTGACCGCGCCCGGTTTGAGGTTGCGCGGCAGCCGCATGATCTTGCGCTGTAGCTTGCGGAGCGGGATCTGGCCCTCTTCGTTCCCGACCTGGAACTCGAAGATCGGCACCTCGTAGGCCACCCGCGCCACCCGCTTCTTCTCGGCGGCCAGCAGGCTGGCGAGCCGGGCAGGCGCCCCCTCGCCGACCAGGACGACGCCGGACCTGCCGACCGCGCGGTGCACCACGTCCATGTTCCTGTTCGCGGCGACCGCGGGCGTCACCGTCCAGTTACCGCGCATGTTCTCCAGGATGGCGGCCGCCGCGCCCAGCTGGCCCTCGATGGCCGCATACTGCGCCGCCTGCGCGAACCGGCCGAACAAGATCATCGCGACCAGCACGCCGAGCAGCACGCCGAGCGGGATCAGCAGCGGGGCCAGGTGGGTGAGCAGCCCTATGATCACGAACACCGCGATCGTGCCAAGCCCGGCGGCCAACACGATGGGCAGCGCCCTCGGGTTGGACTGGCGCACCAGGCCGGCCATCATGCGTATCTGCTTCAGCCGCCCCGCATTGGCGATCTCCTCGGCCGTCTGGGTGCTGATCGCCGGGCCGGCCGACCCGGATCTTCTCGACATGCGCGCCATGCTCGCAGCATACTGTTTAACCCAGGGGGGACCACCCCCCCCAGAACCCCCGTCAACCCAGGGGAGACGGCTCTGCCGGCCCTCGCGGCCGCGCGACGGCCTGCGCGTACAGCCGGCCTGCCCGGTAGGAGGACCGCACCAGCGGGCCGGACATGACCCCGGCGAAGCCGAGTCCGAGCGCCTCGTCGCGCAGTTCGAGGAACTCCTCCGGCTTTACCCAGCGCTCCACCGGGTGGTGCCGCGGCGACGGCCGCAGGTACTGGGTGATGGTGAGCAGCTCGCAGCCCGCCGCGCGCAGGTCCGCCATGGCGCCGCTGATCTCCTGGCGTTTCTCGCCGAGTCCCAGGATCAGGTTGGACTTGGTGACCAGGCCCGCCGCGCGGGCCATGCGCAGTACCTCGAGCGAGCGCGCGTACCGGAACCCCGGCCGGATACGCCGGAAGATCCGCGCCACGGTCTCGATGTTGTGCCCGAGCACTTCCGGCCGGGCGTCGAAAACCTGGGCCAGCTGCCCGGGGTCCGCGTTGAAGTCGGGGATGAGCAGCTCGACTCCGCAGCCGGGGACCGCCGCGTGGACCTCGCGGCACGTCTGCGCGTACAGCCAGGCGCCGCCGTCGGCCAGGTCATCGCGCGCGACTCCGGTCACCGTCGCGTACCGCAGGCCCATCGCGGCCACCGACCCGGCGACCCGGCGCGGCTCGTCGGTGTCCAGCGGCTGCGGCTTGCCGGTGTCGATCTGGCAGAAATCGCACCGCCTGGTGCACTGGTCGCCGCCGATGAGGAACGTGGCCTCGCGGTCCTCCCAGCACTCGTAGATGTTCGGGCAGCCGGCCTCTTCGCACACCGTGTGCAGGCCCTCGCGGCGGACCAGGCCCTTCAGCTCGGTGTAGCCAGGCCCGGTGCGCAGCCTTGTCCTGATCCACGGCGGCTTGCGCTCGATCGGGACCTGGCTGTTGCGGGCCTCCAGGCGCAGCATGCGCCGGCCTTCCGGGGCGAGTACCACCCTTTCAGGGTATGCCGCGAGCGGCACATGGTCATGCACGGGCAAGGGCGGCAGAACCGCTGAGGGTCCCGGGATCATGCACGTGAATCCAGGCGCGGTAGCCGAGAACGTCGGCCAGGTGGCGCTGGACGACCTGCGTGACCTCGGCCACCGTGACGTCGCGGCCGGTCTCGGCGGACAACGTGGTGACCCCGGCGTCGCGGATACCGCAGGGCACGATGCGGTCATACCAGGACAGGTCACAGTCGCAGTTCAGCGCGAACCCATGCATGGTGACGCCCTTGGCGACCCGTGCCCCGATCGCGCCCACCTTGCGGTCAGGAAGCCCGGGATCGCCGCGGATCCAGGCGCCGCTGCGGCCCTCGACCCGCCCGGCGCTGACCCCGAAATCCGCGCAGGTCCGGATCAGCGCCTGCTCGAGCGCCCGGACGTAGCCCACCACGTCGACCGGCTCGCGGAGCCTGACGATCGGGTACCCGGTGAGCTGCCCTGGCCCGTGCCAGGTGATCTTGCCGCCGCGGTCCACCTCGACGACCGGCGCGCCCGGATCGCCGAACGGCCGGTCTGACGCCGCCGTCCGCTTGCCCGCCGTGTACACCGGTTCGTGTTCGAGCAGCAGGCAGCTGTCGGGCACCTCCCCGGCCACCCGCCGCGCGTGGATGCGCCGCTGCAGCTCCCACGCCTCGGCATAGGGCACCAGGGAACCGCCGAAGCTCAGGTAGGCAAGCTCGCTCATCGTGCACCAGCTTACGTCCCGGCCGGCCAGCCGGGCCCTGCCGCAGAATCGGGCCGCAGAATCGGGCCGCAGAATCGGGCCGCAGAATCGGGCCGCAGAATGGGGCCGCGGAATGGGGTCGCAGAATGGGAAGATGATCGATGAGGCTGAACTGCGCCGGATGACCCCCGACCAGCGGCGCCAGCTGGCCCGCGCCCTGGCCGCCGTCGAATTGCCGCATCCGCTGGCCGATCCGCGGGTACGGCGGCGCAGGCGGCTCGGCCTGCTGATCATGACAGCCTGCTGCGTGGGACTGGCCATCTGGATCGCGGTTCTCATCCTCACCCTGCCCCGCCACTTCACCGCGACGCACTGGCGGGTCGCGTGGGTCGGCCTGGACCTCGCTGAGCTGGCCGGATTTGCCGCGACCGCCTGGGCGGCCTGGTATCAGCGCCAGATCGTCATCTTCTTCATGATCATCACCGGCACGCTCCTTGTCTGCGACGCATGGTTCGATCTGATGCTCGACATCGGCACGAACGGCTTCACGATGAGCGTCGTGTCCGCAGTATTCGCCGAGCTCCCGCTTGCTGCCATGCTGTTCGCCGCCGCCCGGCGGCTGACCCGGGTGAATGTGGAGATCGTGATGCGCCTGGAAGGTGCCGCCGGCCCGGTGCCGCCGTTGTGGCGGGTGCCGCTGTTCGCCGACGGATTGTCCGAGGCCCTGCCCGGTGTGATCAGGCAGCACGCCGACGTCACAGCCGACGGCCCTGCCTCGTCCTAGGGATCGCATGAGCAGGGGAGGCGCGGCGCGAATCCCGATTTTTCGAAAACGATCACATGGTGCCTGTGCAGCAACCGATGACCCGGTTCCAGTGATTGGCCAGCTTACTCCTCGGTAGCCGGTACCCTCTCAGGCGGACGGCTGGCACACCGAAGGAGCGTTGAGGGCTTTCATGCTTCAGGCGATGCTGCTGGCTGCGATCGTCGCCGCGCCGCTCGGGTCGGCGGCCCTGTTCCTGCCGGCGCGCCGGCGTGCCCGCGGCGCCGGCGCCTGGCCGGCCACCCGGAGGTTCGTGCTGACCGTGATCGGCACGGTGCTGCTGGCCGTGGCGGTGGCGGGCATCTTGCGGCTGATCGGCGCGTCGCAGCACAACCTGGTGGCGGGTGCCGCAGGCGTGGCGTTCGCCAGCCTGGTCTGGATGCCGGTGACCCGCCGGTGGTCTGCCCGTGCGCACATGTGCTGGGCGTCCAGCGTGTTCCTGTTCGTGGTGTACCTGGTCTACGCGCTGGAGTGGACCTTCCACAGTGACCTCGGCCCGGCCAGCACCGCGGGCGGGCTGCTGCTGTGGGTGCTCGAGGTCTTCGCCGCCGCGCTGAGCTGCGCGTACCTGTGGGAGATCTGCGACGCGCTCGGCACAGAGCATTGGCGGCGCCGCATCACGCCGACCACCAGGTTCGCTGTCCCGGACAGCGAACTGCCCATGATCAGCCTGCACGTCCCGGCGCACAACGAGCCGCCGGCCATGGTCATCGACACGCTGCGCTCGCTGCTCCGCCTGGACTACCCGCGCTATGAGGTCATCCTCATCGACGACAACACCGACGACGAGAAACTGTGGCGGCCGGTGGAGGCCTGGTGCGAGCGGCACGGGGTCAAGTTCGCCCACCTGGAGAACTGGCCGGGCTACAAGTCGGGGGCGCTGAATTACGCGCTGCGCAAGCTCACCGCGCCGGACGCCGAGCTCATCGGCGTCGTCGACTCCGACTACCAGCTCGATCCCGGGTTCCTGCGCCGCTGTGCGCCGGCGTTCGCCGACCCGTGGATCGGCTTCGTCCAGGCGCCGCAGGACTACCGCGACTGGAAGCAGGCGCGGTACTACCGGCGGCTGTACTTCTCCTACAAGTACTTCTTCGCGGTCTCCCAGCCGTCGCGGAACGAGCACGACGGTGCGATCTTCGCCGGCACCATGGGCCTGATCCGGCGGGTAGCCCTGGACGAGCTGGGCGGCTGGGACGAGTGGTGCATCACCGAGGACGCCGAGCTGTCGCTGCGGCTGCTGCGTGCCGGCTGGCACGGCCTGCACCTCGACCAGACCTGGGGCCGCGGGATCATGCCGCTGACATTCGAAGCGCTGAAAGGTCAGCGGTACCGGTGGTGCTTCGGCGGCATCCAGATCCTGCGCATGCACTGGCGCTCGCTGCTGCCAGGCCGCCGGGGACCGCACAACCACCTGTCCGCCGGCCAGCGCTGGGCCTACCTGGCGGGCGCGGCCCAGTGGTACGGAGACCTGCTCGGCCTGCTGTTCCTGATCTTCCTGCTCGCCGGGGCGTTCAACCTGGCCACAGGCGGCGGCCAGCTGTTCCGCAAGCTCACCGTGTTCCTGGTCTCGGCGGTGCCGGTTCTCGTGCTGCTCGGCCTGGTCCGCGCGGTGGCGCTGCTGCGCCGCGGCACCGGCGCGTCCTGGCGGGACGCGCTCGGCGCGTTTTTCATCTGGCAATCCACCTCGCTGGTGGTGGCGCGCGCGTCCGTGCTGGCCCTGTTCGCCAAGAAGGCCGCCTTCCTGCGCACGCCGAAGACCAGCGAGCAGACCAGGTGGTGGGAGGCGCTGCGGGCCAACTGGGCCGAGTCCACGCTGGCGCTGTTCGGCTTCGCCGGCATCGCCGGGGCGCTGACCAGGGCGGACCAGTTCAGCGGCCCGCTGCTGGCCGCGCTGCTGCTGTTCCCCACGCTCGGCATGGCCGCGGCGCCGTTCAACAGCTGGGCCGCGCGCCGGGCCGCGCTGCCGGCATGGCTGCGGGAGCGGCGGACCACCGAGTACCGCAGGGACCGCCGCACGTTCGCCGCCGGGATGGCGACCGGCGGAGCGGTCGCCGTGCTCGGCGTCGCGATCGCCGCCATCGCGCTGCTGTTCACCGGCGGCCACCACCCGGTGCAGACCCCCAACCTGGTCGGCCCGGCCCAGGGCAGCGCGACCACGAGCCCGGCGCCATCGCACTCGGCGACGCCGAAACCGAAGCCCACGCCCACCAGGTCCTCACCGTCGGCCTCGCCGACCTCGCCGACCCCGACGCCTTCGGCTACTTCAACCTCCTCGCCAACGCCGACCCCGACTGTCTCACCGTCCACATCGGCCACCGGCACCCCCACCCCCAGCCCCACGGCTACGGCCAGCCACAGCAGCCCCTGAGCCGGTGTTTACCGGCGGCCGCTGAGCTCGGCGGACAGGGCCTTCGTCAGCGTGGGGTAGCGGAACGGATAGCCGGCCTCGGTCAGGCGCTTGGGTATCACCCGGGCGCTGGTCAGCAGCTCGGTGACGCCCTCGCCCACGGCGAGGCGCAGTGCCGGTGCCGGCGCCCGCAGCCATGGCAGGTTGGGCCGGCCCACCGCGGCGTCCAGCGCCGCGGTGAACGCGGAGTTGGTGACCGGATCGGGAGCGGTGAGGTTCACCGGGCCGGCCAGGTCGCCACGGTCCAGCAGGAAGCGGATAGCGCCGATCTCGTCCGGCAGCGAGATCCAGCTCATCACCTGGGCACCGGAACCGAACGTGGGCAGCGCGCCCAGCCTGGCCACCGGCAGCAGCCTGTGCAGCAGCCCGCCGCGTGAGCTGAGGACCAGGCCGCTGCGCGGGTGGACGACCCGGATGCCCGCCGCGGCGGCCGGCTCGGCCGCCGCCTCCCAGTCCCTGACCACCCCCGCCAGGAAGGTGCCTCCCGACGGCGCCGTCTCGTCCACCTGGCGCTGGCCGGTATCCCCGTACCAGCCGATGGCCGAAGCCGACACCAGCGTCGCGGGCCGCGGGTCCAGCCGGGCCAGCACGCCTGCCAGCGCCCGCGTGCCGGGAATACGGCTGGACCTGATCTCGGCCTTGTACTCGGCCGTCCAGCGGCGGTCCCCGACTCCGGCGCCGGCCAGGTTCACGCAGGCGTCGATCCCGGCCAGCGCCTTCGGATCGACCGCCGCATCGGCCGCCCGGGGGTCCCAGCGGACCTCATCGGCCGACGCCAGCGCCCGGCGGACGAGCCTGACCACCTGGTGGCCGTCGGCGCGCAAGCTGTCCGCCAGCGCGGTGCCGATCATCCCGGACGAGCCGGTTATCGCGACCCTCATCGGTGCCGAGCCGCGCTACAGGCCGAGTTCGGCCTCGAATGCGCCTTCTTCCAGGCGGCTCTTGACCGTGACGAGGAACCTCGCCGCGTCGGCGCCGTCGATGAGCCTGTGATCGTAGGTGAGCGCCAGGTACACGACGGAGCGCACCGCGATCACCTCGCCGAGCGCGGAGTCGTCCACCACCACCGGCCGCTTCACCACCGAGCCGGTGCCGAGGATCGCGACCTGCGGCTGGTTGATGATGGGCGTGTCGAACAGCACGCCACGGCTGCCCGTGTTGGTCAGGGTGAAGGTTCCGCCGGCGAGCTCGTCCGGGCCGACCCGCGCGGACCTGGTGCGCTGCGCCAGGTCGCTGATCTTGCGGGCGAGGCCGCCGATGTTCAGGTCGCCGGCGTTGTGGATCACCGGAACCATGAGGCCCCGCTCGGTGTCCACCGCGATGCCGAGGTGCTCGGCGTCGTGGTAGGTGACCTGGTCCCCGTCGATGACCGCGTTGAGCGTGGGATGAACCTTCAGCGCCTCGACGGCGGCGAGCGCGAAGAACGGCAGGAAGGTCAGCTTGACCCCTTCCCTGGCCTCGAAGTCGGCCTTGGCCCGGCCCCGCAGCCTGGCGATCGCCGTCACATCGGCCTCGGCCACGGTGGTCAGCTGCGCGGAGACCCGCAGCGACTCCACCATCCGCTGCGCGATCACCTGCCGCGGCCGCGACATCCGCTGCGTGGTGCCGCGCAGCGAGGAGGGCACGACCCGCTGGCCGGCCGGTGCCGCGGCAGAGTCGGGGGCAGCAGCGGCGGACTCGGCCGCCGGTGCCGGCTGCGCGGCCTGGCGGGACTGGGATGCCTGAGCAGGCTGGGCCGGCTGCGGCGCCGGTGCCTGAGCCCCGCGCTGGGTGCGGGCGGCCTCGATGACGTCTTGCTTGCGGATACGCCCGCCGACCCCCGTGCCGGTGACGGTATCCAGGTTGACCGCGTGCTCGGCGGCGAGCTTGCGCACCAGCGGGGTGACATAGGGCGCGTCGCCGCTGGTGGGCAGCGGCGTCGGCGGCGGGTACTCGGCGGCCTGGGCCCGTTGTGACGGCTGCGGCTGACCCGGCTGCGCTGCCTGGGCGGTCTCCGGTTCCGGCTCGGCGCGTTCGGGCTGTTCTGCCTGGTCCGCCTGCTCGGGCTCTTCCGGCTGGGCCGCCTGCTCGGGCTCTGCCGGCTGGGCCGGCTGCTCGGGCTGCGCTGCCTGGGCGGTCTCCGGTTCCGGCTCGGCGCGTTCGGGCTGTTCTGCCTGGTCCGGCTGCTCGGGCTCTGCCGACTCGGCCGGCTCTGCCGGCGGGCCGTCGGCCGCGGGCGCCCCCGCGCCGGAGTCGGCATCCTGCTCGATGACCGCGAGCTGCGCGCCGACCGCGACCGTCTCGTCCTCATCGACCGCGATGCCGCGAAGGATCCCGGACGCGGGCGAGGGAATCTCGGTGGCGGCCTTGTCCGTGGAAACCTCGAGCAGCGGCTCGTCGGCTTCTACACGCTCGCCTTCCTTTTTCAGCCAGCGCGTGACGGTACCCTCGGTGACGCTCTCACCGAGCTGCGGCATGGATACGGAGACCGCCATGTTCCCGTGACTCCTTCGGGTGGGCTCGGGGGAAAGACTATGCGTGAAAGTGCAGGGGCTTGCCGGCCAGCGCGAGGTGCGCCTCGCCGATGATCTCGGACTGGGTCGGGTGCGGGTGAATCAGCTGAGCCAGATCCGCGGGTTCCGCGTCCCAGTTGTAGATCAGCTGGCCTTCCGCGATCAGCTCGCCCACCCTGCCGCCGACGAGGTGGATGCCCAGCACCCGCCCCGGCCCGGAGCCGTCCGAGCCTGCCTCGGCGATGACCTTCGCCTCCCCCTGGGTCTGCAAGATGACGCTCCGGCCGTTGCCGCCCAGCGGGTAGTTCACCTCAACGACCTGGATGCCCCGTTCCGCGACCTGGGCGGAGGTGAGGCCGACCGAGGCCACCTCGGGGTCGCTGTAGGTGATCCTGGGCACGCCGTGGTAGTCGATCGGCTTGATGTCAAGCCCGGCCACCCGCTCGGCGACCATGATGCCCTCGGCGAATCCGACGTGCGCGAGCTGCGGCGTGGCGATGAGGTCGCCGACCGCGGAGATCGTCGGCACGGCGGTGCGGCACAGCTCGTCCACCACGACGTAGCCGTGGTCCAGCGCGACGCCGTTCTCCTCGTAGCCGAGGCCGGCCGAGGTCGGCCCGCGGCCGACCGCGACGAGCAGCAGCTCCGCATTCAGCGTCTTTCCCCCGGCCAGCGCGACCGTGACGCCGTCGTCGGCGTGCTTGACCGACTCGAACATGGCGCCGAGTTCGAACCGGATGCCGCGGCGCCGGAACGCCCGCTGCAGCAGCTTGGCGCTTGACTCGTCTTCCAGCGGCAGCAGCTGCGGCATCATCTCCACGATCGTCACGTCAGCGCCGAATGACCGCCACAGGCTCGCGAACTCGACCCCGATCACCCCGCCGCCCAGGATGATCGCCGATTCCGGCACCCGGTCCAGCCGCAGCGCGTCGTCGGAGGTGATCACCCGCTGGCCGTCCAGTTCCAGCCCCGGCAGGCTGCGCGGCTCCGAGCCGGTGGCGAGCACGATGTGGTCAGCCTCGTAGACCTCCTCGCCCACGCCGACGGCGGTGGGGGAGAGCAGGCGTCCCGACCCGATGACGGTATCGACCTTCCGGCTGGCGATGGTCGACTGCAGCCCCTTCCACAGCCGGTCCACCACGGAGCCCTGGTAGGCGAGCACGTTCGGCATGTCGACGCCGTCGAAGGAGGTGTTGATGCCGAACTTCGCGCTTTCCCTGGACTGGTCGGCGATCTCCGCCGCGTGCAGCAGCGCCTTGGTCGGGATGCACCCCCGGTGCAGGCAGGTCCCCCCGACCTTGTCCTGCTCGATCAGCGCCACGCGCTTGCCGAGCTCGGCGGCGCGCAGCGCGCAGGCATACCCGCCGCTGCCGCCGCCGAGTATCACGATGTCGTAGCTGGTGCGTTCCGCCACCCGCTGCGCCTCCTTAGCTGGCTTGCCCAGTCCTCATCATGTCACTGTGCTAGCCGGGGGGACGACCCCCCAGGACCCCCCGCGATGCTAGCCGGAGGGGACGACCCCAGGACCCCCCGCGATGCTAGCCGGAGGGGACGCCGAGCCTGCCGTCGGCCACGTCCTCCGCGAGCTGGACCAGGGTCCTGACGGCGGCGCCGGTGCCGCCCTTGGTGATGTACCCATAGGCCGGGCCGTCGTTGTAGCCCGGGCCGGCGATGTCCAGGTGTGCCCAGCGGACCCCGGCGGGCACGAACTCGCGCAGGAACAGCCCGGCGACCAGCATGCCGCCGCTGCGGTCGGGGGCCACGTTGGCGATGTCCGCCACCGCCGATTCCAGCCCCTTACGGAGATCTTCGGGCAGCGGCATCGGCCACATCGCCTCGCCTGCCCGGCCCGCGGCATCGACAACCTGCGCGGCAAGCGAGTCGTCGCTGGCCATCACCCCGGCCGTGCGGGTGCCCAGCGCCACGCTCTGCGCCCCGGTCAACGTGGCGACGTCGACGAGCAGGCTCGGCGCGTCGGCGGCGGAGCGTGCCAGGGCGTCGGCGAGGATGAGCCGGCCTTCGGCGTCGGTGTTCAGCACCTCGACGGTCTTGCCGCCGTAGCTGGTGATGACATCGGAGGGCCGCTGGGCGCCGCCGCCCGGCATGTTCTCCGCCAGCGGCAGGTAGCCGATCACGTTCACCGCCGGGCCGAGGACGGCGATCGCCTGCAGCGCGCCCAGCACCGCCGCGGCGCCGCCCATGTCGGCCTTCATGGTCTCCATCGCCTTCGACGGCTTGAGCGAGAGCCCGCCGGAGTCGAACGTGATGCCCTTGCCGGCGAAGACCACGGTGCCGGCCGCCGCCGGATGGGTGTACTCGAGCCGGACAAGCCGCGGCGGATGCGCCGATCCCATGCCGACGGCAAGGATGCCGCCGTAACCGTCCTTGGCGAGATTGTTCTCGTCCAGGACCTGAATGCCCAGGCCATGGGCCGCGGCGACCTGCTCGGCCACCGTGGCGAGGTCCGCGGGGACCATGTCGGACGGGGAGGTGTTCACCAGGTCGCGGACCAGCGTGATCGCCTCGGCCAGACTCCTGGCCCGCCCGACCGCGGTGCAGTGGGCGGTGTGCACGATGTAGGTGACATCGGCCGGCGTGTTCCCGGTCGTCCGGTACCTGCGGAAGGCGTAGCCGCCGAGCAGCGCCCCGAGCGCCACCGCCTCGGCCTCGTCAGGCTGGCCGGCCGGCAGCGCCAAAGCGACGTGCCTGGCCTCGCCCGCCGTGCTGGCTGTGCCGACCTGGTCGGCTGTGCCGACGGGGCCGCCTGCGGCGGCGGGCCCAGACCCCCCCGCGCTCTGCTGCCTCGGGGGGGCGACTCTGCTGGCTGTGCCGCCTGCGGCGGCGGGCCCAGACCCCCCCGTGCTCAGCTCGCGGGCGGCAGCGCCGGCGGCTCGGCGCAGCCGCTCCAGGTAGGCCCGGCGCTGGCCGGCGTCGCTGCCATCCCCGGCCGCCTGGCCGCGCGGTCCGGATTCGGGCGCGCCGAGGCCGACGGCGACGATGACCGGTACCTGGACGGCTCCTGACAAGCACGCCGTGGGGATCTTGGTGATCTCCTCGGGCTTGCCCGTCGCGCCGAGAGCGGTGAGCGCGGCGGTCAGGCCGGCCTCGCCGAGGTCCGGCGAGGGAACCGGGCCGTCTGCTCCGGCGAAGATCCCGATGACAAGAGCATCCGCGCCGGCTGCCGTCGGCGCTGACTCGCTGGCAAGGACTGTGACCGTCACCCTGCTGATCGTAGGGCATCGGCCGCCGTTTACTGACCGTCAGCCCGTCATTCCACCCTGCGAGGACGCCGCGGTGGCGGCCCGGGGAGGCGGCCGCCTCCCCGGGCCGCTCGCCGTCAGCTCCTGGCGAAGGTGAACATCGTCATCAGGTCGCCGATCGCCGGGCGGTCCTGCGGCACGTAGGCCCCCGGCGTGGCGTTGGGCAGGTTGTCCTCGCTGTAACTGGTCAGCGGGGACAGCCCCCAGTTGGCCTCGATGAACTTCAGGATCGAGACGTGGTCGTTGTAGGTGTGGTCCACGAAGCCGGGCCGCGCGTAGGGGGACACCACGATCAGCGGTATCCGCGGGCCGTCGCCGAAGAAGCTGACCGGCTGGATGTACCCGGAGTCGTAGTAGCCGCCGCTCTCATCCCAGGTCACGAAGATCGCGGTGGACTTCCACTCGGCCGGGTTGGACTGGACCGCGGCGATCGCGGTGGCCAGGAACGACTCGAACGCCGCGACCGTCGAGTAGCCGGGATGGCTGTCGGGGTCGCCCGGCTTGAGCAACGACACCGCCGGCAGCGTGCCGTCCTTCGCCGCATTGAGGAAGTCCACCAGGCCGTGCTGCACGTTCGCCCGCAGCGATGGGTTGGTCATGATCGACGCCGAGTACTGCATCGGGTCGCAGATCCCGCAGTACTGGGCCTGCACGTTGCCGTTGTTGTAGCCCTGCCCGTAGTAGGCCCAGCTGATGCCGTGCGCAGACAGCTCGTTGCCGATCGTCACGTAGTCGGTTTTCTGCGGCGGCGCCGTGTACGGCGCGGTGTTGACGGTGCCGTTGAGGTTGTAGCCGGCGTTGTAGTTGTTCAGCAGGTAGTACCGGCCCGGCTGGCAGTTGCGCAGCACCTGGTACGGCAGCCTCGCCAGGTAGGAGTCGATGGCGCCGACCCCCGGCGCCGACGGGTCCGCGCACTCGGAGTAGCTGCCGCCGGTGTTCGCCACCGTGCTGCTGCCGTAGCCGTCCTGGGTGTAGTTGTTGTTGGTGCCCGGCTTCGGGTTCGGGTTCTCGATCTCCCCAGGCGGCGGCGGCACCGGGTTGCCGTTGGCGTCCTGGTAGGAGGCGGCGTAGCCGGTGCCGAGCGCGATGTGGTTCGCGCCGGTGCCGCCCTGGACCGCCTGGTGGTAGTTGTCGCTGAGCGCGTAATGCTCTGCCAGGTACCTGATGTACGGCGCGTCGCCCTGGGCCATGTTGTAGAAGCCCATCTGCACCCCGCCCTGGTAGATCGGCTCCGGCGGGATGGCGCCGTTGTCATCGCCCGCGGTGTTGGCGACCCAGGTGGCCAGCCGGTCGTGGTAGCCGGCCGTCTGCTGCCACATCTGGTAGAACCGGTGGATCGGGTCGCCCACGTAGGCGCCGACGAACTCGCATCCGCCGGTGTACCCGGAATGGCTGTCGTAGTACGGGACGTACCTGGTGATCTGGAACGGGCCGTCGGGCAGCGTGGCGGGGAACCTGGTGTCCGGGCTGTCCTGCGGGAGGCCGTCGCAGCCGGTCGGTACGTAGGTGGTGTTCGGCTGCGGCAGCGTCTTGTAGGCGCCGGTGATGGGCGGCGTCAGCGTGTAGGTCTTGGTGTCGGACGCGGTGAGCTGCTCCGCCCTGGCGTAATTCGGTCCCGGCGCTCCGGTCTTGGTGATGATGCCCTCCGACAGCAAATTCCAGATGCGCTGGTTCCCTTGCGGCTGGTAGGTCGCGAAGAGGTTGTCGAAGCTGTGGTTCTCGCCGATAATCACGACGACGTGCTTGATGGGCGTGGCGGTGGACCCGAGCCCCGGCGCGCTCGTCCCGCCGGCCGCGGCGGCGGGGGCTGAGACGGCGACGGACGCCGACCCTAGGACGAGGGCGGTGATGCCGGCCAGGCCGACGGGCAGGGTGAGCCTGGATCTCATGGACCTTCCCCTTTGCTTCGTACGAATGCGCGGTCGCCTTTGACCCCGGAGTGTCCCTATTCCGAACAAATCCGCACACCACAGACAATGAACGCCGGGTTACGGTCACGTCAACGTTCAGCACCGGCCGCTTAGATTAGAAATCTGCGGACCGCGCGATGGGATGGGAAGGGTGACGCCATGACTGCGCTGCCGCTGGTGCTGACCGTCTTCGTCGCCTGCGCGGTGGAGGCGGTCGAGGCGCTGACGATCGTGCTCGCCGCCGGCCTGACCAGGCAGTGGCGATCCACCATCTTGGGCCTGGTGGCGGCGCTCGTGGTGCTCGCCGCGGTCATCGCCGTGCTGGGGCCGACGATCACGCGGCTGCCGCTGGGCGCGCTGCGCCTGGTGGTGGGCGCACTGCTGGCCGTGTTCGGCCTGCAATGGCTGCGCAAGGCCATCCTGCGCGGCGCGGGGTTCAAGGCGCTGCACGACGAGGCGGGTGCCTACCTGCGGGAGGTGGCCGCCGCCGAGGCCGCGCCCACGCTGGCCAAACGCGGGGTCAGCGACTGGTACGCGTTCACCTTGTCGTTCAAGGGCGTGCTGCTGGAGGGCCTGGAGGTGGTGTTCATCGTGATCACGTTCGGCGCCAGCCAGCGCGACGTCGGCGCGGCGGTGCTGGGCGCCGCGATCGCGGTGACCGTGGTGACCGCGACCGGCATTGCGGTGCGCGCGCCGCTGGCCCGGGTCCCGGAGAACGCGATGAAGTTCGCCGTGGGCATCATGCTGACGTCGTTCGGCACGTTCTGGGGGGCCGAAGGCGCAGGCGCCTCCTGGCCCGGCAACGACGCGGCGCTGCTGGTCGGAGTCCCCGTCGTTGCCCTGGTCTCGCTCGGCTATACCGTCGCGCTGCGGCGGCGCGCCCGCCGCGGTTCCCGGGGCCGGCCCGCGGCCGGCGCCCACCAGCCGGAGGAGGTGACAAGCCCGTGAAGCGGATCCGGGCCATCGCCGGCTTCGCCTACGACTTCGTGATCGGCGACGACTGGCGCGTCGCGGCCGTGGTGGTGGCCGCCCTCGCGCTCACCGCGCTGGCAGTCCACGTGGCCGACCTGAACGCCTGGTGGCTGCCGCCCGTCGCTGTCCTCGCCGCGCTCGGCTGGTCGCTGCGCCGCGCCGTCGGCGGCCGCAAGCCCTAACCTTCGCCGAGGAAGCGGGGCGGCAGCGGCGTCTCGGTGACGCCCGGCTCGACGCGGTACGCACGCGCGGTGGGCCGGTCCGCGATCACTTCGGTGAGCGTGTCGTCGGTGAAGTGCGCCGCCGCGCCGTCGTCACAGGCGATCCCGCCCGGCAGCGTGCCGTCCGCGATCAGCCGGTGGTACAGCGGGCGCCGGCCCGGCTCGGAGTCGTAGTGCGGGCAGTAGCTTCCCGCAAGCAGGCCGAGCCCGTCGGTGAAGGCCCGCAGCTCGCGCCCGAACGAATCCGTGGTGCCCCCCTCGAACCAGCAGATCCCCCCGGCGCTCGAGCCGGCCAGCACGATGCCTGCCTGCCAGGCTTTGCGCACGATCACGTCAAGCCCGTGCACCCGCCACACCGCGACCATGTTCGCCACGCTGCCGCCGCCGACGAAGATCGCGTCCTGGGACAGCAGCAGGTCCTCGGGGTCGGTGACGTTCGGCATCGGGAACAGGCTCAGGTGCCTGACCCGGGCCGGGGAGCCGGCGAGGCGGTCGTACAGCGTCAGCGCAGACCGCGGGTCGTCGCCGACCGCGGTGTTCAGCACGCACACCCGCGGCTCCCGCTGCCCGGTCAGCCGCAGCGCGTGGTCAAGGTGCAGCGGCACCGTACCGTCCGGCATCAGCATGCCGCCGCCGATCGCTATGACATGCCGCCGTCCGTCCGCTGCCATGCACGGCACGCTAGCGCCGTTACATGCTGCAAGCAAACCAGCAACGATTCCGTACCCTAAGTAACCGGCTGGCGGCGCTGAGATTACTTTTTATGCCGAACGAGCTGTGCTGTCCTGGTTCCGTTGTCTGCTGCCGGCGCTGGCAATCAATCAAGCCGGGGTGCGTCGCATCAAAGCCGTGGATTGCCGGGGTATATCGTCGTGGCCACGCCGTCACAGGTCGTTCGGTAGAAATAAAGAGATGTCCCGGAACGACGGCCAGCTATAGTGCGCCGAATGGAACCTGCTGCGAGCTAATCGCCCGCTGATAGTCTACGCTGGTGCATTATTCAGTGAACCGAACGGAGTAACCCGTGGCCCAGAAGATACAGACCTTGTTCATCGATGACATCGACGGCAGCCCGGCAGAGGGCACCGTCCGCTTTGCTTTGGATGGCACGGACTACGAGATCGACCTGAACGCAGCGCACGCCGGGGAACTGCGGAAGGTTTTGACGAAGTACATTGACGCAGCACGGCGGCCCGGGGGGAACTCGCGGCGCCCGTCCCGCGGCGGCCGCCGGGCCAGCAGCGGGCTGAACACCACAGAAATCCGCGAATGGGCCAAGGCGCAGGGCATCGAGGTCAAGGATCGAGGCCGCGTGCCGGCCGAACTCGTCGTCAGGTTCCGCGCGGCGACCGGGAACTAGGCCGAGGTCCCGCGGTCACGCCTGGCCGCCGGGCACGACCATTCCGGTCTCGTAGGCGAGGATGACCGCCTGAACCCGGTCCCGCAGCCCCAGCTTGGCCAGCAGGTTGCCGACGTGCGTCTTGACCGTCGCCTCGCTGACGAACAGGGCCGCCGCGATCTCGGCGTTGCTCCGGCCCCTTGCCAGCAACCCCAGCACGTCGCGCTCCCGGGCCGTCAGCGACGCGAGCGCCGACGGCGACGGCGTGGTCTCCGGCGGCCGGCGCGCGAACGCCTCGATCAGCCGCCGGGTCACCGACGGGGAGCAGAGGGCGTCCCCGGCGGCTGCGGCGCGGACCGCCGCGATGAGGTCGCCGCGCGGGGAGTCCTTCAGCAGGAAGCCGCTGGCGCCGGCCCGCAGCGCCGCGTAGACGTAGTCGTCGAGGCCGAACGTGGTCAGGATGACCACCTTGGGCACCGTGCGCACCGGGGCACCCGGCAGACCGGCGCCGGCGATCAGCCGCGTCGCCTCCAGCCCGTCCATTCCCGGCATGCGGATGTCCATCAGCACCACGTCGGGTTCGGTGGCGGCGACCGCTGCTACCGCCGCCTCGCCGTCGGGCGCCTCGCCGACCACGCAGATGCCCTCGGCGGTGTCGAGGATGACGCAGAACCCGGACCGGACCAGCTCCTGGTCGTCGACGACCAGCACCCGGATCGGGTCCGGGGCGCCGCAGGCGGTCATGGCGACGGCAGGCGCGCGGTGACCGAGAAGCCGCCGCCGCGGGTCGGGCCGACCGTCAGGCTTCCGCCGCACGAGGCCACCCGCTCGGCTATCCCGGCCAGCCCGAGCCCGGACCCCGCCGCCGGCTTGCGGGCGGTGCCGCCGTTGCCGGAATCGGCGACGTGCACGATCACGTACCCCGGCTCATAGCGCAGGCAGACCGCAGCCCTGGCCGCCCGGGAGTGGCGGATGGTGTTGGTCAGCGCCTCCTGGATGATGCGGTAGGCGGTGAGGTCCACCCCGGGGGCGAGCGGGAACGCGGCGCCCGTCACCTCGAAGTCGACCGGCAGCCCGGCGCTGCGGACCTGGTCCAGCACCGCCGGCAGCTCTCCGAGCGACGCCGACGGTGCGGTCTCCGGCCGCTCCGAGGGACCGCGCAGCACGCCGAGCAGCCGGCGCAGCTCCGCCAGCGCCGCCCGCGCGGTGTCGCCGATGATCTCCACCGAGCGCCGCGCCTGTTCCGGCCGGCCCGGCAGCAGCGACATCGCCGCCTCCGCCTGGACCGCCACCAGGCTGACGTGATGAGCGACCACGTCGTGCAGCTCGCGGGCGATCCGGGCCCGCTCGGCGGCGGCCTGCTGTGCGGTGCGCCGGTCGAGTTCGGCTTCCGCCCGGTCGGCCCGGACCTCGGCGGCCCGCAGGTTCGCCCGGCGGGCGCGGCTGAGCAAGCCCGCCGCCGCGGCGGTGCCGAAGATGAGCGCCTGGAAGATGGCGTCGTACGGTTCCTGGTGGCCCGGGGCGGACAGCGAGATCGCGGTTCCCGCCACCGTGAGCACGGCCGTGATCCAGCGCCACAGCAACCCGCTGCGGTCGAAGACCGTGTACATCGCGATCGCCACGCCGAGCGGGAACGGCGCGAACCCGAACCCGATCTGGTCGTAGGCAATCCGGGCGGCGCCGGTGCACAGCAGCACCGCGGCGGGGTAGGACCGCCGCCAGGCCAGCGGGACGCCCTGGGCGGCGACCAGCAGCAGCGCGAGCCAGAACGGGTGCAGCTGGCTGCGGTAGGGAAGCAGCGACACCACGTTGATCGCGGCGAGGATGACGCCGACCGCCAGGTCCTGCACCCGCTCCCGCCGCCGCGGCGGCAGCGAGGCGACCCACGCCGCAAGCCGCCGCGGGAGCGCCGCCAGTCTCCTCACGCCCCGATGGTAGTGCGGCAGCCTGGCGCGGGGAATCGTCCGCCCGGCGGAACCCGGCGCTCATCCGGATGGCTGAGCCGGCAGCGCCGCCGGGCCCGGTTCCCCGCCGCGGAGCCGAGCCGGGGATTGGGCCGCGCGCCCGATGCGCCGCAGGCGCCGGCGCAGCCACGCTGATCCCATGAGCATCTCGGTATCCCCGGTCCGGGCGCCGTCGGCGGCGCTGCCCCGCACGCCCACAACCGGAATCGCGCTGATCGCCGCGGCCGCCTTCGCCGCCGAGATGGTGGTGAGTGCCCGTTACGGCTACGCCCGCGACGAGCTGTACTTCCTTGCCGCCGGGCACCACCTGGCGTTCGGCTATGTCGACCAGCCGCCGCTCACGCCGCTGCTGGCGCGCGCATGGTCTGCGGTGACCTTCGATACCCTCGCCGGATTCCGCATCCTGCCAGCGCTCGGCCTGGCCCTCCTCGTGGTGGCGGCGGCGTCGATGAGCCGGATGCTCGGCGCCGGCCGGGCCGGCCAGCTGCTGGCGGCGCTGGCCACCGCGACCTGCGCGGAATACCTGGGCGCGATGCACGAACTGACCACGACGGCGCCCGACTTCGTGTTCTGGACGGTCACGATCGTGCTGGTCATGCGGCTGCTGGCCAGCGGGAACCCGCGCTGGTGGCTGGCGATCGGCACCTGCGCCGGCGTCGGCAGCGAGGCCAAGTCGAACATCGGGTTCCTCGTCGTCGCGCTTGCCGCCGGTTTCGGCCTCACCGATGCCCGCAGGCTGCTGCGCGGCAGGTACCTGGCCATCGGCTGCCTGATCGCCGTCGTCCTGGCCGTCCCGGACCTGGCCTGGCAGGCGGCCCACGGCTGGCCGAACGCCGCGGTGTTCCGCGCGCTGCAGGGCCAGGCCGGGCACAACCGGGCTACGTTCTGGCTTGCGCAGGTCCTGTTCACCGGGCCGGTGCTCGTTCCGGTCTGGGCCACCGGCCTGGTGTGGTCGCTGCGCAGCCGCGCGGCGCGCCGGTTCCGCCCGGTGGCGATCGCCTGCGCCCTCGCCGTCGCCATGCAGTTCGTGCTCGGCGGCAAGGCCTACTATCCGGGGGCCGCGTACACGTTCCTGCTCGCCGCGGGCTCGGTCCCGGTCGAGCGGGTGCTCGCCGCCAGGCGCCGGGTGCTCGCGATGGGCGCCGCGATGGTCATAGCAGGGCTGGTCGCCGCGCCGGTCGCGCTGTCGGTGCTGCCGGCGCGGACGCTGCACACGGTCCCGCTGCAGAAGATCAACTACGACCTGGCGGAGACCATCGGCTGGCCGCGGCTGGTGACGCTGGTGGCGGCGGAGTACCGCGCGCTGCCGGCCGCCCGTCGGCGTCACACCACGATCCTCGCCGGCAACTACGGGGAGGCCGGCGCGCTGGCCCGTTACGGGCCCGGTCTGCTGCTGCCGCAGGCCTTCAGCGGCAGCAACAACTTCTGGCTGTGGGGGCCGCCGCCCGCCGCCGACTCCGCGGCGATCGCGGTCAACCTGGACCCGGCCCTGCTGCGCGCCTGGTTCGCCCACGTCAGGCTGGTCGCCACCTTCTCCAACGGCCTGGGAGTCAGCGACGACGAGCAGGGCGCGCAGGTCTACCTGGTCACCGGGCTGAAGTCGAGCTGGGCACGCGCGTGGCCGGCCTTCCGCGACTACTCCTGACCGCCGGCCCGGGCCGCTTGCCAGGGGGATGGTTGGCGCATTCAAGCCCCTCCAAGGGGTATGTTGCGCCAACCATCCCGTCACGGCCTTCACGGCCTGGCCGGTCCCCTTGGCGGCTCAGCCGCCGATCTTTGGGCCGCCGATCCTGGGAGTGGCACGGGCGATGATGGCGGCGGTGTCGGTGCCCGAGGGCAGCGTGCCATAGGCGTGGCCCCAGTGCCCGGCCAGGCGGGAAGCCAGGAACGCGTCCGCTACCGCCGGATGGCCGTGCCGCACCAGCAGCGCGCCCTGAAGGGCCAGCGCCATGGCCTCGGTCAGGTGGCGGGCCCGGGCCTCCGCCGGATCGGCCAGGTTCTTGCGCAGCAGGGCGATCGCGGTGTCCAGGCGGCTGTCCGCCCCGGCCGCGGCGTCAAGCTCGGCGAACAACGCCTCGGCCGCCTCGGGCTGCCGGGTCAGCGCGCGCAGCGCGTCGAGCGCGGCGACGTTGCCCGAGCCCTCCCAGATCGAACCCAGCGGCGCCTCGCGGTACAGCCGCGGCATCCCGGATTCCTCCACGTAGCCGTTGCCGCCCAGGCACTCCAGTGCCTCCGCGGCGTGCCCGGCGCCGCGCTTGCACACCCAGTACTTGGTCGCCGCGAGCGCCAGGCGGCGGAACGCGGCCTCCTGCTCGTCGCCCCGCGCTGCCCGGTCGGTCGCGCCGGCCAGCCGGAACGCCGCCATCGTCGCCGCCTCCGACTCGACCGCCAGGTCCGCGAGCACGCCGGCCATCGCCGGGGTGTCTGCCAGCCTGCGGCCGAACGCCGTCCGGTGCGCCGCATGGTGGGCCGCCTGCGTGACGGCGGCCCGCATCCCGGTCGCAGTGCCGAGCACGCAGTCCAGCCGGGTCATGTTCACCATCTCGATGATGACGCGGACACCCCGGCCCTCCTCGCCCACCAGCCAGGCCAGCGCCTGGTCGTATTCGACCTCGGCGGACGCGTTGGACCTGTTGCCGAGCTTGTCCTTCAGCCGCTGCAGGTGCATGGCGTTCCGGGTTCCGTCCGGCAGCACCCGCGGCAGCAGGAAGCAGCTCGTCCCGCCGGGCGAGCGGGCCAGCACGAGGAACAGGTCACCCATCGGCGCCGAGGTGAACCACTTGTGCCCGGTCAGCAGGTGCGCCCCTTCGCCATCGCCGGTGACGGGCACGGCGCGGGTGGTGCTGGCCCGGACATCGGAGCCGCCCTGCTTCTCGGTCATCGACATGCCCGCGAGCAGGCCCCGTTTGGCCTGCGGCGGCCGCAGGCCGAAGTCGTAGGCGGGCGCCGCCAGCAGCGGCTCGTACCTCCCGGCGAGTCCGGGCGCGTGCCGCAGCGCGGGCACGATCGCATACGTCATCGACACCGGGCAGCAGTGCCCGGCCTCGGCGGCGCCCCAGACGTAAAAGCCGGCCGCCCGCGCCACGTGCGCGCCGGGACGCTTGTCCCGCCACGGCGCGGCGTGCAGGCCGTGCCGCACCGCCACGGCCATCAGCTCGTGCCAGGCCGGGTGGAACTCCACCTCGTCGATGCGGTTGCCGAACCGGTCGTGGGTGCGCAGCACGGGCGGGTTCTCGTTCGCCAGGCGGCCGAGCTCGGCAGCCTGCGCCGAGCCGGCCAGCCGGCCAAGCTCATGGACGGCGTGGGCAGCCCACCCGGCGCCCTCACGGCGCAGCGCGTCCAGCATCGCCGGGTCGTCAGCCACGTCCTGCCCGACCAGCGGCGGCGGCTGGTTGAACACCTCATGCGTCGGCATCAAGGCCCAGCTTACGGTCTAGGCCCGCGGGCCCATGGCGGCCACCACCAGGGTGACGGTGCCCGCCACCTCGGCCAGCGCGCCGAGCACGTCGCCGGTGATGCCGCCGAGCCTGCGCACCGCGTGCCGCTGCACCGCGTAGGCGGCGGCGAGGCCCGTGACCACGGCGAGCGGCAGCGTCCAGCCGAGCGGCTCGCCGGCAAGCGCCGCGGAGACCACCACGGCCGCCGCCGCTGCCGCCAGCGTGACCAGGGTGACTGCGGCGGCGACCGCGGGCCGCACAGTGCCGGCCACCAGCGCGCCGAGGCCGCCCGACCTTGCCGCGGGCACGCCGCGTCGGCATGCCCAGGTCAGCGCCAGCCTGGCGGTGACCGCCGCCGCAATCAGCGCCGCCGGGCCGCGGCCGCCGCCGGCCGAGGTCGCGTGGCTGAGCGCCGCGACCTGGATGAGCAGCACCAGGATCAGGGTGATGGTGCCGAACGGCCCGATGTCAGAGCGGCGCATGATCTCCAGCGCGGCCGACGCGGGCCTGCCGCTGCCCAGGCCGTCGGCCAGGTCGGCGAGGCCGTCGAGGTGCAGCCCCCGGCTGAGCAGCGCCAGCGATGCCACCGCGAGCGCTGCGGCGGTCAGCGCGCCCGCGCCGGCCGGGCGGTCGGCCACCAGCAGCACGGCAGCGCCGATGACGCCGACCAGCAGCCCCACGGCGGGCGCCCACGCCATCGCGGCGCCCGCGGTGGCCCGGTCCGGCGCCGTGACAGCCGCGTCCGCGGCACGCGGGCCGGCGGGACGCACGCGCCGGCCGGCGGGAGGCACCGGGATCACCGTGAGCAGCGCCAGCGACAGCCGCAGCCCGTTCCATTCCATGCCGAGCGAGCCTAGACCCGGTCCCGCGGGCGAAGCACCGCGCAGGACGCGGCAGGATGGGAATATGAGGGAAACGCGAGTCACGACCGATGGCCTGCGGGCCGCTATCGAGCGCAGCGGTTATTACCCGGGCCTGGTCTCCGATGCGGTCGCCTCGGCGCTTGGCTCAGAACCTGTCAACGCCTACGTCGTCACCCACGACGCGATCTTCGACCCCGGCATGGAGGTGCGCCGGCACATGACCGTGCTGGCGCTCACCCCGACCCGGCTGGTGTACTCGCACACCGACGAGCACCCAGCCGAGGACTCCGACAGCCGGCCGCGGGCGGAGACGACCACCGAGGCGATCCGGTTCGCCAGGATATCGTCGGTGGCGCTGACCAGGGTGGTGCCCGATCCTGCGGCCTACGTGCCCGGCGCCACGATGCCGTCGGAGGTCATGCTCACCATCGGCTGGAACGTGGTGTCGCACCTGGAGCTGGAGCCGGCGCACTGCGGCGACGACAACTGCGAGGCCGACCACGGCTACCTCGGCACGATCACGGCCGACGATTTCTCGCTGCGGGTCAGCCAGGCCGCCGACGGCGAGGAAGCCGTGCGGCAGGTGCTGGAATTCGCCCAGGCGCTATCGGAAGCCACCGCGGTTACGGGTCGCTGACGCGTTTGCCGGCGGCGGCCGGCCGGTGGCACCATGTTCCGGCAAGGGCGCTGATGTCCGCAACGATGCTGAGGCAGGTACCGGGCAACCACGGCACAGCGGCACCCACGAGGAGCAGATGAGGATTCCCGCATGACGCTCGAGCCGAGACGTCCGCCCATCGTGCCGTCCTACGGGGCCTCCACCCTGGCCGACCTGTCGTCATCGATCCTTGCCTCCCTTGACCCCGACTCCCTTCCGGAGCGCAACGTCCTCGGCCTGCCGCAGGCCCAGCGCGCCTGCCTGCTGATCGTGGACGGGCTCGGCTGGGAGCTGCTGCGCGACCATCCGGCCGGCGCGCCGTTCCTGTCCGAGCTCGCGCGCGACGCCAGGCCGATCGCCGCCGGGTTTCCCGCAACCACCGTGACCAGCCTCGCCTCGCTGTTCACCGCGAGCCCGCCCGGGCGCCACGGCATGCTGGGCTACCAGGTGATGATCCCCGGCCAGGACCGCCTGCTCAACGGGCTGCGCTGGGACCCGCGGATCGATCCGGTGCAGTGGCAGCCGCTGCCGACCATCTACGAGCGCGCCGCCGCCGCGGGCATCGCGGCGGTGCACGTGGCCCAGGGCTCGTTCCGCGGCACCGGCCTGACGATCGCCACCACGCGCGGCGCCGACTTCCGCCCCGCCGACAGCATGGGCGCCTTGGCCGCGCAGGCCGCCGCGGCGGCCGCGGAAAGCTCCCGCGCGCTGGTGACCGTCTACCACGGCGACCTGGACAGCACCGGGCACGTGTTCGGCGTCGGCTCCGATGCCTGGTACAACCAGCTGGCGCATGTGGACAAGCTGGCCGAGCAGCTCGCCAGCGCGCTGCCCGGCGGCACCGTGCTG
>JAFAPY010000336.1 GCA_019246795.1 Streptosporangiaceae bacterium | reverse complement strand
GCCATCGCCTTGATGTCGGCGTCGGGAACCCAGGCGGCGCGGACCCGCACCGGGTCCGGGTCGTCTCCCAGCCGGATGAAGGCGACCCCGGCGCCGGTGCCCGGGTCGGCGGGGATCAGTGCAGGAGGCCACTGGGTAGGCCGTGGGCGTGACGGATGCCGACATGGTGAGAGGTGAGCTGGCCGCCGCCGGGCGAGCGGACGGGCTCGTCTCCGGTTCAGCGTTTGTCGCGAGGGGCACACGCAGATGTCTGGCTGATCAGCTACGCAGACGGCAGCCGGGTCGTCGGTAAGGCCCTCAGCGCGGCGCCGGGTGACCTGTTCGTTATCGAGGCTGAGGGCTTGGCCGCGCTGCGCTCTACCGGGCAGCTGGACACTCCGCAGGTTTCGGGGGGCACTAGGCTCGCCTCCAGTCAGGCAACTTCATCCTGCCCTTCGTCCGGCCCTGGTTTCTGCTCGTGGGCATGCGGTCGGTTGACCGCCTCGCGCTTTCGTGGCGCCGCGCGGGGGCACTATGGCTCGCTCAGATTGATGTGCGCCCTGGCCCTGCGACCGATAGGTGACCGTGATCCGCCAGCCACCGCACCGTGTCCTCAAGAGTCACCCGCAGGTCACGTGCGGTGATACCCAGTTCCTTGGCCGTGCTGGAGTCGTCGCAGTGCGGCTGGAGCGCGGATAGCCATATGCCCTCGTAGGAGAAGGGGAGCCGACCGGGCACGAAGCGCTGCACGAGGTTGGCCACGCGGCCGACGGCCATCACCATGCCAGCGGGCATGGCCACGATCCGGCCGTGGCGCCCGGTGATCTCGTGCAGCATCGCGACGAGATCCGGCAAGGCGATGTAGTGCCCGGTGATTATGTAGCGGCGGGGGCCCCGGTCGGGCTCCATCACCGCGGCGTGCACCTTCGCCACGTCCCTGACATCGACAATCGGGATCCCGCCGCGCATCGTGCTCCCGGTTTTGGCGAACTGGACCATGTTCCGGTTGCTGTCGTTCAGGTAGGGATCGTCGGGCCCGATCACGCTTCCGGGGTAGATGATCACCACCGGGGCGCCCTGTTCCTGATAGCCGCGCGCGACACGTTCGGATTCGGCCTTGGACCGGCAGTAGGTCCCGCGCGGCTGCTTCACCGGCGAGTCGGGGGTCAGGACAGCTCCCTGCGGCGGGACGAGCGCCGCGTAGCTGGAGACATGCACCACGGGGTCCAGTCCCATGCGGACTGCCGTTCCCAGGACGATCTCGGCGGCGCGCACGTTGGTCTCGCGGATGCGCGCGGCCGCCCGCGGATCAAACTCGTACACGGCTGCCGCGTGCAGCACCGCGTCACAACCCGCCATAGCTTCCTCGACCGACCGCGGCGTGGTCACATCGCCCACGACCGATTCGACGTCTGCCACCCCCAGCGGGGAAAGACTGCGGGCCACCCGGTCACGTGACCGCACCAGCAGCCGGACCTGGTGGCCCTGGGACAAGAGGGCGGCGACCGAATGGGAGCCGACGAACCCGGTCCCTCCTGTGACCAGCACTCTCATCTGCGCTCACTCCCAGTTGCAACTGCTCAGGCCCGGAATTTCGGCCCTGTCCGCATTATTCACTCCGGCGCGAGGTCATGCGACAGCCCAGGACAAGAGTCACGGGACATTCACGACAACGGGTAGCAGGCCGAACGCCACGACGGCGGCCGCCAATGAGCAGAGATCTCACACCTTTCTCACCATTGGTAGGACGACACTGGACTCAGACGCCAATATCGGACACCTGGTGAGCCAAGACTTGCCGTACGGACTATGGCGCACTAGCCGGACGTATCGCACTGGTCGACGGATCTGATGGTCCACCATCCCTAGGGCTGGCCTACAACAACCCTGGGACGCCGAGGATGAAGAGGGTAAACGCAGGACACTCCAAGGTAGCCCACAGAGTGCTGACCAGCATATACGCAGGTCACAGCGATATGCTCTCTGGTGGAGCCGGAATGCCGACACTCTGATAAGGAAGAGGTCCGTGGTTCAAGTCCACGTAACCCCACCACGCGCTATCGCAGCTCAGCCCGCGCCAGATACGGCGGTGGGAATCGGCCGCCCCGCCATAGCCGCAGGCAGCTCGCCGGGCATCCTGCTACTTTTGCTGGGCCGCGAGCGCCTCCATGTTCTCGTACAGCTGAGGCACCCCGTGCTTCTCCCGCGCCTTGACGGCGGCCGGGCCGACGCGGTCCCACAGGCCCGACACCCACAGCCAATCGAGGACGAGGCCGGTGTCGATCAGCCCGTTCTTGGTGAGCGTCCCTACCGTCTCACCGAACGCGAGGACAGTGCTGACGGCCTCATCTTCTGGTGATGCAGACCCTGGGTCAAAGTCGTCCGCGAGGATCGTCCGTGTCGCGGCCTGCAACCCGATGCTGGTGCTCCATTGCGCGAGCTGCACGAGCAGCGCGCCGTCTTGGCGGTCTGCCATGAGTTCCCTCTCCCTGTGATCGATGCGCGATCACTATAGACCTCATGGTCGGCCATCAACAGGGACGTCCTGGCGCAGTCACCGAGCCACAGCGCCGCCGGGAGCCAACGCGGACAATATGACGGCCTGAAAGCAGACGCGCGGAGGGGCGCGCCGACACGGCTGCGGACGCTGCCATGGGTAGGGGTCTCTCACAGATTTCTCACAGACTGACCGGACGACACCGGACCATGGCGGATATGCCGGACACCGGGCAGGACGCTGACGTGCGGATCCGGATTCTCACGCACTGACCGGACGAGGAGCACTGGTCTACGGATCAGAAGGCTGGGGGTTCGAGTCCCTCCGAGCGCGCCTCAGTCAGCGCGGAAGCCAAAGGTTCCGCGCACAGCGCCGATTTCGGTGGCTTGGATGTAGGCGGCCCGGTGCTGCCGACCGCCCAGATCACGCGGACCTGGTGGCTCAGGAGCCGGGAGCGTCGTAGGACAGTTGGACCGCCGCCGCGCGGTCGACCTCTTCGGCTGTCAGCAACGCCACCATCCGGTTGACCACCATGCCCGTGGCCGCCGCCGCCATCGCCGTCGCCGCCGCCGCCACATTGTCCGGCAGCTCGCACACGATATACGCATCATCGGCGCCCAAGGCGAAATAGTAGCTGTCCAGCGAACCGCCAGCACTGGCCAGAACCTTCCGCGCCGCCTCGACGCGGGCGGTGCCGCCCTTGGCCATCAGGCCCTTGAGGCCCTCGGCCGTGTAGGTGACGATCGCGAGGTACTTCGCCATGCCTGCCTCTTTGGTTGCGTCGCCGATCCTAACCTGACGCCCATTAGGATAACTGCACCCGCCACGGTCACCTGTTGCCCCGGTGCCATTGAGGGCCGCACATATTCAGCGCCTGGACGCCTCGACCACGCAGCAACCGCCAATGCGGAACCCGCGGCGCGAGGCTGTCTCCATGCCGCTCAGGGCACCTGAGAGGCCCGGAGCGTACCGATTCCCAAGCTGACAGCCCAGCCGTCGAGCCGGGGGCTTCAGCACAGCTTCGGCATGGCATGATACGACTACCGGGTGAAACCCAGGAACCAGGTCGTCAAGGCCATGGTGCTGATCCGGCGGCCACGCGACGGCGCGCTGCTGGTGTCTGAGGAAGCCAACCCGGCGGCCGAACTGTTTCACCGGCCGCTCGGCGGCCATGTCGAGTTCGGCGAGTACGCGGTGGACACGGTGCACCGCGAGTTCCGGGAGGAGATCGGGCAGGAGCTCACCGCAGTGCGGCTCGCGGGCGTGCTGGAGAACATCTTCCAGTGGGGCGGCACTCCCCAGCACGAGATTGTGTTCATCTTCACCGCTGCTCTCGCCGACGAGGCCGCCGACGAGATACCCGAGCAGACGATTGCGGATGACCGTGGCAGGGCCCGCGTGATCTGGCGGCCACCGGGGGCAGCCAGCCCGCCTCTTTATCCGGTGGGTGTGGCCGACCTGGCCGCGCCCAGCGGATGACCTGAACCGGCCGAGCCGGCGTAGCCGAGCTCGCCAAGGAACCGATGCCGAGCCTGGGCGGCAGCAGACCGGGTGGCGCACCGCGTCACGCCGGGCCTTGGCCGGGATAGGCTTCTGGCACCAGGCGGATAGTCTGGTCACGCCCGGGCACCTGCTCTGCAGATCGCGGGATATACGCGGGATGATCTTGTTCAGCGAGCCGGGCCCGAGTACCAAAGAGGCAGGCAGAAGCGGTGGAGGGTGGTAAACCGCGGGCGCGCTCTTGAAAACCATTAGGGCTGGTGACAGTTCTCGTGGGTTCGAATCCCACGCCCTCCGCCTGGGTTCGGAAAAGCGTCCCTGGCCGCGACCTATGCGCCCTGGTGAACGTCTGCTGCGCCTGCTGACGAGCGCTTCAGGATACCCGGCAGTTCACCGGCTGCAGCAGGCTGTATCGGCTGGCCTTGGCAAGGGAATCTCCTTCAGTTCGCTGGCGGATGCGGCCGTTCGCGGTGGCCGCCGTTGATGCCAGGGCCTCGTCCAGGCTGGTGAAGTTGGGGATCACCGTGTACATGCCGGTGATTTCGAAGACCCGCAGGACCGTGGTGCCGGGTATGACCAGCAGCACCTCACGGCCTTCGGCTCGGGCTTTTCTGTGCGCGGCGATCAGGGTGTGCAACCCGGAGCAATCGCAAAACTGGGTCTGGGTCATATCCACCACTAGCGTGCTGGACCCGTCCGCGGCTGCTTTGAGCAGGGCCGAACGCAGCCCCTCCGCGTTGGCGATATCGATCTCTGCGGGCGTTGCCACCACGGGCACGCCGTTGATTACCGTATTGGGATACCGGACATCGGTCACCGGCCACCCGCCTCTCCGAAAGGCATGATATCCGGGGAACCAGACGGGTCTGCGCGGCCGGTTGGGCAGGACCGATACTCAGGAACTCCGGATCGGCTGGCTCGACAACCGTAATGCGATACTACTCCTCCGTGAAGGCGCCGGTCCAGTCCGCGCCCGGACACGCGTGTCCAGGCAGGGTCTTGGCCGACCGGCAGGCCGGGTGTGTTGCTTGCCGCCGCCGCCCGGTTATGCTGGCGCAGTTACGGGACGAGCTGCGGAGAAGGACCAGTGGTGACGGAGGCCCGGGGTGACCCGGTGCGGCAGGCGGTCGGCAGCACCGGCCGAAGCGCCGAGCCAGGGGTCGCGCGCCAGCTGAGCGAGCTGGCCCGCGAGCTGCAGGCAGATATCACGCCTGAGGCGCTCCTGAAACACATCGTGAGGGCTGCTGTCACCGAGGTACCCGGCGCGCAGTGCGCCGGGATCACCCTGGTCACCGGCAAGGAGTTCTCCACCACCGCGGCCTCCGGGGAGCTGGTCGGGCGGATTGACCGGGTGCAGTACGAGACCGGCGAGGGACCGTGCCTGGACGCCGCGCGGCACCATGAGACGGTGCGCTGCGATGATCTGCAGGCAGACACCCGCTGGCCCCGGTTCGCCCGCCAGGCCGCGGGCCTGGGTGTACTGTCGGTGCTGTCATTCCAGCTGTTCGCCGGGGACGACAGTTTCGGGGCGCTGAACATCTACGCCGAGAACGCAGCCGCGTTCGGCCCCGATAGCGAGAGCACCGGCATCCTGCTGGCCTCTCACGCCGCGCTTGCGATGACCGCCGCGCGGACAGAAGCGGGCCTGCTGACCGCGCTGGACAGCCGTGAGATGATCGGGCAGGCCAAAGGCATCCTGATGGAACGGCACAAGATCACCGGGGTCGAGGCGTTCGGGCTGCTGATTGCCTCGTCCCAGGCCGTGAACCGCAAGCTGCGTGACATCGCCGAGCACCTGGTTGCCACCGGGGAGCTGCTGACGCCATCCCGCTGACCAGGACCCGGCACCGGCGCTCCGCCGGGGTGCGGTAGGGTGAAGGCGCCAGGCGGGTCAGGCAGCGGCGCATTGCCAGGCACCTACTCAAGGATTCCACTCATGACGCCAGCCTGTTCACCGCCCTCACCCCGGTTCACGACCGTCTCGCCTGGCCGCCGGTCGTGAACGGCCCTGGTGCGGGTTTCAGCCTTTCTGACGGCTGGGATCTTTCCGGCCTCACCCTGGCCGAGTTGTGGCTGCGCTACCTGGCCCTCGGCGGAACCGCCAGCAAGACCCGGGTCGCGGCCTACGCCGGCGGCCTGCTCCGCCCGGACAGCTACCAGCACAACATGATCGCCCAGGCGATCAACGAGCGCTTCACCGACCTGGGAGAAGATCACCCCGTCAGCTACCAGGACATCCCGTTCCTGCCTTAGCGGGCAGCGGCAGAGTAGGCTTCTCGCACCAGGCGCATAGTCTGGTCGCGCCGGCCACCAGCTCTGCTGACCGCGGCATATACGCGGGATGATCTTGCTTGGCGAGCCGGGCGCGAGCACCAATGAGGCAGGTAGGTACGGTGGCGGATCGTGAACCACGGACGCTCTTGAAAACCATTGTGGCTGGCGACAGTCACCGTGGGTTCCAATCCCACGCCCTCCGCGAGACCCGGATGGAGTGAGGAAGGGTTCCGGCCTTGCCGGCTTTCAGTGCGGTCAGGATCATCACGCTGTGGCAGTTCGCTCCGGTGGTGACGACGCTCGTCGTCGTGGCCGCGGGACTTTACCTATGGGGAGTGCTGCGGGTGCGGCGGCGCCACCCGGCACGCCCGTGGCCGCGGCCGCGGACCGCGGCGTTCCTTGGCGGCCTGACCGCGATCGTGATCGCCACGGAGAGCGGCATCGGCAGCTACGATGACGTGCTCTTCTGGGATCACATGGTGCAGCACCTGCTGCTCCTCATGGTTGCGCCGCCGCTGCTCGTGGTCGGCCAGCCCGCCACGCTGCTGCTGCACGCGAGCCGGAATCCGGTGCACACCTGGGCCAAGAAGCTGCTGCGCTCGCGCGTGGTGACCGCGATCACCTGGCCGCCGTTCGGCGTCGCGCTCTACACCGTGACGATCATCGGCACGCACCTGACCGGCTTCATGAACCTGGTTCTCAGCAACGACGCCGTGCACGAGGCCGAGCATGTCCTGTACCTGGTGGCCGGCTACCTGTACTTCCTGCCGCTGATCGGCCGGGAGCCGATCCGGTGGCGGATTTCCTACCCGACCCGGCTGTTCCTGCTCTTCATCGCCATGCCCGTGGACGCGTTCACCGGCGTGATCCTCGGTTCGGAGGGCAGCAACCCGTTCCCCGGCCTTGCCGTCGGCCGCCCCGGCTGGGCGCCGAGCCCGCTCAATGACGTGCACACTGGCGGCGCGGTGATGTGGGTCGGCGGCGCCGGGATCATGTTCGCGCTGATGATGACGGTGTTCTTTGCCTGGAGCCGGGAGACGCGCGGCGACCGCGGCCTGGGCTGGCTCGAATCGGCGCGGCGCGCCAACTTCGCCGCGGTCGTCGGCGCGCACCGTGACGCGGCAGCCAGCGCCGGCGCATCGCGGCAGCCGGCCGGCGACGCGCGCAGCGTGGACGATGACGAGCACCTGGCTGCCTACAACGCCTACCTTGCCCGTCTCAACAAGCCCGGCGATCACTCCCCCTGACGCCGGCGGCCGCGCCCGCGTCCGCGGGCGAGCCCTGCCGCGCCGCCGCTTGGGTCTCCGGCGACACGCCGGTACGGCTTTCTAAGGAAATCTAGGGTGGGGGCTAGACCAGGTCATAGAGTCCGATGCCATGGATCCGGTGCGCAATCCGTACGCCCCGGGCGCGGGACAGCGGCCACCCGAACTCGCCGGGCGCGACCGGGAGATCAGGCAATTCGAGGTCGTGCTCGAGCGGATAGCCCGCGGCCGCCCGGAGCGGAGCATGGTGCTCACCGGGCTCCGGGGCGTCGGCAAGACCGTGCTGTTGAACACGTTCAGGTCGATGGCCATGCAGCGGCTGTGGGGCACCGGGAAGATCGAGGCCCGGCCCGACCAGTCGATCAGGCGCCCGGTCGCCTCCGCGCTGCACATGGCGGTGCGGGAGCTGGCGCCGCGGCACCGGGCGCCGGACCGGGTGCAGTATTTCCTCGGCGTGCTCAAGGCGTTCGCGCTGCGCGACCAGAAAGCGCCCAAGGGATCGTCGGTCACGCTCGCGCTGGGCATCGACGCGCCCGCCAGTCGCGGTAAGGCGGATTCCGGCGACCTTGAGGTGGATCTCACCGAGCTGTTCGCCGAGGCCGCCTCGGTCGCCGCCGACCTCGGCGTGGGGATCGCCTTGTTCGTCGATGAGATGCAGGATGTCCCGGCGCCCGACGTGTCCGCCTTGTGCGCCGCCTGCCACGAGCTGTCCCAGACCGGCGGCCCGCTCATCGTGGTCGGCGCTGGGCTGCCGCACCTGCCCTCGGTGCTGTCGGCGAGCAAGAGCTACTCAGAGCGGCTCTTCAGGTACACGCGGATCGACCGGCTGGAAAGGCAGGCGGCGGACCTTGCGCTGCTCGCCCCGGCGCAGCGCGAGGACGTGACCTTCACCGGCGGGGCGCTCGACGCCCTGTACGCCGCCGCCGACGGCTACCCCTACTTCGTGCAGGCGTATGGCAAGGTCACCTGGGATGTAGCCGCGGCTAGCCCGGTGACCGACGCCGACGTGAGCGTGGCGGCACCGCAGGCCGAGGCTGAGCTGGCCGTCGGGTTCTTCGGCAGCAGGTACGAGCGGGCCACGCCTGCCGAACGGGAATACATGCGCGCGATGGCCGCCACGGGAGACGACCCGGTGCCCACCTCCGTGGTGGCCGACGAACTCGGGCGCAAGCCGTCGAGCCTGTCGCCTGCGCGCGACGCGCTGATTAAGAAGGGGCTGATCTACAGCTCCGAACGCGGCCTGATCGCGTTCACGGTCCCGCACTTCGGCAAGTTCTTGCGTTCCCAGCCCACCTGAAGCAGGCTTGCCGCTGCGCCGGGCTTCCCGCCTTCGCGGTTCCCTCGCGCCCTCTGGGACGGTGACTCGTGCTCTATAGCCTTAGCTAGACAATTCCCTAGAGCTCGTTATAGACGAGCAGACTCGCGAGCCGGCCGTCCCCGGACGCCGCGTGCTGCCCGCCCGGCGGGGCTGCCGAGCGGCGGCTGCTCATGGCACTATCAGGTGTATGCAGGCCAGGCATCCCCGGAGGTGGCTCGGTGCGCAGCACGATGATGGACATCCCGCTGACAATCACGTCGATCATGCGGTACGGAACGTCGGTATACGGTGATCGCGAGGTCGTCACCTGCACCGGGGCCGGGACCAGGCGGCGCAGCTACGCCGAATCGGGCCGCCGGGCCGCGCGGCTGGCCAATGCGCTGCGCCGCCTCGGCGTCGACGCGGATCAGCGCGTCGGCACGTTCATGTGGAACAACGCCGAGCATCTCGAGGCCTACCTGGCGGTGCCGTCCATGGGCGCGGTCCTGCACACACTGAACATCCGGCTCGCGCCCGCCGAGGCAGGGTACGTGGCCGCCCATGCCGAAGACCACACGGTCATCGTGGATGCGTCGCTGGTGCCCAGGTTCGCCGGGATCCTGCCGCACGCGCCGACGGTCAGGCACGTGATCGTCACCGGAGCCCCGCTTGCGCAGACGCCGGGAGCCAGCGAGCTGGCCGGCGTGCAGGTGCACGACTATGAGGACCTGCTGGCAGCCGAGCCCGACTCGTTCGGCTGGCCCGAGCTCGATGAGCGTTCGGCCGCCGCGATGTGCTACACCAGCGGGACCACCGGGAAGTCCAAAGGGGTGGTCTACAGTCACCGGTCGACGTACCTGCATTCGATGGGCCCGTGCCTCGGCAACGCCTTCGCGCTTTCCGAGCAGGACCGCGTGCTGCCTGTCGTGCCCATGTTCCACGCCAACGCATGGGGCCTGGCCTACGCGAGCCTGCTGTGCGGCGCCGACCTGGTGCTGCCGGACCAGCACATGCAGCCCGACGCGCTGGTCCGCCTGATCAGCGGCGAACGCGTCACCGTGGCCGGCGGGGTACCCACCATCTGGACGGGCGTCCTTGCGCAGGTCCGGGCCGCAGGCGGGGATCTGTCCAGCTTGCGGCTGGTGGTCTGCGGCGGCTCGGCGGTGCCGCACGCACTCCTGGCCGCCTACGAATCCGAGCTTGGCGCGCGGCTCGTCCAGGCCTGGGGGATGACCGAGACCTCGCCGCTGGGCAGCGTGGCGAACCCGCCGCCCGGCCTCAGCGAGGACCAGGCATGGCCGTACCGGGACAGCCAGGGCCGGCTGTTCTGCACGGTGGAGGGACGGCTCGCCGGAGACGGTGGCACAGTGCTGCCGAACGACGGCCAGGCGGTCGGCGAGGTCGAGGTCCGCGGGCCCTGGGTGACCGGGTCGTATTACCGGGACGATGACCCGGGCAAGTTCCACGACGGCTGGCTGCGCACCGGCGACGTGGGAACGCTCGATGAACGCGGCTTCATCCGGCTGACCGACCGGGCCAAGGACGTGGTCAAGTCCGGCGGCGAGTGGATCTCTTCGATGGCCCTGGAGAACATCCTGATGTCCCACCCCGACGTAGCCGAGGCAGCCGTGATCGGGGTGCCCGACGACAGGTGGGGCGAGCGGCCGTTCGCCGCCGTGGTGCTGCGGCCTGGAGCCGAGGTGAGCGCGGACAAGCTGCGGGCCTTCCTGGCCGAGCAGGTCCCGCCCTGGCAGCTTCCCGAACGCTGGTCCTTCATCGCCGAAGTGCCGAAGACCAGCGTCGGCAAGTTCTCGAAGCGCCGGATGCGTGAGGCGTACCAGCGCGGGGACTACGAGGTCGTCGAGGCCCGCTGAACCGCTGGACGCTTTGCTGCGGCCGTGCCTGTGCCGGTACGCTATGGGCCACCGCACCGCTGGTGCGGGTGGAGGATTCGCCTAGTCCGGTCTATGGCGCCGCACTGCTAATGCGGTTGGGCCTTGCAGCCCTCCGGGGTTCAAATCCCCGATCCTCCGCAACTCACAGGCCGTCCCCAGATCATCCGGCGGACGGCCTGACCTGTCTGGAAAGGGGCGGCCGGGCCGATCTCGCCCGGCGACGTGCGCCAGAACGAGCTTTTTCAAGCAGCCTCAGCATCATCGGGCAACGGGTCGACGCCCTCGCCGATGGCCGACACTGGGGTGACGATATTGCTCTGCGGTAACGCATTTCCTTAGACTGAGCCTGCCTCACCGCGCTAGGAGGGCGCATGCCGGTCGACTGGGTTGTCGTGGGCCTGGATAACGGCGGGACCATGAACAACGGTACGGTCCTCGACTCCAGCGGCCGTTTCCTCCTGGACAGGATGGCGGAACTTCCGAGCAACGTCAGGGACGGCCCGGACAAGGCGGTCCGGTCCTTGGCCGACTCGGTGGAGCAGGTGCTCGAGCTCGCCGGCGTGCCGGTGACCGCGGTCAGGGCGGTGGGGCTGGACTCACCCGGCCCGGCCAGCGCGGATGGTGTCATCTCCTCCAGGGGCGCCACGAACTTCGGCCACATCGGCTGGCGCGGCTTCGACATCCGCCGTGCGCTAGCCGAGCGCCTCGGGCTCCCCGTCATCTACAACAACGACGGGAACGCCGCGGCGCTGTACGCACACCACGTGGGGTTCGGGGCGGCGTCGGTCCGGCGCAGTTCGGTGTCCGCGATCGTGGGCACCGGGCTGGGCGGCGGGGTGATCGAGGCTGGCCAGGTGATCAAGGGGGCGGCCGGGATGGCGGGTGAGTTCGGCCACGTCCCCATCCCGCTGGACGGCCTGCTCGAGGAGGATCAGCCGGTGCCCTGGTGCAACTGCGGGCAGCGCGGCGACGCGGAAAGCGTGGCCTCGCTCACCGGCATCCAGAACAACCTGCTGCCGTACTGGCTCACCAGATACCCGGGCCACGACGCCGGCGACCTGCCTGCCGTCAAGGCCGCCAGGCTGGTACGCAGGTACGGCGAAGACGGCGACCCGATGGCGCTGGCGATCTTCCGCCAGCAGGCCATGGCGCTGGGGCGGCTGTTCACGATCGCCGCGAACGTCCTGGATCCCGACGTTTACTTCGTCGGCGGCGGCGTGGTGGAAGCTGCCCCGCATTTCCGCGACTGGTTCCTCGCCGAGGTCCGCCGCAACACTACACTGCGCCAGGAGCAAGCTAGTGCGGCGAAGATCTTGCTGGTGCCGGATCTGGACATGGCCGGTGCCCGGGGCTCGGCCATCGCCGCCCGCGACTGGCTCTTGCTCAGCTTTCCGCGGGCGGGATGACCACCACCATGGTGGCGACCATCTAGTCGGAGACCTCCTCCTTGAACATCAGCCCGCACACCTCGAGGTAGAGCTGCTCGGGGTAGGGGAGGAACCTGATGTTCCGCAGCTTGTCGCCCATCCCTGGCGCGAGTACCTCGAACTCGCCGTAACCGAGCAGGCGACCCGTCTGGGTCCGCCGGAACTCTACGTCCGTCACCTTGTTGAGCGGAATCATGTTCACCTTGCGAACGAGCAGCCCGCTCGCGACCATCAGCCGCTGCGACGTGACGGCGAAGTAATGAACCCACCACTCGGCCACCCTGGTCACCGCCCACAGCACGAGCACCCCCCACGCGCCCCAGATCACCAGAAGCGCGGTGCTGTTGCCATGGGTGACCGAACTGGTAAGCCAGCCCGCGAAGGCAAGGCCGGCCAGGACCGCGAGGCTCGGCGGGATCAGCCGCGCCGGGTGCTCGCGCACGGAGATGACATGGCGCTCGTAGGGCAGCAGAAACCTATTCAGCGATGGCGGCACGGTGTCAGTGCTTGGAACGAACCTCATCAAAGCGCCTGAACTTAAATCGACGTCCAACTGCAGAATCCCGTGTGCCGCTGCGGATAGGAAGCTCCGATGTTATAGGCTACGCGGTCCTTGATGGCCATTCTATCACCGGCCACAGCGGCCAGGCGACGGCGAGGCATCCGGTGAAGCTTGGCCCGGCGCTGATCTGCGATTCGGCTGCCGCGGCGGCGAGCCGTCTGACACCATTCCTCCGTGCAGGGCATGCTGGTGGCATGACGATGGCGGACGCGGCTGAGACGGACTTCGCTGTCATCGTCTACCGGGAAGAAGACCGGTGGGAGGCCGATGCACTGCCTGCTGCGCTGGCCGGGGACCTGGACGGGCTGATCCGCGCGCTGCGCCGACAGCCCAGCATCGGCGGCACCATCGGCTTCGCGGGGGCCGACGAAGACTTCTGGGTGGCGATCAGGGTTCTCGGCGACGATGTGTCGCTGTTTCTCTCTGACCTGACCGCGGCCACCGATTATCCGCTGGCGCGCCAGGTCCTGCGGGCCCTGGACATTCCGGTGCCTGCGGACGACGAGCTAGACCAGGTGCTGCCCGCAGGAGACCTGTCCATCTTCGCCGACCTCGGGCTCGAGGAGATGGAACTGGGCGCTATCGCAGCCGACCTCGACCTGTACCCTGACGAGGCGGTGGCGGGGATCGCGGAACGGCTGCGGTTCGGGGCTGCCGTGGGCCGCGCCCTGGACAGCGCGCTCGGGCCATGACCGGCTATTCAGCCTTCGAGCCTGCGATGCGGCTGGCGCTGCAGGAGGCGAGGCGGGCCTGCCGGGCGCAGCCCGGGCCGGATGACGTGCCGATAGGCGCGGTCATCCTCGACGGGGCGGGCACGGTCATCGCCCGGGCGCGCAACCGCAGGGAGATAGACCGCGATCCCACCGCGCACGCGGAGATCGTCGCGATCAGGCAGGCGGCCCGGGTCCTGGGCCGATGGCGGCTGATCGGCCTGACGCTGGTGGTGACTTTGGAGCCGTGCACCATGTGCGCGGGCGCGGTAACGGCGGCCCGGCTGGACCGGCTGGTCTATGGGGCGGAGGACCCGAAGGCTGGCGCCGCGGGCTCGCTGTGGGATGTGGTCACGGACGGCCGCCTGAACCACCGCCCGGAGGTGATCGGCGGGGTACTCGCCGCGGAATGCGGCGCTGTGCTGCGCGAGTTCTTCACCGCCCGCAGGCGCCGCGATGGGTGAGCACGCCGCCCGGCACCCTGCGTGGGGTAAGCTCGCCTGCGGTGGAGTCGCCTAGTGGCCGAGGGCGCACGCCTCGAAAGCGTGTGAGGGGGCAACCCCTCCGTGGGTTCAAATCCCACCT
>JAFAPY010000332.1 GCA_019246795.1 Streptosporangiaceae bacterium | reverse complement strand
AGGAGCTGGAACCCGTCGACCCCGAGTCGCTCCTGGCTCTCGGCCGCGGAACGGCGGACCCGTTCGCCACCGAAGTCCCCGCTGACGGGATCGCGATCCACTTTGGTCGACAATACGAAATCTTCGGGTAGGCCGCCCCGTTCGGCGAGGAAGGCGCCGATCCTGCGCTCGCTCTCCCCCGCGCTGTAGCTGTTGGACGTATCTAGGAAGTTGAGCTGACTGCCGAACACCCGCGCCAAAGTGAGCGCCGCTTGCCGCGCGCCGACTTCGTAGCCGAAGTGCGCCGGCACGCTGCCCAGCGGCGCAGCGCCGATGCAGAGGGGGCTCACCTCAAGGGACGTGCGCCCGAGGCGTCGGCGCTCAAGTAGGGCCACGGGCTACCCCTTTTGGTTGCACACCCCCTGACGGCTCCTTTCAACCATAACGCCTGTGCGGCGGCGCGCCTGGCATAGCGACCCTGAGCGTCCGTCTAACTATGAGAGTAGCGATCCACTACCACTGACAGAATGTAACTACCTTATTACGTTATGCCTCCAGCGTGCCGCCAGGACGTCTGGGGACACCGGGGTGTCAGTAGCCGTGGCGGCCGCGCTCGGCAAGGATGTGGGCCCGCACTCCGGCCAGCACCGCGTCGGTGTCACAGCCCTGCCTTCCGGCCTGGTCCAGGATCAGGCAGGCCAGCCTCAGCGGTGCCGCCATCGCGTCTGCGCGCCCGGCCAGCCGCAGGTGCAGGACATCTGCCGCGGCCTGTGCGCTCTCCTCGTCCCCGTCGTGAACGGCTTGGGCGTACGCCAGGCAGTCCAGGATCTCATCGAGCGGTTCCGGTTCCCGCCCGTGCAGCGTACCGCCAGGCATCGCTCCTGCCTTCCTGCCGCGGCATCCACCCGCGGCCGTCTGCGCGGCCTATCCTACGGTCGGCCCCGCGCAACCGGCGGGGAAATCGGCGAGGCAATGTAAGGCCAGCTGGGCGCAGAAGCTCGGGCGGTACCGGGAACGCCTGGCGGCCTGATCTGGAGAACGTGGAGGGATGTCATGGCGGCAGCCGGGCCGGGAAACAGCATGATGCGGCAGACGATGGATGGGCAGGCCGGGGCGCTGGCGGGGATGCTGGCGGATCACGTGCCGGTCATCGCGGCGGCGGAGCGGCTGCGCGGCCGCCAGGTGCTGGCAATCGGCACGGGAACCAGCTGGCATGCGGCCAGCCAGGCCGCTGCGCTGTTGCGCGCTGCCGGGCTGGACGCCTGGGCTGCGCAGTCTGCCGACGCTGCCGTGGACGGCCCGCTGCCCGGTGAGGGCGGCGCGTTGCTGGTGTTCACCCACACCGGCGCCAAGCGGTACACGGCGCAGGCTACGCAGCGCGCCCGCGCGAGAGGTGCGGAGGTCATCCAGGTCAGCGGCGTTGGCGTGGCAGGCGCGGACCTGGTTACAGTTCCGCAGGAACGCTCGTCGGCCTACACGGCGAGCCATCTGGGGGCACTGCTGCGCGCGGCGCAGCTGGCCCAGGCACTGGGCGCCGACCTCCCTGCGCTTGGCGAGGTTCCCGCGGCCGTCGACCACGCTTACCGCAGGCGGCAGGACGACCGCCTGGTGCCGCCGGGCCGGCTGATCGAGTTCATCGGCGGCGGCATCAACCAGTGGACGGCCGCCGAGGGCGCGCTGAAGATCCGCGAGGCCGCTTACCTGGCCAGCGAGGGCCTGGGGGTAGAGCAGTTCCTGCACGGGCCCTCGGTGGCCCTGGGCTCCGATGACCGGCTGGTCTGCCTCGACGGCGGCGGGCAGTGGGCGGCCAGGATCTCCGACGTTGCGCGGGCGGCAGAGGAGGCCGGTGTCCCGGTGACCCGTGTCGCCGACGACGGGCTCGGGGAGCTCTTGTCGATCTTCCCGCTGACCGTGGCGGTGCAGCGGATCGCGCTGGAGGCCGCCGAGACGCTCGGCGTCAACCCGGATACCTTCGGGCTGGACAGGCCGGGCCACCAAGCCTGGGATCGCGTAGAGCTGTGAGCGCGGACGCGCCAGCACGACCCGGACGCGTGCTGCCGGGCGACGCCGCAAGCAATCCGCAGGGATTCAACGCTGCGGCGGCAGCGGCCAGTCCGGGTGATCCGGGCCGCCCGGGGCGGCTTCCGGGCGGCGCCCGGGCACCGGGCTCGCCCGGTGCGCGATGAACTGCTCGCTGCGGTGACCGGCATGGCGGTCAGCTCCAGGGTCCTGGCTGAGTCGGTAACCCGCAGGCAGCCGCAAGGTTGAGCAGGTCAGGTAGTGCGTGCCCACTGCACCGCATCGTGTGCACTGCCACGCCAGCAGCTCACCCGCCCCGGCCGGCGCGGCCGGAGGGCCCGGTTGCGGGGGGACGAGACGAGGAATCCGGTAGGTGGCGGATTGCCTGATCATGGCAACGATCTCCTTCAGCAGAGGTCCCGGTGCGGGCCGGGGCGAATAGTCGAGGGCGCCAGGCTGGTCATCGCGCCGCCCGTCTGAAATCGCTGCGCAACAGCGCCTGCACATCCGCGCGCCGGTACCGGGGCCTGCCGCCCTGGTCGCGAACCTCGGGTAGGCGGCCGCGCCGTGCCCAGGTCGCTACCGCCGCCGAGGTCACCCGGAACAGGTACGCCACCTGCCTGCGGGTCATCAGGTCCTCATCGGTGCGGTTGCCGGCCGTTACCGCAGCGGATCGGTGGTCAGCCGGGCGCGGCAGCTGCGCAACCGGACGGACGGATGCCGGCGTCATTACGTTCATGGTGTTCCTTTGGGGCTGGTCTGGGCTGTCCACGGCAGCGCGGCCGCTAGTGCTGTCCGGAGCACGCGTCAGATGGAAGCACCTTTGCGCGTTGCACGACAAATGGTGCTGCAACTTGCAATGAGAGACATCGGTCAGCTGACCGATTTTGAACCCGAGGTCGCAGCCGAGCTCGCCAACCGGCAGGAATGGGCAGGCCGCAGCACAGCGCCCCGCACCTGCAACGTGGGTTACCGGGGACGCCGGGTGGCGACGGCCGGCCTCACCACAGCTCGCCGCCGGTTAGCACATACAGGAACGGCACAAGCGGGATGAGAGCGAAAACGGCCCACACCACCTTGCGGCCGCGCCCCATGTCGGTGCGGGTGGCGAGGTCGATCCACATCAAGACAACAGCCAGCGGGTGGAGGAAGCAGACCAGGAGCTCAGCGAGCTTCTTCATGATCTGCAACCTACCAGGGCTGGCGTGAGGCCTGTCACGTCGTCGGTGCCCTTATGATCGTGACTGGTTACTGGACGCAGTGACCGGCCATGGCGATCTGGATGGGATCGCGGCGGAATGCCAGGCGGGCGTGCTGGCGCGCCGCATCGTCGTGCAGGGGGAGGGCGAGATGACCGGCACAGCGGAGCAGATCGGCGGCCTGTTGCACGAGGCAGGCGAGACCCATCATCGGGTTTTCCGGATCGTCGACGGGGCCGACGGTGACTGGGCTTCCTGGTACGCGCAGTGGCTCATTGACCTGTCCGAGCTGCCGGATCTGCTGGGCGTCAGGCCCGTTCGCAGCGAGCTGATCTACGTGCTCGTCGGCTTGGACAAGCAGTACACGGCCGAGGATCCCGCCGAACCCTGGGAGATGTACTACGCACGCCGGATTGCCGACCATTTCCAGCCAGCTGGCAGATGACGCGGCACGCGCAGTCGACCCTCAAGGAGACGGGACCAGGAGTGACTCAGGTGTTACCGCGGCACCGGACCTGATATCCCCTTGGGAGGTTGCCCTGTGATCGATCTCCGCGGCCGGGTTGTCATCGTCACCGGCGGCAACAGCGGCATCGGGCTCGGCATCGCCCGCGGCGTGGCCCGGGCCGGCGGGTCGGTCGCGGTCTGGTCGCGCCGCGCCGATCGCAATGCGGAGGCGGTCGCCGAGCTGGAAGGGCTGAGCGCTACGGCGGTCGGCATCCAATGCGACGTCAGCGACGAGGACGGCGTCGTCGCCGCCATGCGGCAGACGCTGGATCGGTTCGGCCGGCTCGATTGCCTGGTCGCCAACGCCGGGACGACCGGCAAGCAGCCGTTCACGGA
>JAFAPY010000249.1 GCA_019246795.1 Streptosporangiaceae bacterium | reverse complement strand
GGGTTCCGCCGGGCCTCCGGCCCCCGGTGTGCTCGCTGTGCCGGCGCGGTTGGCGGCCGGAGCTTGCCGGCCTGGGACGGCCTTGGCCTTGCCAGAGCCGCCCTTGCCAGAGCCGCCGGACCCGCCGGATAGCGCACGCGCGGATCCCTGTGCCTGGACCGCGCCGCCGGCCCCGGCTGCCGCGCCCGCGGGCTGCGCTGGCTCGATGTTCCAGTTCCGGAACATGATGTACTGCTGGCCCAGCGTCCACAGGTTGGTGGTCACCCAGTACAGCACCAGGCCGTACTGCCAGTACAGCCCGGTCAGCGAGAAGAACGGCACGATGTACTGCATGAACTTCTGCGACTGGGCCATCGGGTTGTCCGGGTCCACGTTCGTCTGCATCAGGCCGCGCTTGGCGCTCTGCCGGACGGTCATGAACGTGGTGGCCGCGCTGACCAGCACGGTCAGCACGATCACGATCACCTGCTGCACCGACAGGTGCATCCAGCCTGGCCGGAACAGCAGCTTGTCGTACAGGTGCACGCCGAAGATCGTCGCCCGCTGCGCGCTCTCCAGCACCGCTGGGGTCAGCCCGTACTTGGTCGGCTGGCCCGGCCTCCAGGTCGCGATCTCGCGCAGCACGTAGAACAGCGAAAAGAAGATGATCATCTGCGGGATCAGCGGCAAGCAGCCGGACAGCGGGTTGACCCCGTTTTCCTTGTAGTACTTCATCGTCTCTTCGTTGAGACGCTGCTTGTCGTTCTTGTACTTCTTGCGCAGTTCCTGCAGCTGCGGCGCATGCTGGGCCATCTTCCGCTGCGCGTTGATCTGCTTGACGAACAACGGGATCAGCAGCAGCCGGATGATGACCACCAGGATCACGATGGACAGGCCCCATGCCGCGCCGGTGTCCGGGCCGAATACCGCGCCCAGGCCGGCGTGGATGCGCATGATCACCCATGCCACCAGGTCGGCCAGCGGGTTCAGAATGCTCACCGGTCAGCTCCTCGCGGGCTTGGCGGGCGGCACCGGGTCGTAACCGCCAGGGTGGAATGGATGGCAGCAGGCGATGCGGGTGATCGCGAGCCACAGCCCGCGCGGCGCGCCGTGCCCGGCGATCGCGGTCAGCGCGTACTGGCTGCAGGACGGATAGAACCTGCACCGCTGGCCGAGCAGGGGGCTCACGAACCGCCGGTACCCGGCTATGAGGACGATGAGCAGCCGGGCCGGCAGCCCTGGCGCGGGCCGCGTCTGCGCCGCCTCCCTCGCCCTACCGTTGTCTTTCATGACCGACGCTTTTTCCAACCTGCCGCTGCAACAGCCTGCTCATCACCAGCTCCAGATCCGCGGCTAGGTCTGCCTGGCTCGCGTGCGCGGCCGCAGGGTTCGCGCGCACCACAAGAAGGCTACCGCCGGGAAGCGACTGGAGGTACCCGCGCATCAGGTGGCGAAGCCGCCGCTTGACACGGTTCCTGGTCACCGCCGAGCCAACTGCCCGGCTCACAGCAAATCCTACCCTGGCCCGCTCGGTGTCCTGCCCAGGCTGCGCCCGCACCAGCAGGTGGCCGGTCAGGCGCGGACGGCCCGCGCGGTCGCCGGTGCGCACAGTCAGCGCGAACTCGGCGCTGCGGCGCATCCGGGACTCAGGCGGCAGGATCAGGCACTCAGCCGGTCGCGGCCCTTACGCCTGCGGGCCGCGAGGACCGCGCGGCCCGCCCGCGTGCGCATGCGCAGCCGGAAGCCATGCGTCCTCGCCCGGCGCCGATTGTTCGGCTGGAACGTGCGCTTACTCAACTGGTGCTCCAGATCATGATCTGTGACGGTGCGTCGCCCAAGACTGCGCGCGCGCTGGACTCCAGGCGCGCGGCCGACGATGCACACAGGTTACCACCGGGAGAACTCGGCGTTTGCCGGGCGTGTCTAGACGTACCGGCTTAGGCTGTGGAAAGCTCTAGCTGCCACGCTTACCGTGCGCAGCGGGGATGCCACGTGCACAACGTGTGGATAGCTCTGTGGATCGCGGGTTCGTGGCTCGCGGCACCGCCGACGCGAGGGGAGCGCACAAGTGGCAGATCAAGACCTGGCCGATGTGTGGGCCCGATCCCTCGACGGGCTGGCCGATCTCCAGATCCAGCCGCACCAGCGGGCCTGGCTGAAGCTGACCCGCCCGCTCGGGCTGGTGGAGAACACCGCGCTGATCGCCACCCCGAACGAGTTCGTCAAAGAGCAGCTGGAGACCCGGCTGCGCGCCCTGGTCACCCAGGCGCTCTCGCAGCAGCTTGGCCGCGACATCCAGCTAGCGGTGACGGTCGATCCGGCGCCACAGGCGGCCGCGCCGGCAACCGGCCTGGCCACGGAGCCCCACGCGGAGGGCGCCCACGGCTCCCCGGGCGGCACGGCTTCCGGCGACCGCGGCCCGGGGCCGGGCGGGCGCCCAGACACGCCCGGGGACGCGGCGGTGTCCGAGCCTGACCGGCGCAGTGCCGATCCCGCCGCGTCCCCGGGATCGCAGGGCCCCAGGCCGGGCGGCACCAGGCTCAATCCCAAATACACGTTCGAGAGCTTCGTGATCGGGCCGAGCAACAGGTTCCCGCACGCGGCCGCCGTCGCCGTCGCCGAAGCGCCCGCCAAGGCCTACAACCCGCTGTTCCTCTACGGCGACTCAGGCCTGGGCAAGACCCATTTGCTGCACGCAATCGGCCACTACGCGCAGACGCTTTACCCGGACCTCAAGACCCGGTATGTCAGTTCCGAGGAGTTCACCAACGACTTCATCAACATGATCAGGGACGGCAGGCAGGACGGCTTCCGGCGCAGGTACCGCGACGTCGACGTGCTGCTCGTCGACGACATCCAGTTCCTGGAGAACAAGGAAGGCACCCAGGAGGAGTTCTTCCACACCTTTAACACCCTGCACAACGCGAGCAAGCAGATCGTCATTACCAGCGACCGCGCCCCCAAGCGCCTGGTCACCCTGGAGGACAGGCTGCGCAGCCGGTTCGAGTGGGGATTGCTGACCGACATTCAGCCGCCAGAGCTGGAGACTCGCATCGCCATCCTCCGCCGCAAGGCGGTCCAGGAGGGCCTGAATGCGCCGCCCGAGGTCCTGGAGTACATCGCGAGCCGGATTTCCACCAACATCCGGGAGCTGGAGGGTGCGCTGATCCGGGTGACCGCATTCGCGAGCCTGAACCGGCAGTCAGTCGACCTGCAGCTAGCCGAGATCGTGCTCAAGGACCTCATCCCCGAGACACAGGGCCCGCAGATAACGACCGCGGCGATCATGGGCCAGACCGCGTCCTACTTCGGGCTGTCGATCGAGGACCTGTGCGGCACGTCACGGTCCCGGGTCCTCGTCACCGCCCGGCACATCGCCATGTACCTGTGCCGTGAGCTCACCGACCTGTCGCTGCCGAAAATCGGCCAGCAGTTCGGCGGCCGCGACCATACCACGGTCATCAACGCGGACCGGAAGATCCGCTCCCTGATGGCCGAGCGCAGGTCGATCTATACCCAGGTCACCGAACTCACCAACCGCATCAAGCAGCAGGCCCGCACCGGTTAACAGCGCACAACACCGCGCACAGCATGTGGACAATACTGTGGAAGACATTCGGATAACCGGGGGACAACCGGTGGGAATCGGGCGCCCGGCCTTCTCCGGCCACAGCAGCCCGCAGCGCATCCCCCGGCCAGGCGCGGCCCGTGTGGGCGGCGGCACGGCGGCTGAGCTGCGGAAAAACCGGTTCTCCCCACAATCCACCGTAGCTATGACTACGACGGTAATAGAAATAAGAGAACCAACACCCGCACGTGGTAGCTGTGCGCAGCCGCCGGGAGAGCGCACACTGGCTATACCCGGTGACAGACGCGCCGCACCCTGTGTTCCCCGTGTTCCCCGAGGAGGCAGTTCCCGTGAAGCTCCAGGTTGAGCGCGATCAACTGGCGGAAGCCGTGGCCTGGACCGCACGCGGGTTGCCGGCCCGCCCGACCGCACCGGTCCTGGCCGGGATGCTGCTGCACGCCGGAGCCGACTTGACGCTGTCGACGTTCGACTATGAGATCTCCGCCCAGGCCACCATCCCGGTCATCACCGACGAGGAGGGCACCGTCCTGGTGTCCGGGCGCCTGCTCGCCGAGATCGTCCGGTCGCTGCCAGCCAAGCCGGTCGAGCTCACCACCGACGGCACCCGGGCCACGCTCAAGTGCGGCAGCGCCACCTTCACCCTGGTGCTGCTGCCGGAAGAGGAATACCCTGCGCTGCCCGAGATGCCGCCGCTCGTCGGCTCGGTAGGCAGCGACGCGCTGGCCTCAGCCATCGGCCAGGTGGCCATCGCCGCGGGCCGCGATGACACGCTGCCCGCGCTGACCGGCATCAGGATCGAGATCGACGGCGACATGCTCACCATGGTGGCGACGGACCGGTACCGGCTGGCGGTGCGCGAGCTGCGCTGGAACACGGCGCGGCCGGATCTCAGCACCGCCGTGCTGGTCCCGGCGCGAGTCCTCGGCGACACCGCGCGCGCCCTGACCTCCGGCGCCGAGGTATCGATATCCCTCGGCGGAGATAGCCTGATCGGCTTCACCGGCGCCGGGCGCCAGACCACCACCAGGCTGCTGTCCGGGGAGTACCCCAAATACCAGTCGCTGCTGCCGAGTGAGTTCAGCGCGGTCGCGGAACTGCCGGCCGGGTCGTTCGCCGAGGCTGTCAGGCGGGTGGCGCTGGTTGCCGAGCGCAACACCGCGGTGCGCCTTGCCTTCAGTCAGAGCCAGCTGGTGCTCGAGGCCGGCGCGTCAGAGGAGGCGCAGGCGACGGAGATCCTTGACGCGGCATTCGACGGCGACGACCTGCAGATCGCCTTCAACCCGCACTACCTGCTCGACGGCATCGGCGGGATCGACTCCGACACGGCCAGGATCTCGTTCACCTCGCCGACCAAGCCCGCGGTCGTCACCGGCAAGACCGAAGGTGAGCCAGACTACCGGTACGTGCTGATGCCGATCCGGTCCGCTGGGTAGGCCTTAGTCTCGTATCCGTGCACCTCACCCGGCTGGCGCTGACCGATTTCCGGTCCTACGCCGAGCTCAGCATCGAGCTGGGACCCGGCGTGACCACGTTCAGCGGGCCGAACGGCGAAGGCAAGACCAACCTGGTGGAGGCGATCAGCTACCTGGCCACGCTGGGCAGCCACCGCGTCGCGACCGACGCGCCGCTGGTCCGGCGCGGAGCGCAGCGGGCTGTGCTCAGGGCGCTGGTCACCGCCACGCGGGGCAGCTCGCTGCTGGAAATCGAGCTCAACCCGGGCCGCGCCAACCGGGCCAGGCTGAACAGGGCACCGCTGCCGCGGCCACGGGACATCCTGGGCGCGCTGCGCACGGTGCTGTTCGCGCCCGAGGACCTCGCCCTGGTCAAGGGCGACCCGGCCGAGCGGCGCCGGTTCCTCGACGACCTGCTCGCCGCCACCGCGCCCCGCTATGCCGGCGTCCGGGCCGACTACGAACGGGTGCTGCGGCAGCGCACCTCGCTGCTCAAGTCGGCAGGCGCCAAGAGCACCCTGCGCGGGCCGGCCCGGGAGGCGGTTACGGCGACCCTTGACGCCTGGGACGCGCAGCTTGCCCGGGTCGGCGCTCAGCTGCTCGCAGGCCGGGTGCGCCTGATCACCGCGCTGCGCCCGCACGTGGCGGCTGCCTACGAGGCGGTCCGCGGCGGCCCGGTCTCAGCCGCAGGCAGCGTGCTGCGGATGTGCTACCGCAGCACCGTGGCCGACCCCGGCAGCGATCACGGACCCGATGATCAGATACCGGGCCTGGAGGCCGCCATGCTGAAGGCGCTGGCCGGGATCCGGGACAGCGAGCTCGATCGCGGCATCTGCCTGGTCGGCCCGCACCGTGATGAGCTCGACCTGTCCATCGGCGGACTTCCCGCCCGCGGTTACGCCAGCCACGGCGAATCCTGGGCGCTGGCTCTGGCGTTCCGGCTGGCCAGTTTCGAGTTGCTCAGGCAGACACGTGAGGACCCGGTGCTGATCCTCGACGACGTGTTCGCGGAACTGGATGCCGGCCGCAGGGAACGGCTGGCCGCCCTGGTGGTCGGCGCCGAGCAGGTCCTGGTCACCGCCGCGGTGCCCGCAGACGTCCCCGGCATCCTGGAAGGCGCGCAGTTCGACGTGCACGGCGGGCTGGTTCGCCGTGCGGCCTGACGCCACCCCGGACCGGGCGCGGCTGGCCGCCGAGGCGCTGGGCCAGGCCAAGGCCGACGCCCGGGCCAGAGGCGATCTCCCCGTCGGCGTACGGCGGAATATGATTCCAGCTAAACCAGTTATAATAGAACAGCAGGGCGACCCCGGGCCAGGACAGTCAGCCCCGGCCCGGGGTCGCGCGCGCAACGAGGACCCGCGGCCGCTGACCAGCGCGATCGACAGCCTGCTCGATGATCGCGGCTGGCAGCAGCGCGCAGCGATCGGCTCCGCGTTCGGCCGGTGGGCGGAGATCGTCGGGCAGGACCTGGCGGCCCACACCCACCCGGACAGCTTCGCCGACGGGGAACTGGTGGTCACGGCCGACTCGACGGCCTGGGCGACCCAGGTCCGGCTGCTCGCGCCCGCGCTGCTGCGCCGACTGAACGCCGAGCTCGGCGAAGGCTCGGTGCGGCGGGTGAAGGTCCGCGGCCCGGCCGCGCCGCGCCGCCGCGGCGGCTGGCGCGTCCCCGGCAGCAAGGGCCCAGGCGACACCTACGGCTGAAAGTTGCGTCCCCGCAGGTGAGCGACACGTCGGCGACAAAGGCCCGGCAACCGGTCTTCGCAGGTAAAATGGTGTACGCGCACGGATGGCTGAGGACGTGGGAGAAGCCTGGCCGCGCGCTTCTTATGCAGGATGGAGTTCGGCTTGTCCTACGATGCACGCTCGATCACGGTACTCGAGGGCCTCGAGGCTGTCCGCAAGCGCCCGGGAATGTACGTCGGCTCGACCGGCGAGCGGGGCCTGCATCACCTGGTCTACGAGGTCGTGGACAACGCCGTCGATGAGGCGCTCGCCGGGCACAACGACTCCATCGAGGTGACGCTGCTCGCCGACGGCGGGGTGCGGGTGGCCGACAACGGGCGCGGCATTCCCGTGGACGAGCACCCGGTCGAGCGCCGGCCGGCGCTCGAGGTCGTGATGACCACGCTGCATGCCGGCGGCAAGTTCGACGGCAAGTCCTATGCCGTATCGGGTGGGCTGCACGGCGTGGGCGTGTCCGTGGTGAACGCCTTGTCGTGGATGCTCCAGGTGGAGGTGCGCAGGGACGGGTACGTGTGGACGCAGGACTACGAACGCGGCGAGCCGATAGGCCGCCTGGTCCGCGGCGCCCCGACGCCGGAGACCGGCACCACGATCACGTTCTGGCCCGACCCGGACATCTTCGAGACCACCGACTGGTCGTTCGAGACGCTGTCCCGGCGGCTACAGGAAATGGCGTTCCTGAACAAGAACCTGGCCATCTCGATCAGGGACGAGCGGACCGACGAGCTCCGCTCCGCCGAATACGCGTACGCGGGCGGCATCGTCGACTTCGTCCGGTATCTCAGTGCCTCCAAGGATCCGGTGCACGGCTCGGTGATCGACTTCGGCGACGAAGCGCCCGGGATCTCGGTCGAGATCGCGATGCAGTGGACCGCCGCCTACACCGAGTCGGTGCATACCTTCGCCAACACCATCAACACCGCCGAGGGCGGCACGCACGAAGAAGGATTCCGGGCGGCGCTGACCTCGATCCTCAACAGGTACGCCCGCGAGCAGAAGCTGCTGCGCGATAGGGATGAGAACCTCACCGGCGAGGACGTCCGCGAGGGCCTCACCGCGATCGTGTCGGTCAAGCTCGCCGAGCCGCAGTTCGAGGGGCAGACCAAGACCAAGCTCGGCAACACCGAGGCCAGGTCGTTCGTGCAGAAGGTGTGCAACGACCACCTGCGGGACTGGTTCGACAGGAACCCCGGCGAGGCCAAGGAGATCATCACCAAGGCGAGCCAGGCGTCGCGCGCACGGATCGCCGCCCGCCAGGCGCGCGACCTGACCCGGCGCAAGTCGCTGCTCGATTCCACCTCGCTGCCCGGCAAGCTGGCGGACTGTCAGTCCACCGACCCGGACCGGTCCGAGATCTACGTGGTGGAAGGCGACTCGGCCGGCGGCTCGGCCAAGGGCGGCCGTGACGTGCAGTTCCAGGCGATCCTGCCGATCCGCGGCAAGATCATCAACGTGGAGAAGGCGCGGATCGACCGGGTGCTGCGCAACAACGAGGTCCAGGCGCTGATCACCGCGCTCGGAACCGGGATCCACGACGAGTTCGACATCGCCAGGCTGCGGTATCACAAGATCATCCTGATGGCCGACGCCGACGTGGTCTGCCAGCACATCAGGACGCTGCTGCTCACCCTGCTGTTCCGGTTCATGAAACCGCTGGTCGAGGCCGGGCACGTCTACCTCGCCCAGCCGCCGCTGTACAAGATCAAGTGGGAGGGCCGGGGCGTCAGCCCCGACTACGCCTACAACGACACCGAGCGGGACCGGCTGATCGAGGCGGGGATCGCGGCGGGCCGCAAGGACCCGCGGCCGCGCGACGGCGTGCAGCGGTTCAAGGGCCTCGGCGAGATGAACGCCGAGGAGCTGTGGGACACCACGATGAACCCGGCGCGCCGCGTGCTGCTGCAGGTGACGCTCGACGACGCGGCCCAGGCCGACGAGCTGTTCAGCGTGCTGATGGGCGAAGACGTCGAGGCGCGCCGGGCGTTCATCACCCGTAACGCCAAGGACGTCAGGTTCCTGGACATCTGACCCGAGCCAGGCGGCATAGGCTCGTTCGGCAAAAGTTGTTTTTCTGTGAGTAGGAATCGCGAAAGTGACCGAAGTTACTGATCTGCCAGGTGGCCAGGACCGCACCGAGCCGGTCGACATCCAATACGAGATGCAGCGCAGCTACATCGACTATGCGATGTCGGTCATCATCGGCCGCGCGCTGCCGGATGTGCGGGACGGGCTCAAGCCGGTGCACACCCGCATCCTGTACGCGATGTACGACAGCGGGTTCCGCCCCGACCGCGGGTTCTTCAAATGCTCGCGTGTGGTCGGCGACGTCATGGGCAACTACCACCCGCACGGCGACAGCGCCATCTACGACGCGCTGGTCCGGATGGCGCAGCCGTGGTCGATGCGGTACCCGCTGATCGACAGCCAGGGCAACTTCGGTTCTCCGGGCAACGACCCGCCGGCGGCGATGCGGTACACCGAGTGCCGCCTGGCGCCGCTGGCGATGGAGATGCTGCGGGACATCAACGAGGACACCGTCAACTTCCGCGAGAACTACGACGGCCGGTCCGCCGAGCCCGTGGTGCTGCCCAGCCGGTTGCCGAACCTGCTGCTCAACGGGTCAGAGGGCATCGCGGTCGGCATGGCCACCAAGATCCCGCCGCACAACCTGCGCGAGGTCGCCGCGGGGGTGCAGTGGTACCTGGACAACTTCGATGCCGCGGACTCTGAACTGCTCAGCGCGCTGATGGAGCGGATCAAAGGTCCGGACTTCCCGACCAGCGGCCTGATCGTGGGCAGGCGGGGCATCCGGGATGCCTACCGCACCGGGCGCGGCTCGATCACCATGCGCGCCGTCGTCGAGGTCGAAGAGGATAACCGCGGCCGCATCACCCTGGTGGCGAAGGAGCTGCCGTTCCAGGTCAACCGCGACAACCTGGCGGAGAAGATCGCCGAGCTGGTACGGGACGGCCGGATCAGCGGCATCGCCGACGTCCGCGACGAGAGCAGCGGCCGCACCGGGCAGCGGCTGGTCATCGTGCTCAAGCGGGACGCGGTGCCCAAGGTGGTGCTCAACAACCTCTACAAGCACACCCAGCTGCAGGACACCTTCGGCGCCAACATGCTGGCCCTGGTGGACGGCGTGCCGCGGACCCTGCGCCTGGACCAGATGGTCAGGTACTGGGTGACGCACCAGATCGAGGTGATCGTCAGGCGCACCAGCTTCCGGCTGCGCAGGGCCGCCGAGCGGCTGCACATCGTCGCCGCCCTGCTCAAGGCCATCGACCGGATCGACGAGGTCATCGCGCTGATCCGGGGGAGCGCCTCTGCTGCCGAGGCCCAGACCGCGCTGATCGGATTGCTGGAGATCGACGAGATCCAGGCTCGCGCCATCCTGGACATGCAGCTGCGCAAGCTGGCCGCCCTGGAGCGGCAGGAGCTCGCCGGCGAGCGGGAGGAGCTGGAGGCGAAGATCGCCGACTACGGGGACATCCTGGCCTCCCCGCAGCGGCAGCGGCAGATCGTGGGCTCGGAGCTGGCCGAGATCGTCGCCAGGTACGGGGACGAGCGCCGCACCCAGATCATCGACTACGACGGCGAGGTCGCCGACGAAGACCTGATCGCCGAGGAGGACGTCGCTGTCACCATCAGCTACGGAGGCTACGTCAAGCGCACCAGGACCGACCTGTACCGGGCGCAGCGCCGCGGCGGCAAGGGCGTCCGCGGCGCGCAGCTGCGCACCGACGACATTGTCGATCACTTCTTCATCACCTCGACCCACCACTGGATCTTGTTCTTCACGAACAAGGGGCGGGTGTACCGGGCCAAGGCCTACGAGCTGCCCGATGCGGGCAGAGACGCCCGCGGCCAGCATGTCGCGAACCTGCTCGCCTTCCAGCCCGACGAGCGGATCGCCGAGGTGCTCGCGCTCCGCGACTACCGCGAAGCGCCCTACCTGGTGCTGGCCACTCGCGGGGGGCTGGTGAAGAAGACGAAGCTGACCGAATTCGAGAACGTGCGCTCCGGCGGCATCATCGCGATCAACCTGCGCGAAGACGACGAGGTGATCGCGGCGAGCCTGGTCTCCCCGGATGAGGACCTGCTGCTGGTCAGCAAGGGCGCGCAGGCGATCAGGTTCCATGCCAGCGACGAGTCGCTGCGCCCGATGGGGCGCGCGACCTCGGGGGTGATCGGCATGCGGTTCAACGGCGGCGACGGGCTGCTCGGCATGTACGTGGTCAGGGAGGGCGAGGACGTCCTGGTGGCCACCGGGGGCGGGTACGCCAAGCGCACTCCGGCCGGCGCCTACCCGGTGCAGGGCCGCGGCGGCCGCGGCGTCGTCACCGCGAAGATCACCGAGGCGCGCGGCGAGCTCATCGGCGCGCTGATGGTGTGCGCCGACGACGAGATCTTCGCCATAACGTCGGCGGGCGGAGTGATCAGGACCAAGGCGGGCGAGATCAAGCAGTCGGGCAGGCAGACAATGGGTGTCCGGCTGATGAACCTGGCCAGCGGGGTCAGCCTGGTAGCCCTGGCACGCAATGCCGAGTCCCTGGCCGAGGGCGATCAGGAGCCAGCCGAAGAGGACGCTGACCAGCAGGCAACCAGCTAGGGCGGGTCCACGCCGGCGAATAGTCTTGGGTAAATATGTTAGATAGGTACGGTATGCCGTGTTCGGAGGCTGACGGCAACGTGTGCGAGAGCAGGCGCGCACCATCAGTGTCGCGGAGTTCTCGGTAGGATGCCGTCTTCTTCTTCGCATGGGCGACATAGGCGTCTAGTCCGGAGATAACCTCGTGAGAGTCTGGATCAGAGGAGGACGGTATTGGACAGGCGCACGAACAGGCCTGAGGGTTCGGGCCGAGCCGCACCTACCGTCGTGACCCCACCGGCTGACACCGATGCACCGCCCGACGGCGACCGCGCCAGTCCGGACGGCGCCGGGCCGGCCGCCGATGGCTCAGTGCCCGGCAGTCCCGACGGCGAGATTACCCAGGTCGTCGGGCCGCCTGTGCCGACGGCCGACACCGCGGCAGGGACCAAGGCTGCCCCGCCTGCCGACGTCAGCGCCCGGCCGGCGCCCGGCCTTCCCGCCGACACCGTGGGCGCGTTTACCCGGTCGGCGGCAAAGCCGATTCTGCCGGGCAGCGATGACCCGACATCCGGCGGTTCCGGCGGGTCGGCACCTGTCGTCGGCTCAGCGGCGGATGAACCGGAGGGCCGCGGCCCGATCGGCAAGGCCTCGTTCCGTACCGCGTCGGTCGCGGACTCTCCGGCCGCCGATCCGGCGCCGACCGTGCCGTCAAGCGCCGAGCCGCCTGCCAGAGGTTCGGCAACCGGGTTCACCTGGAACGAACCAGAACCCGCGCCTCCGCCGATGTCTTCTGCCGCACGCACCTTCCCGGGCGCGGCCGGGCACCCCAGGATGTCGGCCGGACCCGCCGCGGCGGGCGCCGCCGCGGGAGCCGGGATCGGCGAGGCTGAGGCTCCGCCGCGGATCATGCCGCCGCGAGCGCTGCCAAAGCGCCCGGCGCGGCAAGCGCACCTGACCGTGGCTCGGATCGAGCCCTGGTCGGTGATGAAGTTCAGTTTCGTGGTCTCCCTCGTCGCGTTCGTGATCTTGTTCGTTGCGGTAAGCGTGCTGTACGGGGCACTGGCCGGATTCGGAGTGTTCGACTCGCTGCAGCGGGTGGTGTCGAACGTGACGTCGAGCCAGAGCTCCGCAGGGGTGAATGCGTCGACCTGGTTCTCAGCATCCAGGGTGCTCGGTTACACCGCCCTGCTCGGCTCGCTCAACATCGTGCTGATTACCGCCATGTCCACTATCGCGGCGGTCATCTACAACCTCACCTCGCGGCTGGTCGGCGGGGTGGAGGTAACCCTCCGCGAGACGGAGTGACCCGGCGGCGGGCGGCAGTCCCGTGCCGAGGCAGCACAGCCGCGCACCTGCCATGGCGCGCCGCCCGGTGCGGTAAGATGGCCCGAGCCGTAGTCGCCGCAGGCCAGCGGCTTCCCCGGGGTTATAGCTCAGTCGGTTAGAGCGCTTCCCTGATAAGGAAGAGGTCCGTGGTTCAAGTCCACGTAACCCCACCACACGCAATCCCAGATCAGCCCGCATACCGCACCGCTCAGCCCTTCCCGTTATCGCGCCCGCCGCCGCTTGCGTGCCCGCCACGTGCCCGATTGCGCGGCCGCGGCCGCTTCGGGCGTCCCTGGATCCGGTCTTGCAGCTCGCCCTCGACGAGCCTGCTGAGGCCTTCGGCGATGGCACGCTGGCGGGCATCGCTGCCGTGCAGATAGATCAGCGCGGCCCGCGGACTGCTATGACCCATCCGGTCCATCAGCTCCCGCAATGAGGCCCCGGCCG
>JAFAPY010000236.1 GCA_019246795.1 Streptosporangiaceae bacterium | reverse complement strand
GGTGATCGTCGGCGAGGTGGCGGAGGGCACGGCCGAAGAGGCACCGGTGCTGCAGCCGGGCACCCTTCGGGTGCATGGCCAGCCGCACCAGCTGCGCGGAGGCTGCGCCGCTTACTCGATCAGCCTGCACGCCCGGGCACGGAACGCATAACCAAGAACGCATAACCAAGAACGCATAACCAAGCCAGGCACCATGGCCCGTTCTGTGCTGTGCTGCCTGGAGCGCGCGCGTCGGGCAAGCCGCCGCGCGGCCGCTGTGTGCTGCCTGGAGCACCTCAGGGCAGGGTCAGGATCTCGTGGCCGTCTTCGGTGACCAGGATGGTGTGCTCGAACTGCGCGGTGTGCATGCGGTCCTTGGTCACCGCCGTCCAGCCGTCCGGCCAGACGTCGTAGTCGATCGTGCCCAGGGTGAGCATCGGCTCGATGGTGAACGTCATCCCCGGTTCCATGATCACGTCGCTGCGGGGGTCGTCGTAGTGCGGCACGATCAGGCCTGAGTGGAAGGTGGTCCCGATGCCGTGGCCGGTGAAATCACGCACCACCCCGTAGCCGAACCGCCGCGCGTACGATTCGATCACCCTGCCGACGGCGTTCAGCGGTCGGCCCGGTGCCACCGCGCGGATGCCGCGCATCATCGCCTCATAGGTGCGCTCCACGAGCAGCCGGGACCCCTCGTCCACGGTGCCGGCGCAGAAGGTGGCATTCGTGTCGCCGTGCACACCGCCGATGTAAGCCGTGATGTCGATGTTGACGATGTCACCGTCGCTGATCACGGTGTCATCTGGGATGCCATGGCAGATCACCTCGTTCAGCGAGGTGCACAGCGACTTGGGGTAGCTGCGGTAGCCCAGCGTGCTGGGGTAAGCGCCGTGGCTGATCAAGAACTCGTGGCCCACCTGGTCCAGGTAGTCCGTGGTGACGCCGGGGACGACATGCCTGCCCACCTCGGCCAGCGCCTGGGCGGCCAGCTTGCCGGCCACCCGCATCCGCTTGATGATGTCGGGCGTCTTGACCTCCGGCTCGCCGAGCCTCGGGTTCTTCCTGCCCACGTACTCGGGCCTGGGGATGTCCGCGGGAACCTGCCGGGTGGGCGATAGCCGACCCGGATGAAGCACTGTCGCCATGCTTTGCGAGTCTAATGTGCATGGAAGGTGAGCAGAGATGGTGGTTCTGCCTGAGGCACCACACGGTGGAGACCGACGATACCGACTGCCCGGGCAAGGACCTGCTCGGGCCCTACCCGACGCCGCAGGAGGCCAGCCAGGCGCTGGAGACGGTGCGGCGCCGGAACGAGGAGTGGGACGCCCAGGATTAGCGGGGCCATCCAGGAACGCTCACGGACTAGGCTTGGCCCGTGAGCGAAGAACTGCCCGCGGTGGCCGAGGCCCGGATGGCGGAAATCCGGCGCAGCGGAACCTGGGCATCGGCGCTGACATCGGACGAGTTCGCCGCGATCCGCAGCACCGGGTTCGAGCCGGTCGGCCAGGTGCTGGGCGCCGCCGTCTACAACATCGGCTACACCGGCGGCTACAGCTGTCCCGGGGCCTGGGGATCGTGGGGGTACGGCATGCCGGCCCGTAGTCCCACCCAGGTGTCCAGCCGCGGCGGCTACAGCTCGTTCGCCCCGCTGGTGCAGGCGATGTACGCGGCGCGGCACAAGGCCATCGACCGCATGGTCACCGAGTGCGGAGAACTCGGCGGCCATGGGGTGGTAGGCGTCCGGCTCACCATCGGGTCGTTCCCGGCGGGCGGCCTGGAGTTCCGCGCGATCGGCACGGCCATCCGCGCGCCGGGCTCGCCGCCGGTGTCGCGATGGCCAGGGCGGAACAAGACGCCGTTCACCTCGGACCTGTCCGGGCAGGACTTCGCCAAGCTGATCACCAAGGGCTGGGTGCCTGCCGGGCTGGTGCTGGGCATCTCCATCGGGTCGCGGCACGACGACTGGGCGACCATCGGGCAGACCCGCTGGGGCTCCGGCAACGCCGAGGTGACCGGCTGGACCGAGCTGGTCAACGAGACCAGGCATGACTCGCGGCGGCAGCTGGAACGCGACGTGACCCGCCTGGGCGCCGAGGGCGTCGTGATCGCGGACATGGAAATCCGGGTCCGCGAGCGGGAGTGCCCGATGCAAGAGGGCCGCCGCGACCACATCGTCGAGGTGACGAGCATCGGCACCGCCATTGCCAGATTCGCTCGGGCCGAGCAGCGGCACGGCGCGCCGACGCTGGCCATCATGTCGCTGGACCCGCAGCGACGGCAGGCGTCCAGGATACGCATCTGAAGGAGTGGAGCATGGCCGAGCAGGGCGAGACAGCGACGCAGGGCAAGATGGCGACGCAGGGCGAGATAGCGAGCGAACTCGGTGCCGCGGGCGTCCCGGCCGATGCCATGCGCCGGCTGGCGGAACTGCAGCCGGGCCGGGCCGGCTCGATCTTCACCTCCGACCTGTCGGTCAATGAGTTCCTGCTGGTCAGGGAGGTGGGATTCCGGCCGCTCGGCCTGGTCCTCGGCAGCTCCATCTACCACGTCGGGCTGCAGATCGGCCGCTGGGGCAGGAACCAGGAGCTTGACGTCTTGTCCCAGGCCATGTACCACGCCCGCGAGCTGGCCATGACCCGCATGGAGGCCGAGGCCGATGCGCTGCACGCCGACGGGATCGTCGGCGTGCGGCTCGACGTGGAGATGAAGGAGTTCGGCTCCGACATCGCCGAGTTCATCGCCGTGGGCACCGCGGTCAAGGCCGAAGACGGCGCCGGCGGCGGCGGAGTGGACAACTGGCGCAACAACAAGCGCCAGCCGTTCACCTCCGACCTGTCGGGCCAGGACTTCTGGACCTTGATCCGGGCAGGCTACGCGCCGCTCGGCATGGTCATGGGGTCGTGCGTGTACCACATCGCGCACCAGCGGCTGGGCACCAAGATGGGCAACATCGGCAAGAACGTGGAGATCGAGCAGTTCACCCAGGCGCTGTACGACGCGCGCGAGCTGGCGATGAGCCGGATGCAGGCCGAGGCCGAGGCGCTGCACGCGGAGGGAATCGTCGGGGTGCAGCTGCGGCAGCACAGCCACACCTGGGGCTCCCACACCACGGAGTTCTTCGCCATCGGCACCGCGGTGCGCCCGCTGCGGCCCGACCACCTCATCGAGCGCCCAACGATGGTGCTGAG
>JAFAPY010000193.1 GCA_019246795.1 Streptosporangiaceae bacterium | reverse complement strand
TGAAGAGCCCGCGCCGACGCGGAACTTGTCCCGGCCGGGGTTGCTGCCAGGCTGCCATGCGACGCGGTTTGCAGCTCCCCGGTCAGGTTTCCTCTGAGCCTGCGCGGTCTCACTTCGTGCTGGATGCCTGGCGGCTGGGCGCCGGTTGCGTGTCAGTCGCCTCAGGTAAAGGAGAGACGGATGACCGGCACAGATCACTACCGTGAGGCGGAATGGCACCTGCTGCGCGCGGCCAAACCCGACACCGACAGGTCCGGCGAGCTGTCCGCATGGCACCAGCGGCAAGCACAGGTACACGCGACGCTAGCGCTTGCTGCCGCCACAGCCCTGGGTTCCGCCAGCGGCAAGTGGACCGACGTCGCTGGCACCAAGGTCACTGACCGCCAATCCAGCGAACCGTAGCCGCCACGCTCTTCTTCGCCGGCCTCGGTCTTTCCCGGCCTCGGTGCCGGTGGCCATCGCGCCTTCCTCAAGCGCGGAGCCGGCGGACAGGGCTCCCCTCCATTAGGCGTAGCTGCGCCCCGGCAAGCGGGGGTGTCGCCACGGCGCGCGGTGCGCGACGCTTTCCCGCATGACCGTCAGGCTCCTGATCTTCGTTCAGGAAGTCGCCTTTGCCGGTGCGCTGGCGAGCCGACTGGATGCCGAGGAGGACATACAGGTAGTGGCGGCGCTGTATCTGAGGGCCGCCCCCTACCCGCAGCTGCTCGCCGGAAGCGGCGCGGACGTGGCGCTGCTCGACGGAGATCTTCCCCGCGATACCGCGTTCCGGCTGTGCCAGAAACTGCGGCAGCCCGGTGACACCCCGCGGATCGTCTTTCTCAGCCATACCTCCGATCCGGCGCGCATCGTGCGCGCTATCGCGGCAGGTGCTGTCGGCTGGGTGCGCAAGGACGAATCGCTCGACCGCCTGTTCGAGGTCATCCGTGGTGCGGCCAGGGGCGAGACCTGGCTGCCCCCTGGCGAGATCGGGCCAGTTCTGCGAGTCCTGATGCAGGAATTCCACCCCGAACCACGCAACGGCGACCGGCTGGCCACGGTGCTGACTCGGCGCGAGCGCGAGGTGCTTGCCTGCCTCGCCGACGGCACGAACCGCCGCGATCTGGCCGAGCATCTGCACATGTCGCCCAACACGGTCCGGACACATCTGCAGAACCTCATGAGCAAGCTAGGCGTGCACTCGGCGCTCGAAGCCGTCGCGCTGACCCGTTCATACCTGGACGATCACGTCTCCCAGCGGGACCTGCTGTGCTGAGCAGCGTAATGCCGCCTGGGTGCCGACGCGCGCCCGCCTCGTCAGGCTTTCCACTGCCGAATGGCTTTTTGGCTTTTCCTGCGCCATGTGGCACATCACGACAGGTGGTGACCGCCCGACCCCCATCGTGCCCAACACGTCTACGTCAGATGGGGGCTGCGCCTGAGTCTGCGGCCGACTTACGTTGGTGAGCGCCGGGAGCCCTGAATTCGTAACGTTTGCAATCAGCCATGTCCGTATTTTCCGGGGGAGGCACTTAGGTGGGGAGGTCCTCGGGGGCCGACGGGTTCCGTATTGCATTGGTTGGGTGCGGCTACTGGGGATCCAAGCACGCTCGGGTCCTGCAGTCAATGGAGTACGTTGCCGAAGTCGTGCTTGTTGACAGCCGCGAAGACCGCCTGCGGAACCTGGCCCGAAACTATAAAACCGCCCGATGCTATCCGGTATTGGACGCGGCGCTGGAACATGTGGATGCCGTAGTGGTGTCCACTCCGCCCAGCGCCCATGTGCCTGTCGCGATGGCCGCTATCAAGGCGGGCAAGCATGTCCTGGTGGAAAAGCCGCTGGCGCCCACCAGCGCGGGCGCGCGTGCCCTGGTGTCCGCGGCAGCGGCACAGGGGGTTGTCCTTATGGTCGGTCATACCTTCGAGTACAACCCGGCCGTGCGGAAGCTCCGTGACCTCGTGCAAAGCCAGGAACTCGGCGAGCTGTACTACATCGACAGCGCCCGGCTGAACCTTGGCCTCTACCAGAACGACGTCAACGTCATCTTCGACCTCGCGCCGCACGATGTCTCCATCATCAACTACGTGCTCGGCAGGACACCGGTCGCGGCGGCAGCGTGGGCATGCCGGCACGCTCACCAGCAGTTCGAGGACGTCGCTTATCTACGCTTGTTCTACGACGACAGCTTTGTCGACCGCGGCATGTCCGCGAACATTCACGTCAGCTGGCTGGATCCGTGCAAAGTGCGCCGGGTCACCGCCGTCGGCAGCAGGAAGATGGCCGTTTACGACGACCTTGCCGCCGACGAGCAGATCCGCGTCCTGGACAAAGGTGTTTCCCCCCCACCGCTGGGAGACGACCTGACTCAGCCCCCGATGTCCTACCGGTACGGCGACATCGTGGTGCCCTTCGTCTCACCCGAAGAGCCGCTGAGCGTACAGGACCGGCACTTCATCGACTGCATCGAGACCGGCGCCCGTCCCCTCACCGACGGCGAGAACGGCCTCGCCGTGGTGGAGGCCCTGGAGGCCGCCGAGGTCTCACGCCGGCTAGGCCGCCCGGTGCTGCTGGACGAAGTCCGGTCCGATAACCGGCTCGCCCGCTTGTCCGGCCGCTACAACGGCCATAACGGCTCGGGGCACCGCGCGGCGCAGCCGCTGCATCCGGTGGCCGCGGCAGAACCCTCCCCTTCGCTGTTGGCCGGGGAAACGCCATGAGCCAGGGCGTCCCCTTCACGGACCTGACCGCGATGACGCGCGAAATCCGCCCCGCTGTCGACCGGGCGTGGTCGGACCTGCTCGACTCGAGCAGGTTCGTGGGCGGCCGCGCGGTCGAGGAATTCGAGCATGCGTGGGCATCCTACTGCGGGGTTGCTGAGGCAATCGGGGTGGCCAACGGCACCGATGCCCTGCAGCTCACACTCATGGCCCTGGGCATCGGCGCCGGCGATGAGGTCATTGTGCCCGCCAACACGTTCATCGCCTCGGCCGAGGCTGTGGTCTTGGCCGGCGCGGTGCCGCGGTTCGCGGACGTGAGTCCGGACACCCTGCTGCTGACGCCCGCGGACCTGGAAGCCGCCATCACTGCGCGCACCGCGGCCGTGATCGTCGTGCACCTCTATGGCCAGATGCCCGACATGGAGGCGCTGCAGGACGCCGCGGACCGGGCCGGGATCGTCCTCATCGAGGACGCGGCGCAGGCCCACGGTGCGGCCTGGCGCGGACGACGAGCCGGGTCCATGGGACGCGCGGGCTGCTTCAGCTTCTACCCGGCGAAGAACCTGGGCGCCTTTGGCGACGCCGGGGCCGTCGTTACCGCGGACACCAAGCTGGCCGACCAGATCAGGAGTCTCCGCGATCACGGCCGCACGGCCAGTTCCCGGTACGAGCACGAGCTCGTCGGCACCAACAGCCGCCTTGACGCGCTGCAAGCCTTCGTGCTGACCGCGAAGCTATCCAGGCTCGACGCCTGGACCGAAGCGCGCCGGTCGATCGCCGCCCGGTACCGCGCTGCCTTCGGCGACGGGCCCGCTCGGCTGGTGGTGGAGCAGCCGGGTTCGCTGGGGGCCTACCACCTGGCTGTTGCCATGGTGCCCGATCGGGACAGGGTCCAGCAGCAGCTGACGGCGGCGGGCATCGAGACCCACATTCACTACCCGGTCCCATGCCATCGGCAGGACCCCTACCGGCACTTTGCCACGGGCCCGCTTCCTGTTGCAGAGCGCACCGCCGGCGAAGTCCTCTCGCTCCCGATGTTCCCCCATATGAGTGATGATCAAGTGGCCCTGGTTTGCGAGACCATGCGTGACGCGCTGGGAACGAGGGAGCCTTGCCTTGGCTGACGCGCGCCTCAAGCTGACCCGGGCGCCGCTCGGACGGACGCGGCGGCCCGGCCGGCCCGCAGAGCTTGGCAAGCGGATCCTCGACCTCGCGGTGGCCTCGGCATGCCTGCTCGTGCTTTTCCCGCTGATCGCCGCCGTGGCCGTGCTCGTCCGGCTGACCACGCCGGGGCCTGCCCTGTTCAGGCAGGTCCGGCTCGGCCGCGACCAGCGCCCGTTCGTGCTCTACAAGTTCCGCACCATGTACGACGGCTGCGGCGACGAGGTCCACCGGCGGTATGTGCGCCGCCTGCTGACAGAAGACAACCCCCAGGCTGGCGGCCCGAATGGTCTGTACAAGCTCGAAGGGGATGCCCGGGTTACCCGGCTGGGTCGTGCGCTGCGCCATCTGAGCATCGACGAGCTCCCGCAGCTTTTCAACGTGATCAAGGGCGACATGTCGCTGGTCGGGCCGCGCCCTGCGCTGCCCTGGGAGGCCGAGCTGTTTCATCCCCCGTATGACGAGCGGTTTCTCGTAACCCCGGGGATGACCGGACTGTGGCAGGTCAGCGGCAGGAGCCTGCTGACCTTCAGGCAGGCACTTGACCTGGACGTTGAGTATGCCCGCCGCCGTTGCTTTACTCTGGACCTGCTGATCCTCCTCAAGACGATCCCGGTGGTGCTGTTCGCCCGCGGTGCACTATGAGTAGCCTGGACTCCCTGGCAGATACCCAGCCAATCCAGCCCGTGCCACGGGCGGACCCGTCACGGTCGGCCTCGGCAGCGGCCGGGGACTCCATGACCGTGGCCGCCTGGACCTTGCTCAGCCGCGTCACCGGACTCATCAGGTTCTCGGTCGTCGGGGCGGTACTCGGGCCGACGTTTTTCGGGAACACCTACCAGTTCACGAACTCGCTGCCGAACCTGGTGTACTACGGGTTCCTCGCCGGGTCGCTGTTCTCGTCGCTGCTGGTGCCGGCTCTGGTCCGGTACGTCGACACGGGGGACAGGAGGGCATCGGGGCGGGTCGCCGGCGGTTTCCTCGGCGTGACCCTGGTCGGGTTGCTGCCGCTGGCGCCGCTGGCGGTGCTTCTCGGCCCGCTGGTCTTCAAGGTCGCCGCCCTCGGCGGGCCGCAGGCCGTGAGCGCCGCGCAGGTGCACGTCGGGCGGCTGCTGATCGCGATGTTCGTCCCGCAGATGTTCTGCTACGGCGTCATCGGAACCTCGACCGCCGTGATGAACTCCCGCAGGCGCTTCGCGCTGCCCGCGGGCGCCCCGGCCATCGAGAACCTCGGCACCATCGCCGTGCTCCTGGCCACGGCCGCGCTTTACGGGACGCACCAGAGCCTGGCCACCGTGCCGACCGGGGAGGTCCTGCTGCTCGGGCTCGGCTCGACCGGCGCGGTGGTCCTGCACGCTGCCACCCAGTGGTGGGGGGCCATGCGGGCCGGAGTGCTGCTCCTGCCCCGGCCGGGGTGGCGCGACCCCGAGGTCCGGGCGGTCGTCCGGCGGGCCGTTCCCGCGCTGGGGCAGGCAGGCCTGGCCGCGGTGGACGACTTGGCCCTTCTCACCGTGGCAAACCGGGTGCCTGGCGGTGTCGTCGCCCTCCAGATCGCGCTGAACTTTTTCTTCCTGGCCAACAACCTCGGAACCACCCCGGTGGCGCTGTCCCTGCTGCCCCGGTTGTCACGGATGTACCTCGACGATGACGAGCCCGCCTTCCATGACACCCTGGTCCGCGGGCTGGCGCTCGGCCTTTTCGTGACGATCCCGGCGGCGGCGGGCCTCCTGGTGCTCAACGTGTCGCTGGCCCGTGCCGTGTCGTTCGGCCGTATGGACTCCACGACCGGCGTCACGATGATCGCCGCTGCCCTGCTCCCGCTGTCCCTGGGGGTCATCGCCCAGACCTGTTTCCGGGTCCAGACCATCGCCTTTTACGCACGCAAGGACACCCGGTCCCCGCTGTGGTCCATGGCGCTGCAGGCCGCCGTGTGTCTTGCTCTGACGGCCGTCGCTGCGCTGGCCCACGGCCCCACAGTGCTTCTGGTCCTGGGCATTGCGCTGTCGGCTGCGACGGCCATCGCCGCCTGGCATCTGACGGCCCTGATGTGGCGGCGGCTGGGCCGCCACGGCACCGAACGGCTCATCCCGTCGGTGGCCAGGTTCGTGGCCGGCGCTGTCATCATGGCCGGCCCCGCCTGGCTAACCGATAAGGCAGTGGCGGCTGGACTCGGTCGGCCATCCGGCCCAAGGGCGGGTGTAGTCGCCGGCGCGCTCGTCGGAATCGCGGTATATATAGCCGTCGAGGCCCTGTGGCGGACTCCGGAGATGGGCTGGCTCGCCGGAGGCCTGGCCCATATGCGCGACAAGGCCCGCCAAGCGGTCGGCAAACCTGCCGTTCCCAGCCAGAGCCTTCCGGGGCGCGTCCCGCCGAGGGCCGCTGTCAGCCGCCGGGATCCGCGGCTGCCGCGTCCGGTGCCCAGCCGCTGGCTCATCGGGCCTACGCTTCTCGCCGCCGCCGGGGTCGCCGCCGCGTGCGTGCTGAAGCCGAACTACGCGATGGCCGGAGCGCTCGTGCTGGCCGTCATGGCCTGCGTGTGGCGGTGGCCGGCGCTGGCCGCGTACCTGGCCATCGGGCTGACCCCGCTCACCGTTTCGCTGAACCTTGGCCATTCTCTGTCCTTTATCCGGCCCAATGAGGCGATTGACGTCCTCCTCGGGGCGGCGCTGGCAACGCGCGCCCTTGCCCTGGTGCGGTCGGGTGAGCTCTCGCGTTTCCGGCCGACCCGGGTGGAGCTGGCCATGGTTCTCATGGCCGTGGCCAACTCGGCTGTAGTCCTGCTGTGGATGGCCGTCCGGC
>JAFAPY010000080.1 GCA_019246795.1 Streptosporangiaceae bacterium | reverse complement strand
CGCGCCAGCAGCTGCTCATGCGTTCCGCCCTCGACTATCCTGCCCTCATCCATCACCAAGATCAGATCGGCGTTGCGGATCGTGCTCAACCGGTGCGCAATCACGATCGTCGTCGAGGAAATTGCGTCGAGGTTGGCGTAGATTTTCTGCTCTGTGGCGGTATCGAGCTCGCTGGTCGCCTCGTCGAGCAGCAGGATCGAGGGCCGGTGGACGAGGGCCCGGGCGAGCGCGATGCGCTGCCGCTGGCCCCCGGATACCGAGGCGCCACCATCGTGCAGCGGGGTGTTGTAGCTCATCGGCATCGCGGCGATGTCGTCGTGGACGCACGCGATCTTGGCCGCCTCGATTATCGCCTCGAGCGGCAGCTCCGGGTTGGTCAGCGCGATGTTGTCGCGCACTGAGGACCCGAACAGGTACGGGCGCTGGGTGACGATGCCGAGCTGACGGCGGACGGATCCGGCGTCGAGGCTGGCGAGGTCGCGGCCGTCGAACTCGATACGCCCGGACGTCGGGCGGTACAGGCCGAGCAATAGATGCGCGAGGGTGGACTTGCCCGACCCGGACCGGCCGACGATGCCGATGTGCTGGCCCGGCTGGATCTCCAGCGAGACGTTGCTGACCACGGTCGGAGCGAGCGGGCCGTAGGAGAACGACACCTCGTCGGCCCGGATCTGGCCGCTCAGCGGGGGAGCAGGATCCACGTGCTGACCGTGCTGTTCACGCGGAGTGTCGAGGACGTCGTTGATGCGCTGCATGTAGCTGGTGAGCTGCTGCAGCTGCAGGCCGGTGGTCACCATGGTGGACAGGGGACCGAGGAACCCAGCTCCCAGGATGGAGGCGCTCAGCATCGTGCCCAGCGAGATGCTCCCGGCGAGCACCTGAAAGGTGCCCACCATGAGGATGACCAGCGGCGAGGCGACCTGCAGGGTGCTCATGACAGAGCCGACTGCTGCCGTGAGGCGTCCGCGGCTCAGGTCGATGTTGACCTGCTTGGCGAACAGCCCGCCCCAGCGGTCGACGGCCCGATGCTCTGCACCGGAGGCCTTGAGCGTCTCGATACCCGCGAGCAGCTCGTACGCGTAGCTCTGCGTGTCCGCCTGCGCCTGCAGGCTTCCAGCCATCAGCCGCTGGTTGCGTCGCCATGAAAGCACGAGTACGGCGATCTGCAGGAATGCGAAGACGAGCACCACGGTGCCTATCGCAGGGCTGACCACGAACACGAGGATCAGGTACAGGCTCGCGAAGGTGCCGTCCAGGATTGCGGACATGGACCCGGTGGTGAGGATGTCGCGAACTGCTGCATTGCTCTGCAGGCGCATCATCAGGTCGCCGGAGTGTCGCCGGAGGAAAAAGCTGTACGGCAGCCTGACCAGGTGGTCGATGAAGCCCATGGTCAGGCCCATGTCGAGCCGGGTCTGCAGCTCGAGCAGCAGGTTGCCTCGGAGAAACCCCGACAGGAACTGGAATCCGATGATCACGCCGGCGCAGGCGGTGACCACGTAAAGCAGATGGTAGTCGTCACGCGGGACGATTTCATCGACGACGAGCGCGGTGATCAAGGGAAATGCGAGCGCAACGATCCTGATGATCAGGGATGTCGCGATGACCCTCACCATGTTGCTCGACTGTGCGAGCATCGGCCGCAGGTACCGCCACGTGCCTTTCCCGCGCGACCCGGTTCGGTCGAAGCCGTCTGAGAGCTCGATAATGATGGCGACGCCGGTATACGCCCGGCGCAGGTCGGTCATCGATACGATACGCCGCCCCTGCGCTGGGTCGACGACCTTGACCCCCTTGCGTGTGGTGCCCTCCAACACGACGAAATGTTTGAACTCCCAGTGCAGGATCGATCCGCGCGGCAGGTGCCGAAGGTCGTCGAGTTCCGCCTGCACGCCTCGTGCCCGCAGCCCGTACGCGCGCGCGGCGTTCAGGATGGACACAGCGCTTACGCCGTCGCGGTCGGCCCCGGTCATGTCCCTCAGCTCGCGGAGGCCGACATGCTTGCCAAAGTAGCCGAGCACCATGGCCAGGCAGGCCGCACCGCAGTCGGCATCCTCCATCTGCCGGATGGACGGAACCCGCCGTCTCATTGTGCGGTCCCCTGGCTCAGCATCGCGCCGAATTGGCGGCCGAGGACATCGGCCAGCGATTCGGAGCGCAGCACCACCGAGGCCTGGGTGCGGATCCGCCCAACCGGGGCGACCGCCGTGGCCACACTCAACCGGCCGGTCACCAAGATGGCCGGCTGCGCCGGCGGTACTAGCCCGGCCTTACTGATCGCGGCGCCGTCGGCCAGCCGCGCCTGCAGGCCGACGATCCCGGCCGAGCGACCGCCGGGCAGCGCGACGGTGAAGTCACGCGAGCCCGCGAGCTCCGGTCCGACCACGGCCGGCAACACGAGGGCGACCGTCCCGGTGCGGCCGTCCACGACCGCAGGTCCTGAGGCGCTCTCGTCGGTGTGGACGACCCACATGCCGAGCACGGCAACCACCAGCAAGGCCAGCGCCATCCGGTAAGCCCAGCGGACCCACCGGGCGCCCAGGCGCACCACGCTGCCGGCGCTATCGCGGCCGCGGACACGGAACTCCAGCGCCTCCGGCCGGAATATTGCCTCCGGGTTGGTGGCCGGGGCCGCGGGGCGGCTTACCAGCTTGAGGGACGGCCGGGTGGCTTGCAGAGGGCGAGCGTCGCGTACCGCTGGTGCAGCGGCTGAGCTGCTCGCGGCCTGCCCGGCCGACCGGTTGTGTTGCGGGTCGGGCTGAGCCGGACCGGACGGTCGCGCGCTGCGGCAGGAGGGCGCTTGGCCCGGGCCGCCTGGAACAGGGTCTACCTTGGCCAGGTCGAGCCCCAGCGCCGCCTCACCGAAGACGGAGTCCCAGTCGCTCATCGGGGCCTCCGGGCAGCTTGTGAGCTGTAGGCACGTCCGAGCAGCTCGTACAGGACGAGTTCCTGGGCCCGCTGGGCCGAGCGCAGCATCCGGTTGACGTGCATATGCGCGAGGCTCATCGCCAGATCGGGGATGTCTACAGACAGCCGTCCCGCGCCCGCCACGGCGCGCAGCTCCTGCGCGACCGGCGCGAGCATGATGGACCGCTGGTGCAGTGCCTGGATGCTGGCGGCCAGCTCGGCCGGCGGATCGCGGTGCGGGTCGAGCAGGGTCTCCACGGCTGCCCGCTCGCTGCGGTACCGACGGCTGACCTCGCGGGAGAAGTCGCCGCCGACCCCGAACTCGCTCCCGTAGCCCTGCCGCGCATGCCGGGCGATGGCTAGTTTCTCCTCGAGCGTCAGCCCGAGGTCGTCGAACAGCAGGTCGATGCCGCGCAGGGCCACCCTCCACCGCAGCTCCGCACCGGCGTCGCCGGTGAGCTGGCGCATGATGGCGAGCACGGCGTCGCTGTCGGCGTGAAACGCGCGTTCTGCCAGGCCGATCCCGGCTTCGCCTCCGTAGCGCTCCACCTCCCGCTCGTAGGTGTCAAGCTGGACCCGCCAGAGCTGGCCGCTCTCAAGCAGTGGCGCGGTGACGCGGTGCAGCAAAGGCAGCGTCTCGTGCAGCAGCCTGTCCGGTGCGCCGTGGACCCGGAGCCGCAGGTGCCAGTCGGGGTCTCCGTAGCGGATGAAGAACCACTGGTCAGCTCCGCCGGCCGCCAGCGCCGAGCCGACGGCACGTGCGGCCCGTCGCAGTACCTGGTCCGCGGTGGCCGTCCCGGTGAACAGCTTGACGTACAGCCACTCCGACCCGGGCGGGAAACGACGAGCGCACGAGGTTGCGGCTGGCCGACCCAGCGGCCGCGCCGCAGGCTGCGGCGAGGACCGGACGAACGGCACGATGACCTGGTGGGTAAACAGTCCTTCTGGCCCGGAGGCGCACAGCTGGCCAGGGCCGGGGACCATCTCGACGAATGACGCGGCCGTCCGGCCCCGCAGCTCGTGCGCGAGCATTTCGAGGCTCAGCACGTTGTCCAGGTCGGCTACCAGCTCGTTCTCGCCGTCGGCGAGCGCCACGTACCGTGGCATGCGGTGGCGCTCCCGCAGTCGCTGGACGGCGGCGAACTGCCTGGCCCCTCGAGGCTCGCGGAAGGCGGCGAGTTCCCTCTCGTGGAGGTTCCAGCGGGCTCTGGACAGGATCACCCGACCGCAGACGACGCGGGGCAGGAACGGCGCCAGCCCGAGCGGTCCCCAGTCCCACATGATCCCGGGATCGATCTCCTGCAACTGAAGCGCGCACAAGAACCGGTAGACGCCAAGACCGCGCCCCATGTGATTGTGCGCGGTGGTGAGCCGGGGGACCACCTCGCACCCGAGCCGGCGGGAGCGGAGCACGATCCGCTCACCCTGGACCGACACGAGTAGGTCGGACAACGGCAGCTGCCGGTCGGCCGGCGCGCCGGAGCGCCCGAGGTACGGGATCTCGTAGCCGCGCAGCACGGGGCGGCACAGGATGTTGCCCACCCGCCCCTCCGGAAGGTGTACGACTTCGGCGAATACGCGCTCCGGGTGGGCCGCCTCCTCGGCCGCCAGGTGCGCCCGGGTGAGCCGGCAGAGCTCGTCGTCGGCGTGCAGGAAGCGACCGAGAAGCCGCGCGCCGGATGGTCCCGAGACGGAGTGGAGCACGACCTGGAAGTGATCGCGTCCCGCGGCCTGCTCACGGTCGGCCAGGACCGCGGCCGTCACGTGGAAGGCATCGGGCAGTGGCGGGGCGTCGTTGTCGCCGACGGCCGCGGCCTCGGATGCCGTGATCGTGATCTCGCCGCTCCCGGCGGCGAGCGCACGCGTGAGCTTGTCGAGGAGGAGCGTGTCGCGGCGGATCCACTGGGCGGCCTGGTCCCGGTTGGGCCGCAGCGGCACTCCGGCCAGCAACGGCGCCGCCTCGGCGGCCGGCGAGCTGGACCGCTCGAACCCGATGCCGTTCTCCTCGTCGAGCGCCTGCGCCAGTGGCACCTCCCGGGTTTCGTAACGCTGCGTGAACTTCTCCCGGAACTGCCGCAGGCCCTCGTGCTGGCGGTAGCGGCTCAGGGCGTGCAGGACCTCCACGCCCCGCAGCAGTTCGGGGACCACGTTGGCGCCGAGCGTGACCTCACCGGCAGGCTTGGTCAGGTCGACCTGCACGAAGCGCGATGGGTCCGGAGACACGGGAAGGCCGTCAAGGACGGCGGCGGCGGCGCGGTACCGCTCTGCAGACACCCCGATGCCGGCGGCGTCGATCGCGGCTAGGCACTCGGCCGCCTCGCCGAGCCGGCGCGCGAGGTCGACAGTGCGCTCGTGGCGGCTCAGGGCCGCCACCAAGGTATCCGTCGGCGGGCCTCCGGTCAGCTGCGGCCCGACGTCGGCGACCAGGACCTGGCTGTCGACGAGCTCGGCGATGTACTCGTCGGCGTCGGCGCGGGTGACGTCATCGTCGACCAACGCTGCGGCCAGGGTGTCGAGCCGGGCCCCGTCCCGCGCCCGGGAAAGGGTCTGCATCAGGTAGGGCGTCGTGGCCACGGCCACAAGCTTGTAGGACCGGCCGGACCGGCTCTGCCGCGCCTCGGCGAACAGCAGCCGGTCTCCGACCTGGTAGAGGCTGGAATTCGGCCGGTAGTCGAGTTCCTCGCGGAGACGGGAATCCCGCTGAACCGCTTCCGCCAGCCCCCACAGGTAGTCCATGTCCAGGCGAGTATGCCGGCGGTAGCGGTCCAGGCCTTCCAGCCGCAGGCACGTGCGCGCGCCGATGGTACCCGTCGTACACCCGGCGAAAAGCCCGAACGGAGTCGGCCTGGCCGCGGCCCGCACGACGTAGGACACGAGCGACCGCTCGGTAGCGCGGCCCTTGTCGCTGTCCGCATCTTTGCGCCACAGGTCGACCGCTGCCGCCAGGATCGGTGAGGCGACGAACAAGGCGTCCCGGAACTCGGGCGTGGTGACGATGTCCTCGAGCCGACGACGCAGCTGGGCCCGATCAGCGGCTACGGCCTCGTTGAGCGCGCTGGCGTCGTCGATGGCCGCTGGCGCCTGCAGTCCTTCTCCCCATGCTGTCACCTCCGTGAGCGGCAGCAGGGGCGTCCGCAGCACGAAGAACCCGGATGGTGTCACCACCGGGCCGGGCGTGCCGTGGCCGCTCGTCATGCCTGTGCTCCGGGGATTCCCGTGGAGACCAGCAGCATCTGGTCCCAGACGGGCTCGACCGTGGTGCTCGCCGCCTCCAGGGCGAGGGCGACGCCAGCGGCGCCCTCGAGCAGCCCGGGGCCCTTCCACGCTGGGGGTGCGGCGTCCGTGCGCGTCGCGTCGCGGCCGGGCGCCGCGGCGGAGCACAGCTCGAGAGTCCGCTCCACCCAGAACCGGGCCGCGTCGGCGAGTGCCGGCTCCGCGGTCATCTGGTAGATCCTGTTGAACAGGTGCGCCAGGCCGGCCGACCCGTGGCAGAGGCCGGCGTCCTCGACGCCGGCGTGGTCGGGCGGACGGGCAGCGGCCCGCAGCGCGAGACCGGTCGCCGCCGCCGCCCAGGTCGGCTCGCCGACGTCCCGCGCCGCGAGCAGCAACGCCGCGGCCACGCCGGGGTCGCCGTAACACCAGGCGGAGCGGACCGGCCGCGGCGGGACACCGTCGGCCACGAAGGACGGGACGGTAGGCCCGGACGCGGTGTCGACCAGGTGGGCCAGCAGCCAGCGGACGGCTCCGTCGAGCAACGGGCGCACGGTCTGCCGGGCCAGCCCGAGCCGGTGCACCCGGGCCAGAAACGGGATAACAGCGGCGATTCCGTGCGCCACCCCCAGATCCACCCTGCCCGGCAAGTACACTTCGCGTCGCTGGCCCTGCCACGACGGTGGTGACCACCAGAAGACGCCGTCGCGGTCGTGCCGTGCCCGCTGGGCGAACTGCTCCACCACGCCCAGAAGGCACTGCGCGGCGCCGGGACGCGGCCATCGGGCCAGCGCGTAGGCTCCGAGCCCCGTGAGGCCCTGGATCAGGTCGTAAGGCGCCTGCTCCGGATACTTCCGCAGCAGTTTCGTCAGCGCTTCATCGATGTCGCCGTTGCGGTCTTCGCCCGCGGTGCCGAGCAGCCTGCCCACCAGATCGACGGCCCAGGCGATCCCGGTGAACCCCGCATAAAACGAGCTTGTGAGCGGCTGGGTCCCCAGCACGTCGATGGCATCCTCCAGGCGGGCCAGCGCAGTGTCGGCAGCCTGCCGGTCGCAGCGCGTCCGAGCGAGCTGAGCGCTGCACACGGCCAGGCCGGCGGCCCCGGACACCAGGGACGCATCTCCATGCTCGGCAATGGGCGTGGGGCAGACGGTCGTGGCAAGTGTGCCAGCCAGGTGGGCAGCGCGGTCCTTGAGTGCACCGGACAGCAGGGGGCGCCGCGACGCTCCGGCCCCCTCAAAGACCGGAGCATCGCGGCACGACGCGTCAGGCATGCGCATCAGCCGGTCCCATAGAGGGCCGGCGGGGGCGTCATCTCCTGACCTGGGCGTAGCTTCACGCTGTCGTGAGTCCGGCTAGATGCAGATGAATGCATGGCTGCACTCATTGCTCAGGCACACATATGCCTGGGCACTGGCGCAGTTGCCCTGGACGCTGACGCAGTTGCCCTGGACACTGGGGCAGTTGCCGGAGAAGCAGTTGTGGCTGTAGTGCCCGCCCACCACCTCCGTGAGATCCTGGTCGTCGAGACAGCGCAGGGTCTCCTTCGACAGCGTGAGCTTCTTTGACTCGTTCATCACAGGCCTCCTCGACCATGCGGGTACAGAACTGTTCCAACTTCCCTGCCTCTTCCCGGCCCGCGCAAGTGGGCATCGTCATGATTAGACCATGACACTTAACATGGAACATGACAGTTAACATGGATAAACCGGACAGAAATACCGAGCTCGGCAAACTACCGAAGGGCCTCGCCGGAGAAGCTGCTTCAGGCCTTGCAATCTGAGACAATTAAATGTGCGGGGAGCGCTGGCCGCCAGCCCGGATCATAACCGTCTGACCAGGGAAGGTTGGCTGGAAATAGCTGCCTCGCGATGCACTGCCCTGGATGCGGCGGGCCGCGCATAAGTTCGGGACGTAAAGTTAGTCGGGGCCCGAGTCCGTCTCCGCCCGGCGGCGTACTATATTTGCAACATGGCCATGGCGGGAACGACGGACACCCTCGTCTTGCGATGCGAGCTCAGCTGGGAAGACGTGCGCGAAATAATGGCGGCGTCGCGTCTTCTCACCGTCATGCGCCGTTCCTGGCTGACTGCCGGAGTCCTGTTCGCGGCACTGCTGGCAGAGTCGCTCGTGCTGCTGTTGCTCGTCGTCACCAGACCAGCGGCCTACGGCGCTCACCGCGGCCTGCTGCGGGACGAATTGATCGCCGGCGCCGCCCTGTGCCTGCTGCTGGTCTGCTGGAGCGCACTGCGGGTGTGGCGGCTATCACCCGGCCGCCAGGCCCGCCATGCGCTCGCGACCGGGGTGTGGCTGCACGGGACATACGAGTACAAGCTCAGGCATGACGGCGTGGCCTGGAGGGCGCCGGACGGATCAGCCGCCTTCCTTCCCTGGCCGGCGCTGGCAGGCGCATGCGAAACCGGGCGGATGTTTCTTCTGCTCGACCAGGAAGGCCGCAATGTGCGGGGCTTCATCCCGAAGACCGGCCGAGGCGGCCAGCAGCCGGACGCCGAGCTTGACAACCTGATCCGTGAGCGGATCAACTCCGGAATATCCTGATCCGCATTCCGCCCGGCACCCGGGCGCCCCCGGGGGCGCCGGGGCTCACGCGGCCGGCTGGGGCGCTGAAACCCGTCATCGCCGCCGCCGAGTTGCGTCGTGGCATCCGGCGGGAGCAGGCTGGCTAGAACACCTAGGAGGCCTGCCATGCCTGACAGCGCGGGCACTGCGGAGCTGCGGCCGTTGCAGATCGAGATGAACGGCATCAACGTCATCGCCGAGGACGAGCGCAAGGGGCGGCCGCGCGACCTGTTCTGGCCGTGGTTCGCGGCGAACATCTCGGTGCTGGGGCTCAGCTACGGGTCGTTCGTGCTCGGGTTCGGCATCTCGTTCTGGCAGGGGCTGGCCGTCGGCATAGCCGGGATCGTGCTGTCCTTCCTGGCCTGCGGGTTCATCGCCGTGGCAGGCAAGCGCGGCTCGGCGCCGACCATGGTGCTCAGCCGGGCCGCGTTCGGGGTCAACGGCAACAAGCTGCCCACGGTGATCTCCTGGCTGCTGACCGTGGGCTGGGAAACGGTGCTGGTCATCCTGGCCACGCTGGCGACGGCGACCGTCTTCCACCGCCTGGGCTGGGGCGGCGGCACCGGCACCAAGGTGATCGCGCTGATCATCGTGGTCGGGCTGACCGTCTTCGGCGGCGTGATGGGCTTCGACCTCATCATGCGGCTGCAGACCGGTATCACGATCGTGACCGGGGTGTTCACCGTGGTCTACATCGGACTGGTCGCGGGCAAGATCCACTGGGGCGTGGTGTCCGCCATCCACAGCGGCTCTGCCCAGGCCGTGATCGGCGCGCTGGTGTTCGTGATAACCGGCTTCGGGCTGGGCTGGACGAACGTCGCCGCGGACTACTCGCGCTACCTGCCGCGCCGGTCCTCCGGCGCGGCCGTGGTCGGCTGGACCACGTTCGCGTCCTCGGTCGCGCCGGTGTTCCTGCTGCTGTTCGGGCTGCTGCTGGCGGGGTCCTCGCCGGGCCTGAACACGGCGATCTCCGCCGACCCCATCGGGGCTCTCGCCACGCTGCTGCCCACCTGGTTCCTGGTGCCGTTCGCGATCGTGGCGGTGCTCGGGCTGATCGGCGGGTCGGTGCTCGACATCTACTCCTCCGGGCTGGCGCTGCTCAGCCTTGGCCTGCGGGTACCGCGCTACCTGGCCGCCTCGATCGACGGCACCGTGATGACGCTCGGCACCATCTACGTGGTGTTCTTCGCGCACAACTTCGTCGGCCAGTTCGAGGGCTTCCTGATCACGCTCGGCGTGCCGATCGCGGCCTGGTGCGGGGTCATGCTGGCCGACATCGCGCTGCGGCGGCGGGACTACGCCGAGCCAGAGCTGTTCAGCCCGGCGGGCCGG
>JAFAPY010000030.1 GCA_019246795.1 Streptosporangiaceae bacterium | reverse complement strand
GGGAGGGCTGCTCTGGCTGGCCATGCCGATGTGGCTGGAGAGGGACAGAGAGCGCAAGCTGACGCTCCTGTGCGGGGCTATCGTGGCCGGTGCGCTCATCGCTGCCTGCGCCGGCCTCCTGGAGCTTGCCCTGGGGACACGCCTGGCCGGTACCCTTCACCTCTTCCGGGACAAACCCACAGTCGCAGGTGGCTACCTACGGCTGAGCGGCACCTTCCCCTACGCCAACGTGGCGGCCATGTACTTCGAGCTGGCCCTCCCCTTTAGCCTGGTTGGCCTGGCGCACGCCGTGCGCCGCGCGCCCCGCCGGCCGGCCGAGACCCTGCTCTGGCTGCTAGCCGCCGACGCACTGCTGGCAGCCACCTTCCTGACTTTCAGCCGAGGCGCCTGGCTGGGACTGGGTATCGGGTCCCTGGCCGTGCTGCTGGCCGTCGGCCGGCGCCTGGAGGGCAGGGGATGGATCAACCACCTCCGCCGCCATCGCCGCCTGGTGGCGCTTGGCTGCCTCAATCTGGCGGTTGTGGGTGTATCCGTCCTCCTGCCCTCGCATTCCCTCCTGCTCCTGCGCCTGACCAGCCAGAGTGATCAGGAGTGGTATCGCGCGTCGTATACCGTCCGCGTCCCCGCCACCCTTCCGGCGCGATCTCAGCTGCACCTGCCCGTGACCGTCCAGAACCTCGGCCCGCTCACCTGGACCAACGCCGGCCCCAACCGCTACACCCTTTCCTACCACTGGCTGCTCCCGTCCGGGAAGTTTGCCGTCTTTGACGGGCTGCGCAGTCGCCTCCCGACCTCCGTGGCTCCCGACGGGCGGCAGGCCGTGTCGGCGCTGCTCCAGACGCCCTGCGCCCCCGGCCGGTACCTACTGGTATGGGACATGAGCCAGGAGGGAGTGACCTGGTTCAGCCTCAAGAGCGCAGTCTATCGCCGGATTCCGGTCCAGATCGCCGCCCCACCGGGCAGACAGACGAACCTGTGCGCAGGCGGTCCGGTGGTGTCGTCGGCGGTGAGTCTACCCGCCACGGTGGCGGAGCCCGGCCGCCCCCAGCTCTGGGGAGCGGCTCTCGCCATGGTACGGCGGCATCCGCTTCTCGGCGTCGGCCCGGACGGCTTCCGCCTGAGCTACGGCGCCTACTTCACCCCACCGCTGCAGAGCTGGGATCAGCGCATTCTGGCCAACAGTCTGCCGCTCGAGCTTCTGGCCGACGTTGGCATGCTTGGCGCCGGCCTCTTTGCACTCTTTCTTGCCCTGATCGTGTGGCCGCTTATCGCTCCCCTGCCGGCGGGTCGCGCGCCCTCGCTCTGGGCTATCGCCCTCATCGGGGCCCTGGCAGCCTTCGTGGGGCACGGGCTGGTGGACTACATGCTCGAGAACCACGCCATCTTTATTCTCTTCTGGATCATGTGCGGCCTGGCGGGCTCGCTCGCCGCGCACGATACAGAAAGGCTCTCGTATGCTGATCGGCATTGAAGCGTCCGCTGCCGTGATCGGCAGCCGCACCGGGGTCGGCACCTACGTGGCCAACATGATCGACGGCCTCCAGCGCCTCAGCGCGTCGGAGGAAGGTTTCGACCTGCGTTACTTCACCAACGGCCTACCGCAAGCGCCCGGCTGCGACCTTTCACCCGCCAAGACCTACACCGGGGGCCTGGTCCCCTCGCGGGTGCTCTGGACGCAGCTCGGGCTGCGGCGCAGCATGACACGCGCCGACCTCGACCTCTGCCACTTCCCCAACTATCTGGCCCCACTCCGCCTGCCCACCGGGATCCCGGCGGTCATCACCATGTACGACATGTCGGTCTACCGCTGTCCGCAGTACCAGCCGCGCAAGACCGTCGCGGTGCATCGCGCCCTTATCCCTGCGCTGGCGCGGCGCGCCTCTCTCATTCTTACCATCAGCGAGAGCGCCCGCCAGGACATCCTCCACTATTTGGGCGTATCTCCCGAGCGTGTCCGGGTGATCTACGGGGGCATCGCTCCGCACTTCAGCGCACCGTTCGCCCTGGGAAGCCCGACACTGGCCGACGTGCGGCGGCACTACCGGCTCGACGCACCGTACCTGCTCACGGTGGGCACGCTGGAGCCGCGCAAGAACCATGTCCGGTTGGTCGACGCCTTTACTCGCCTGGTCGAGCAGGAGAACATTCCACACCATCTGGTCATCGTGGGTGAGCCGGGCTGGAAAGATCACCCCCTGTACGTCCGTGCGCGGCAGAGCCGTGCGGCCGATCGCATCCACTTCCTGGGCTACGTGGCCGCCGCCCACCTACCCGCGCTCTACCGCGGCGCCAGCGCCTTCGCCTTCCCGTCCATCTATGAGGGGTTCGGTCTGCCGGTGGTCGAGGCCTTCGCCTGCGGTGTCCCCACGCTTATCTCCAGCGACCCGGCCCTCACCGAGGTGGCGGGAACAGGAACCGCGGTGGTGGTCGATCCACACTCCGCGGACGACATTGCCCGCGGTCTCTGGCAGATCGTCAGCGACCCCATGCTGGCCGCGCAGCTTCGCGCCCGCGGTCTGGAGCGGGCCCGGGCGTTTAGCTGGGATCGCTGCGCGGCCGAGACCCTCGCGATCTACCGTGAGCTGCTAGAAGGCCGGCCCGGGAGCATGAAGCTCTTCA
>JAFAPY010000305.1 GCA_019246795.1 Streptosporangiaceae bacterium | reverse complement strand
CGCTGTACGCCGAACTCGCCCTGCGCCGCCTCGCCAGCCACTGAGCGGCCGCGCGGCGGCTTGCCCGACGCGCGCGCTCCGGCAGGCACTGAGCGGCCGCGCTCCAGGCAGCGCTGATCACGCGCCCGGGTGTCACGGCGCGGCGGGGACCAGGCCGGTGAGGACCAGCTCCGCGGCGGCGACACCCACGGCGAGGACGGTGACCGACGGGCCGAGGACGGCCAGGCTGGTCGCGCCGATGAGCAGGCCGATCGCAGCCGAGATGCACGCCCCTCCCGCGGCGGCCGCGCCGACCTGCCAGGAGATGACGTGCCGGGCGTGCCGGGCACCGAGCCGGGCCGGGGTGAGCGCGATCAGCGCAGGGAAGATGCCGGCCAAGGCGCCGCCGAGCACGGCGAACGCGGTCACCGTGACCACCGGGCCCGGCCGCCACCAGATGACCGCGGCGGCGGCCACGGCGAGCGCGGCGCCGCACCGGACCACGGCCCGCGGCGCCGACGGGCGGGGCAGCAGGCCAAGGCCGATCCGCACCGCGGTCAGCGAGCCCCAGTAGCCGAAGGCAGCCAGGCCGGTCGCGCCCGCTGTCAGGTTCAGCTGCCCGCGGCAGAAGCTCGCCTCCCACTGCCCGGCACCCACCTCCAGCCCGGCATAGAGGAAGAACACGCCCAGGCCCGCGGCCACCACCGCCTGGTAACGGCGCCGGGACCACACGGCGGCCGGCTGCGGCCGGTCCGTCTCGGCCTGCTGCACCGGGTTCGCGGCGCCGCCGCGGCGCCGGTGGCCCAGCCACAAGCCGGCCATGATCAGGTCGAGGGAGCACAGCGCCAGGTAGGCGGGGCGCCAGGAACCGGTGAGGATGGCCGCGGTGACCACCAGCGGGCCGATCGCGGTGCCGACGCCGTAGGCGCCGTGCAGCAGGTTGAGCAGCCGCGGCCGGCCGGTCAGCGCCACGGCCGTGTTGAGGCCGGCGTCCATCATGCCGGCCGCCGCGCCGGCCAGCACGGCCACGCCGAGCACCAGCCATAGCCCGGGGGCCAGGGCGAACCCGGCGTACCCGGCGGCGGCTGCCGCCCCGGCCACGGACAGCACCGCTGGCACGCCCAGGCGCTGGATCAGCGCCCCGGCGAACGCGGTGACCGTCACCGATCCTGCCGTGGCGATGAGCAGGATCAGGCCGAGGCCGCCAACCGGCGCGCCGAAGGAGACGCGCATGGAGGGCCAGGCGGTGCCGAGCATGCCATCGGGCAGCCCCAGCGCCACGAAGCTGCCCAGGCTGAGCACATCGGAGCGCCGGTCCGCCGGGCCGTCAGCGGGCCGCGCCGGCCTGCTAGAGCGAGGCGACGTCGGCCTGCTTGGCGCGCACTGCTTCGGCGGCGGTGCGCAGGTCGGCGAGCTCGGATCCGGTCAGCTCACGTTCCACCACGCGGCGGACGCCGCCGGCGCCGATCTCGGCCTCCACGCCCAGGTAGACGCCGGAGATGCCGTACTGGCCGTCCACCCAGGCGCACACCGGCATAACCGCGCCGGAGTCCTCGGCTACCGCCCTGGCCATCCGCGCCGCGGCCGCTGAGGGAGCGTAGTACGCCGAGCCGGTCTTCAGCAGCGCGACGATCTCGCCGCCGCCGTTCCGGGTCCTGGTGACGAGCTGGTCGATGTCGGCCGCGGACAGCAAGCTGGCCAGCGGCTTGCCGTCGACGGTGCAGGCCGAGGGGACCGGCACCATCGTGTCGCCGTGCGAGCCGAGCGTCAGCGTCCGCACCGAGCCGACCGGTACGCCGAGCCGCTCGGCCACGAAGAAGCTGAACCGCGCGGTGTCCAGCATGCCGGCCTGTCCCATCACCCGGTGCGCGGGGAACCCGGACACCTTGGCAGCCAGCGCGGTCATCTCGTCCAGTGGGTTGGACACCACGATCAGCACCGCGTCCGGCGCGTACTTGGTGACATTCTCCACGACATTCCTGACGATCTTCGCGTTGGTCTCGATCAGGTCCATCCGGCTCATGCCCGGCTTGCGCGGCAGCCCGGCGGTGATGATCACGATGCCGGACCCCGCGATCGCCTGGTAACCCTCGCCCGCCTGCCCGGTGGCCTGCCCGGTGACCTTGGTCTCGAAGCCCTCGATCGGCCGGGACTGGTTCATGTCCAGCGCCAGGCCTTCCGGCCTGCCCTCGATGATGTCGGTGAGCACGACCTCGGCGAAGATGTCGTACTCGGCGAGCCGCTGCGCGGTGGTCGAGCCGTAGAACCCGGCGCCGACCACGGTCACCTTGCCCTTACCTGCCATATCGCGGAAACTCCTTCGTCATGGGCGCAGCTGCGCTCCGTGGGGAAGCACCACCGCCCGTTCGCCGATATTAACGATCTATCTCCTTGCGGAGGTTAGCGTCCAGGGCGGCGAGGAACTCCTCGCTGGTCAGGAACGGGGTGTCGCGGCCGACCAGCAGGGCGAGGTCCTTGGTCATCCGGCCGCCCTCGATCGTGCGCACGCAGACGTCCTCCAGCGTGGCGGCGAACCGGATTACCTCAGGGGTCCCGTCCAGCTTGCCGCGGTGCGCCAGGCCCCGGGTCCAGGCGAAGATCGACGCCACCGGGTTGGTCGACGTCGGCCTGCCCTGCTGGTACTGCCGGTAGTGCCTGGTCACGGTGCCGTGCGCCGCCTCTGCCTCCACGGTGCGGCCATCCGGGGTCATCAGCACCGATGTCATCAGGCCCAGGCTGCCGTAGCCCTGCGCGATCATGTCGGACTGCACGTCGCCGTCGTAGTTCTTGCAGGCCCACACGATGCCGCCCTCCCACTTGAGGATCTGCGCCACCATGTCATCGATGAGCCGGTGCTCGTAGCCGATGCCCGCCGCCTCGAAGTCCGCCTTGAACTCAGACTCGAATACCTCCGCGAACAGATCCTTGAACCGGCCGTCGTAGGCCTTCAGGATCGTGTTCTTCGTGGTCAGGTACAGCGGCAGCCTGCGGTCCAGCGCGTACCGCATCGTGGCCCGGGCGAAGTCGCGGATCGAGTCGTCGAAGTTGTACATGGCCATGGCCACGCCGCCGCCGTGGTATCGCGCGACCTGCAGCTCGATCGGCTGGCCGCTGTCGCCCTCGGGGACGTAGGAGAGCGTCACCGTGCCGGGGCCCGGCACCAGGAAGTCCGAGGCCTTGTACTGGTCGGCGTGCGCGTGCCTGCCGATGATGATCGGCTTGGTCCAGCTCGGCACCAGGCGCGGGACGTTGGAGACCACGATCGGCTCGCGGAAGATGACGCCGCCCAGGATGTTCCGTATTGTGCCGTTCGGCGAGCGCCACATCTTCTTCAGCCCGAACTCGGCGACCCGCGCCTGGTCCGGCGTGATCGTGGCGCATTTCACGCCCACGCCATGGCGCTTGATCGCGTACGCGGCGTCCGCGGTCACCTGGTCGTCGGTCTCGTCGCGGTGGGTGATGGACAGGTCGTAGTACTCGAGCTCGATATCCAGGTAGGGCAGGATCAGCTGGTCCTTGATGTAGGCCCAGATGATCCGCGTCATCTCGTCACCGTCGAGCTCGACGACGGGGCTGGCTACCTTGATCTTGGACATGTCTCTCCTTGGTTATCGGCCGCTGCTCACGGCAGCATCAGCGCGAGCGCGAGCATCCCGGCGCCGAGCACCGTGAACGCCAGGACGTCGGAGGCCTTGCGCCGCGAAGAAAGCAGCCCCGCGTGGCGGGACGGCAGCACCAGCCTGGCCAGCGCGGCGGCGAGCAGCGCGCAGCCGGCCAGCCCGGTGCCCCAGCCAGCGTACTTCGGCGCCTGCCAGGTCAGGAACATCCCCGCGGTGACGCCCGCGAGCACGACCAGGTAGACCAGCACGGATACCAGCCCCAGGCCGTCGGCGCGGCCGCGGGGGTCAGCCCGGTGCCTCCGGCTGCCAGCGCCGCCCGCCGGCCTACCCGCCATCTGCGCGCCTCCCGGGATCCCGGGGGTTGCCCCGGTCGTGGGGGTCACCCCGGATAGCAGGGTAGCCTCACGCATGACAACGAGCGCCGGGGGGTCAGAGTCGGGGTGATCAGGGGTAGGCGTGCCGCAGCAGCCAGGTTCCCGCGGTCGACACCAGGCCGTGCAGGGCCGGCAGGTGCGGGGCGGTCGCGGGCCAGTAATAGGGGGCCTGCGACAACGCGAACAGCACCGCGGCCGCCGCCAGCGCCCACGCGGCGAGGCCGGTGACCGCTGCGGTCGCCCGGCTGCGGGCGAAGGCCGCAGCCATCCGGTTCAGCTGCCGCCGCGCCTTGGCCGAACTGGGTCCCAGGCCGTACCAGGCGACCACGGCCGCCGCGGCGTAGGCGCCCGCCCGCGGCATCGCGAAGCTGTGCGTGACCGCCATCGTGATCCCGAACGCCGCCGCGCCGGCGAGCAGCGCCGCCGGGGCGGTCAGTGCCTCGGCGATCAGCGCCCGCACCACCGCCAGCGGCGCGGTCACCAGCACGAGCGGCAAGTCGCCGGGCCGCGGCCCGCGCGCCGACCGCCGCGCCGCCAGCGCGGCGTTGGACCGGTCCGCGGCGCGGAGCACAGTGATCAGCGCCAGCGAGGCGACCAGCCCGGCGGCGGGGAGCACTGCGGTCAGCGCCACCGCGCAGACCATGATGGCCAGCCCGGCCTTCGTCTGCGGGTCCCGGCGGGCGGTGCCGGGCAGGGCGCCTGCCGCGGCCGGGCCGCGGGGTGCCGGGCTGTGGCGGGCACGCTCGGGCGGGGCGGGCGCGGCCGCCGCCTGGTACGGGGCGGCCAACGGCGGGTGCGCCATCGCCGGGGCGGAGGTGTCCAGGGTCCTGATCGCGGCGCTGAGCTGCCCGGCTGAGGGGCGGGCCGCAGGGTCCTTGGCCAGCGCCGCCGACAGCAGCGGCATCAGCGGCGCGGGCACCCCGGACAGGTCGGCGCGCCCGGAGACGATGCGGAAGAAGACCCCCTCATAGGATCCGCCGCCGTACGGCGGCCGCCCGGTGGCCGCGTACGCCATCGTGGCGCCCCATGAGTGCACGTCGGAGGCAGGACTGCTCGGCTGTCCCTCGATCACCTCGGGCGCCAGGTAGCCGGGCGTGCCCATCACCATCCCGGTCTGGGTCAGCCTGGTGGCGTCCCCGGCCTGGGCGATGCCGAAGTCGATCACCACCGGCCGGTCATCGGTGAGCATGACGTTGCCGGGCTTGAGGTCGCGGTGCACCACCCCCGCGGCGTGGATCGCGGCCAGCGCCTCGGCCATGCCGTAGCCGAGCCTGCACAGCCCCTCGCCGGACAGCGGGCCGCGGCCGCGCACCATCGCATCCAGCGTCAGCCCCGGCACGAACCGGGTCACGATGTAGGGAAAGTCCCCGGTCAGGTCGGCATCGATGATCTCGGCGACGTACGGGCTGCGGACCCGGCGCATGGTCTCGACCTCGCGCGCCAGGCGGCGGCGGGCGTTGGCGGCCTCCGGGTCGCCCGGGGCGGCTGTGCCGACGGCATGGAGCACCTTGACCGCCACCAGGCGGCCTGCGGGATCCCAGGCGAGGTGCACCACCCCCATGCCGCCCGCCCCGAGGCGGTCGGCAAGGCGATACGGGCCGAGCGTCGTCGGCAGTCGTTCCGTCACAGGCATCGCGAATCCAGACTACGAAACCGGCGCAACCTTGTGGGGGAAAGACGCGAGTCCCGGTGCCTAACGCCGCGCGGCGCGGCCGGCCGCGGGTGGGCGGGCGGTTCGCCCGGAGCACTAGAATCCCAGGCATCGCAACCTGTGGGGTTTGGCCGATGACTGAGCATGAGGGCGCGCCGTCGCTGGACATGGTCGCCGCCGCGCTGCGCGCCGACAGCACGGACGTGGCCATCTACGCCCGGGTGCTGACGCAGTCGCTGGGCGAGGCGCTGCCCAGTGACTGCGTGACCGTGGACCGGGAGCGGACGCTGTCCGACCGGATGCGCGGGCGCCCCGGCGAGATCTCCAGGATCGTGGTGCGGCTCGGCGACCAGCAGATGACGCTCGCGGTGCGCGACGGGCAGCCGCTGGCGGAGATCTGCCGCACGGTGCGCGGCGTGGTGCTGTCCCGGCAGGCGGTGCCGGTCGGCGAGTGGGCCGCGGCGCTGGCCAGCGCGCTGGTCGCCTATGCCGAGCAGAACGCCCAGGCGGCCCGGGCGCTGCGCAGGCTGGTCGCGGGGGGTTAGCGCCCCGCGAAGGTGGCCTTGCCGGGGCCATGCTCGAGGAAGCTGCGCATCCCGGCGCGCTGGTCCTCGGTGCCGAACAGCGCGGCGAACTGGAGCCGCTCGATCTCCAGGCCGGTGGCCAGATCCACGTCGAGGCCGTGGTCGATGGCCTGCTTGGCGGCGCGCAGCGCCAGCGCCGGTCCGCCCGCGTACCGCCGCACCATGTCCTGCGCCGCGGCGTACACCGAGTCGTCCGGCGCCAGCAGGTCCACCAGGCCGATGGCGTGCGCCTCGGCGGCTGGGACCATGCGGCCGGTGAAGACGATGTCCTTGGCCCGGGCCGGGCCGACCAGGCGGGGCAGCCGCTGGGTCCCGCCGGCCCCGGGGATGACGCCGAGCAGGATCTCGGGCTGCCCAAGCCGCGCGCTATGGCCGGCGACCCTGAAGTCCGCGGCCAGGGCGAGCTCGAGCCCGCCGCCCAGCGCGTACCCGGTGATCGCGGCGACCACCGGCTTGGGGATCCCGGCCACGCGCGCCAGGGCCGACTGCAGCCCGACCGCCCTCGTCGCCATCGCGGCGTAGTCCGCCTCGGCCATCTCGCTGATGTCGCCGCCGGCGGCGAAGACCTTCTCGCCGCCGTAGAGGATCACCGCGCGGATGTCGGCGGCGGCCGCTGCCTCGTCGGCCGCGGCAGCGAGCTCGCCGGCGAGCTGGTCGTTCAGCGCGTTGACCGGGGGCCGGTCCAGCCGGACCGTGCCGATGCCGTCTGCGACCTCCAGCCGGATGAACTCACCCACGGCGGGGCTCCTTCCTATCTCAGCGCAGGTCGCCGTTGGTCATGCCGACCGGCCCCTGCGGGAACGTCACCAGCCCGAGCTCGGCGCGGCTGGACAGCAGCGGATGCCGCGGCAGCACGCGCACCGTGTACCCGAACGGCCCTGGCCGGTCCAGCGGCACGTCACCGGAGTACCGCATCGGCCCGGAGGGAAGGGGCGGCTCCTCGGCGGCCAGCGTGGCATAGCCCGGGCCGACGATCTCGTCGTCATCATCGGGACGGCCGTAGACGGCTTCCACGGTCACGTCGTCGCTGGAAAGCTCGCCGAGCGCCACCAGGACCCGCAACCTCAGCGCCGTGCCCAGCCGCTGACCCGTCGGCCCGGCGGCCTCCGCCTCCACATGCTCGATCCGCACCTGCGGCCACGCCTTCACCACGCGCTGCCTCCAGGCGGCCAGCTCCCTGGCAGGGCCGAAGCCTGACGCGTCGACCAGCGCGTGGGAGGACGCCGAGGCGGGCACGTACAGCGCCGAGACGTACTCCCGCACCATCCGCTCGGCCTGCACCTTCGGCCCCAGGGAGCGCAGCGCGTGCCTGATCCGCTCCGCCCAGCGCACCGGGACCCCGCCGGCATCCCTGTCATAGAACAGCGGCGCCACCGACTTGCCGAGCAGCTCATACAGCGCGCGGGCCTCGAGCTCGTCGCGCCGCGCGGGGTCGGCGACGCCGTCGGCCGACGGTATGGCCCACCCGTTCCCGCCGTCATACCACTCGTCCCACCAGCCGTCGCGCACCGAGACGTTCAGCCCGCCGTTCAGCGCCGCCTTCATGCCCGAGGTCCCGCAGGCCTCCAGCGGTCGTAGCGGGTTGTTCAGCCACACGTCGCAGCCCTGCACCAGGATGCGCGCCATCGCCATGTCATAGTCGGGCAGGAACACGATCCGGCGCCTTACGCCGGGCGAGTCGCTGAACTGGACCATCTGCTGGATCAGCGCCTTGCCGCCGTCGTCGGCGGGATGGGCCTTGCCGGCGACCACGACCTGCACCGGGCGCTCGGGGTCGTTCAGCAGTGCGGTCAGGCGCTCGGGGTCGTTCAGCATCAGGGTGAGCCGCTTGTAGGAGGGCACCCGCCTGGCGAAGCCGATCGTGAGCACGTGCTCCTCGAGCACGTCGTCTATCCAGGTCAGCTCGGCGTCGGACGCGCCGCGCTGCCGCCAGGAGGCGCGGAGCCGGTGCCTGGTCTCGGCCACCAGACGGGCACGCAGCGCGTTCCTGGCCTGCCACAGCTCAGCGGCCGGGGCCGCGGCGGCCGTATCCCAGTCCCAGCCGCCTGCCTCACCCCGTGACGCGCCGGTCAGGGACAGGATCTCCGGCGCGACCCAGCTGGGAGTGTGCACGCCGTTGGTGACCGAGCCGATCGGCGCCTCGCGGGAGTCGAACCCGGGCCACAGGCCGGCGAACATCTCCCGGCTCACCTGGCCGTGCAGCTCGGATACCCCGTTGACCCGCTGCGCCAGGCGCATGCCCATCACGGCCATGTTGAACACGTGCGGGTCACCGCCGGGGTAGGTTTCCGCGCCGAGCGCGAGCACCCGATCGACGGGCAGCAGCGGGTCCCCGGCGAAGTGGCGCCGCACCAGCTCCCGCTCGAACCTGTCGATGCCGGCGGCCACCGGGGTGTGCGTGGTGAACACGGTGCCAGCCCGGCAGACCTCGATGGCCTCGTCGAAACTGAGGCCCTGCTCGGCGTACTCGCGGATCCGCTCCAGGCCGAGGAACCCGGCGTGGCCCTCGTTGGTGTGGAACACCTCCGGCGCCGGGTGCCCGCGCAGCGCGCAGAACACCCGGACGGCGCGGACCCCGCCAACGCCGAGCAGCAGTTCCTGCCGCAGCCGGTGGTCGCTGCCGCCGCCGTACAGCCGGTCGGTAACCTCGTGCAGGTCGGCCTCGTTCTCCTCCAGGTAGGAGTCGAGCAGCAGCAGCGGAACCCGCCCGACCTGGGCGACCCACACCCGGGCGGACAGCCGCCTGCCCGCGGGCAGGCCGACCGCGATCCGCACCGGGGCTCCCGTGGCGTCACGCAGCAGCTCCAGCGGCAGCCCGTTCGGGTCGCCGGACGGGTAGCGCTCGGCCTGCCAGCCGTCGGCGGACAGCGACTGGGTGAAGTAGCCATGCCGGTACAGCAGCCCGACGCCGATCAGCGGCACCCCGAGGTCACTCGCCGACTTCAGGTGGTCTCCTGCCAGGATGCCCAGGCCCCCGGAGTACTGCGGCAGCGCGGCGGTGATGCCGTACTCGGGCGAGAAGTACGCGACCGCCTTCGGCCCGGCGCCGTCGCCCCCGCCCGGCCCCTGCGCCGCGTACCAGCGCGGCTGCGACAGGTACTCGCGCAGGTCCTGCTCGGCTTCGCGCAGCCTGGCGCGGAAGCCCTCATCGGCGGCGAGCGCGGCGACCTGCGCAGGCGAGGCCGCGCTGAGCATCGCGATCGGGTCACCGCCCGACGCCGCCCAGGCCAACGGGTCGATCGAGGCGAACAGATCCGCCGTGGGCGCGTGCCACGACCAGCGGAGATTCAGCATCAGCCCGTGCAGCGGGGCCAGCGGCTCGGGCAGGGTGACGCGGACGGTGAACCGGCGAATCGCTCTCACGGGCAGACCATAGCCGATCGGGGACCGCGCCGCCGCCGGCCGGTGGGTTTCCTGGGGGCCTCCCCCCGGTAGCGTTGCAGTCGTGGTTGGACGCATCCCCATCCTTGACGTCGGGCCGGCCGTGGACTGCGGGCGTCGGCCCGCCAAGGCGGTCACGGGCGAGACCTTCGGTGTCAGCGCGACGGTGTTCCGGGAGGGGCACGGCAGCATCGGCGCCGGCGTGGTACTGCGCGATCCCGCGGGAAAGGCTGCCCCCATCGTGACCATGCGCGAGCTGGTGCCGGGCACCGACCGGTGGGGCGCCGACGTCACCGTGACCGCCGAGGGGCTGTGGCAGTTCCACGTGGAGGCGTGGGCCGACCCGATCGCCAGCTGGCAGCACGACGCGGTGATCAAGGTGCCGGCCGGGCAGGACGTGGAACTGATGCTCACCGAGGGCGCGCTACTGTTCGAGC
>JAFAPY010000006.1 GCA_019246795.1 Streptosporangiaceae bacterium | reverse complement strand
CGTAGAAGTCGAACTTGTTGCCGAACCCACCACCAAGATCGGGGGTGCGCACCCGAATCTTGTGCACTGGCAGGCCGAAGACCTCGCCGAGCAGGTCCCGGGCCAGGTTGGGAGCCTGCGTGGACAGCCACACGTCGAGCGTGTCGGAGAACACATCCCAAGTCGCGATGCAGCCTCGCGGCTCAAGCGGACAGGCGAACGCCCGGGCATGGCGGAAACTGGCGCCCACCACCACGTCGGCCTCGGCGAAGGCCTGCGCCGCGTTCCCGGCCGTATAGGTCAGTGAGCCGCTGACGTTGTCTGGCCAGTCCTCATACAGGCGCGGCGCGTCGGGAGCAAGCGCGGCTTCAAGGTCAGCCGCCACTGGCAGCGGCTCGAATTCCACGTCGATAAGCTCCAGCGCGTCCTCGGCTATGTACCTGTTGGCGGCGGCCACGGCGGCCACGGCCTGCCCGACCCAGCGCACACGGTCAGTTGCAAGCGCGTGTGTCTTAGCGATCCGCTGGTCAGGAATCGGGTACCAGATCACCGGCTGCGGGCCGGCCACCGCCGCCAGGTCGGCGCCGGTGATCACATCGAAGACGCCGGGCAGCTCTTTGGCCCGGTTGACGTCGATGCTGACAATTCGGGCGTGGGCGTGCGGGCTGCGCAGCACGGCCGCCTCCAGCATCCTGGGCACGGTGACGTCATCCAGGTACTGGCCGCGGCCCGCCAGCAGCCGCGGATCCTCGGTGCGCCGGACCCGCTTACCGGTGTAGGTTGTGCGAGCTGCTTCAGTGACCGTCACTACGCACCTTCCTTTCCTGGCGTTGGCTCACCTGCGCGGCGGGCAGACGGTAGCTCAGCTCTGCGGCGGGGCCGGGCGGCGGGGAGCCTCCACGCTCGTGTCTGCGTCCTGGATCGCTGAGAGCACAGCCTCCGGGGTGATGGGGATGTCGTTGAGCGGCTTGCCGATCGCGTCGCTGACCGCGTTCGCGATGACAGCGGCGGGCAACAGGACTGGACTCTCGGCAACGCCCTTGGCGCCGTACGGGCCCTCGGCGTCTGGGTGCTCGAGTGGGAAGAACTCCACCCGCGGGATGTCCACAGCCAGTGGGAGGCGGTAATGCTCCAGCGTCCGCTCGCGGTAGCGGCCGTCGCCGCCGATCCGCAGGCTCTCGTGCAACGCATAGCCGATGCCCTGCGTCACCCCTCCGGACACCTGACCGTAGGTGCCGTCCGGGCTGATCACCCGACCGACCTCCTGCGCAACCAGGTAGCGCAGAACTCGGACGTTACCCGTTGCCGGATCGACCTGGACCTCCGCCAGGTGCACGTGATACGTCGGCGTGGGAAAGGAGGGAAACATCAGCCCGGTCGCACACCCGGGGTTGAAGTCGGGAAACGGCGTTACGAACGATCCGGTCCCCTGGATCGGCCCGACCGCGTTCGTGGCCGCGACGGCGACGGAAGCCAGCGGCATGCCGGTGTCCGGAGCTCCGCGCACCCGGACCGAGCCCTCCGCCACCTCCAAATCTTCTGCGGCTGCTTCGAGCAAGCCGGACGCAAACTTCTTGATCTTCTCCGTGACCTCGTCACACGCAATCTGGGAGGCCTTGCCCACGATCCGCGTGGTCCGGCTGCCCTGGGAGCCTGCGTCAAACCCTGCCACATCGGTGTCCGGCATCGTAACGAAAACATCCTGCGGCCGTATCCCGAGCCGTTCGGCGACAACCTGCGTCACGCCCATCGCGACCGCGCCCGATCCGTTCTCCGTAGCCGCAGTAATGACGCCGACGGTGCCGTCCTCGTTGAGCTTCACTGTGGCCGTCCCGGGCATAGGGTTCGTCACCCACCAGGCGGCACCGATGCCGGTGCCCCGCCATGGCCCTTTCCCCGTGTTCAGCTCGGCCCACGGGGCGGCTTCCTCAAGCTTGTCGAACGCCTCGCGCAGGATGCCCGCGTCGTGCAGCACCTGGCCGTTGAGCAGTTCCTCGCCGTCGCGGAACAGATGCCGGATTCGGAACTCCCGGCGATCGGCGCCGATCTCGGCGGCGATATGGTCCATGTGCCGCTCGACCGCGTGATAAAGGTACGTGCCGTTGACACCACGGAACGCGCCGGTAGGGGCCGTGTTCGTGTACACCAAGCGGGCTGTGACCCGCGTCGGTCCTGCCCTGTAGACGCCGCGTGCGCAGTGGAGCGCGATACTGGCCAGCCAGGGCATTTCGCCGCTGTGCGCGCCGTTGTCGGCGGTCACCTCTAGCTCTCGGGCAATGATATTCCCTTCGGCATCCAGGGCCGACCGGATCCGCGTGACGGCGTTTTCTCGGCATGGGCAGGTCAGCATATCCTCGTACCGGGTGTTAACCAGCTTCACCGCGACGCCGCCAGCGGCCTTGGACAGCAGCGCAGCGTACGGCTCCAGGCTGGCGTCGAGCTTAGCTCCGAACCCGCCGCCGATGGTGTGGCCAATGACCCGGACATTGGACGGCCGCACAGCAAGGAACTGAGAGACCCGGTCGCGGACGTTGAACGGGTACTGGTGCGCGGTGTGCACCGTGTAGCGTCCGCTGCGGAAAATCCCGACTGCGCTCTTCGGCTCGATGTATGCTTGGTACTGGCGATTGGCGACGAATTCGTCCTCGACGATTAGGTGGGCGCGCTGGAAGCCCTCCTCGACGCCGGGAGGGTCCGAAACAGACTCAGCGGCGATGTTGCCA
>JAFAPY010000005.1 GCA_019246795.1 Streptosporangiaceae bacterium | reverse complement strand
CCGCGCGGCCGCTCAGTGCTTTCCGGAGCGCGCGCGTCGGGCAAGCCGCCGCGCGGCCGCTCAGTGCTTTCCGGAGCGCGCGCGTCGGGCAAGCCGCCGCGCGGCCAGCGGACCAGCGCCTCGGCACCGGTGACCCGCGAGGTCGTCAGGTCGACGATCGGCTGGTAGGCCAGCGAGACCTCGCTGCCGGCTATGGCCCGCTGCAGGTCGCTGACGATCTCCCGCCTGCGGGCGGTGTCCGCGTGCATGTGCGCGGCGTATACCTCCACCCGGTCGCCGCCCGCCTCCTTGGCCCGCGACATGGCCACATCCGCGTCGCGCAGCACCGTCCCGGGCTGGCCGGAGTGGTCCAAGTGCCCCAAGTGGTCCAAGTGGGCGACGTTGGCGATGGCCACGCCGGCGCTCGCGGTCAGCGCGATCTGCTGCCCGGATACCCGGAACGGCTCGGCGGAGATCGCGTCGGCCAGACGGTCGGCGATCTCGGTCACCTCCTGGGCGCTCGCCGCGTTCTCGACCAGTACGGCGAACTCATCGCTGCCCCAGCGTGCGACCGTGTGCTGCGGCGGCGCGATCGCGCGCAGCCGCCTGGCCGCCTGCGCCAGCACCAGGTCGCCCGCCCCGTGGCCGACCGAGTCGTTGACGGCGGTGAAGCGGTCCAGGTCCAGGAAGATGACGCCTGCCCGGCTGACGGCGCCGTCGCGCAGCACGGCGCGCGCCCGTTCCTCGACGTAGGCGCGGTTGGGCAGCCCGGTCAGCCCGTCGTGGAAGGTCAGGTACGTGACCTGCTGGCGCAACGCCACCTGGTCGCTGACGTCCCGGGCGGTCACGAGCATCCGGGTTGGCTCGCCGGGAGCCCGGTAGCGCAGCACGCTGGCCTCGACATGCCGCCAGGTCCCGTCGGCTGCGCGCACCCTGACCGGGACCCTGCCGGCGGAGGATCCTGCGACGGAAGCTGCCCGGGCCGCCACGGCATCGTCGGCGAGGCCGAGCCGGGCGGCCGTCACCGCGGCGCGCCGGTCGCCCGGGTGCACCAGCTCCAGCAGCCGCCGGCCGGCCAGAGCGCCCGGCTGGTAGCCGTAGTCCTGCACCGCCTGGCCGGCGTAGCAGATCAGGCCGCCGAGGTCGCAGACCACGACGGCATCGCTGGTCCGGTCGGCCAGGTCGCGCAGGCTGGCAGCCGACTGCCGCCAGGTACGCAGGACCACGCCGTTGTCCCTGGCCAGCATGAACGCCCGCGCGGCGAGCACGAGCACGCCCGCGCCGCCGGCCACGACCAGCGCGCCCGCGGACACGGGCGCCCCGGCCACGCCGTTTACCATCACGACCAGGGCGGCCGCCGATGCGGCGAGCACGGCGATGACGGTGGCCGACGCTGGGACGGCCGTGGCACGTTCTCCGGCACTGCGAGCCGGAACCCACGGAGCGGCGCCGGCCAGCAGCGCCGCGGCGACCGGCATCAGCTGTGCCGCGACGCCCGGGTGGCCCCCGAAGACCCGCTGGCCCACCGCCAGGGCGTCGCCGACGGCCAGGGCGAGCAGCGCCAGGTACGGCAGCGCGACCCGCCGCCATGCGGTGCTGGCCACGGGCAGCAGCGCGCCGAGCACGGCCAGGTCCGCCAGCGGGTGGATGAGCGTCACCAGGAACGTTTCTGGCCGGTCGCCGGACCGGTGGAACTCGGCGCCGAACATGGTGACCCAGCCGATCACCAGCAGGGCCACCGCCGTCACGTACCCGTCGGCGACGCCCGCCAGGGAGGATACGGGGGGCCGGGAAGCCCCCGCGTGCGCGGCGGGGCCAGGGGGAACGGGGGGCGGGAGCCCCCCGTGCCAGAGAGCCGCCGGGGGGGCCAGCGGGGTCGTCCCCCCGGCTAGCACGGCGATGCCGACGGCCGCGGCGCCCAGCGCCAGCAGCGGCGGCAGGTCGGCGAAGGAAAGCCCGGAAGGAAGGCTCAGCGCGCCGCCGAGCACCCGGGCCAGCACGAGCCCGCCGGCCTCAAGCGTGGCGGCGGCGGCCAGCCACCGGTACCCGCGTGCACCGCGCCGGGCCGCGCCCAGCCACAGGCTCACCGCCGCGGCGGACCAGGCCACCATGCCAAGCACGCTCATACTCGGTACTCCGAGATGATCACGCGCACCGGGGCTCCTTCCGTATCGCTGCGATCAACGCACGACAGCGAGGAGGGATTGCATCACCGCGCTTTTCGTTGCCGCGTCGTAACAAACGGTCGCCGTCATCGGGCGTCACGGCACCGGTGCTTACGCTAGGTACCCGAGGTCACGCTTCGGTTTCCGGGCGGACGCGGTAAGGTAAGGCAGCCGAGCCCGGGCGGGGATCGCAGGGCAGGATGCGCAGCGCCGCCACGTAGTCGGCCGGCGCGCCCGCCTTCTCCGCCGCGTCGGCGAGGATGGCGACCTTCCTGGCCGACGGCAGGCCGCCCTCGTAGGAGTTGAGCACGTACAGCCAGGCGAGCACGCCGCCGTCGAGCGTCTCCACCCGGACCTTGGCCTTGCGGTAGTAACCCAGGGTGGCGCCGTCCCAGGTATCGAGTTCCTTCTCGTCGCTGCCTGGCACGTCATACAGCACGACGAAGACGCGCGAGCCTGGCTGCTCCACCACCGTGGCCAGCGCCCCGTCCCAGCCGATGTCCTCCCCGCCGAACGTCAGCCGCCATCCTTCCAGCCAGCCGGTCCCCCGCTGCGGGGAGTGCGGGCACCGCAGCAGCATCTGCGCAGGATCCATGTTGCTGCCGTAGGCCGCGTACAGTGCCACGGGGGAAAGCGTACGGCGTCGTGCCGCCGTCCGCGGCGCATTGCCCGCCCCGGCATCCGGCCCTGACCTGCATAACGGAGAATGGCCAATCGTGAGCCTGTCACGCCAGACGATTGCGATCCTGGGCGGCGGACCCGGCGGCTACGAGGCCGCGCTGGTCGCCGTCCAGCTCGGCGCCGGCGTCACCGTCGTGGAGCCCGGCGGGCTCGGCGGCGCCTGCGTGCTCACCGACTGCGTGCCGTCCAAGTCGCTGATCGAGACGTCCAACGCGATGACGCTGCTCAACCGGTCCTCCGCGCTCGGCATCGGCACCGGCGGGCTGGACCGCTTCACCGCCGTCAACGCCGCGCGGCTGTACCGCAGGATCACCGACCTGGCCCGGGCCCAGTCCCAGGACATCAGCGCCCGGCTTGCGGCCGAGAAGGTCAGGGTGATCAGGGCCGAGGGCCGCCTGGCCGGCGCCGGGATGGTCACGGCCGGCGGCGAGCAGATCAAGGCGGACACGATCCTGGTCGCCACCGGGGCCATGCCCCGGGTGCTGCCCGGGGCGGAACCCGACGGCGAGCGCATCCTGACCTGGCGGCAGCTGTACGACCTGACCGAGCTTCCCCCCGACCTCATCGTGGTCGGATCCGGCGTCACCGGGGTCGAATTCGCCAGCGCCTACCACGCCCTCGGCTCGCGGGTGACGCTGGTGTCCTCGCGGGACCGGGTGCTGCCGCAGGAAGACCCCGACGCCGCGAACGTGATCGAGGACGTGTTCCGCCACCGCGGCATGGCCGTGCTCGCCCGGTCCAGGGCCCGGACGGTACGCCGCGACCGCGACAGCGTCACCGTGACGCTCACAGACGGCCGGACCGTGACCGGTAGCCACTGCCTGCTGACCGTGGGGATGGTCCCGAGAACCGCCGGCATCGGGCTCGACGAGGCCGGGGTGAAGCTGGACGCACGCGGCTTCATCGAGGTGGACCGGGTGTCGCGCACCTCGGTGCCCGGCGTGTACGCGGCCGGGGACTGCACCGGCGTGGGCATGCTTGCCTCGGTCGCCGCCATGCAGGGCCGGATCGCGATGTGGCATACGCTGGGCGAGGCGGTCGAGCCGCTCCGGCTCGGGCACGTCGCCGCGACGATCTTCACCGACCCCGAGATCGCCACGGTCGGCGTGTCGCAGCGCGCCGTCGACGCGGGCGAGGTCGCCGCCCGCGTCGGCAAGCTGCCGCTGGCCACGAACCCGCGGGCCAAGATGGCCGGGTTCAGCGACGGCTTCGTCAAGCTGTTCACCAGCCCGGGCACCGGCGAGGTACTCGGCGGCGTGGTGGTGGCCCCCCGGGCCAGCGAGCTGATCCTCGCCGTCTCGGTCGCGCTGGAGCAGCGCCTCACCGCCGAGCAGCTCGCGCACACCTTCGCCGTCTACCCGTCCCTGTCGGGCAGCATCACCGAGGCCGCCAGGAAGCTGATGGAGTTCGCCCCGGGCGCGCGCTGACACTAACGCCGACGGGCGGCCCCCTCGGGGGTCGTCGGGGGCGGCCAGGCCGTGCCGACGCAGCCGCGCAACGCGGATGTCGTCGGCGTACAGCACGACGATGCCCACGCTGCTGATCCCGAACAGCGCGGGCACCGCGATATGGATCCACACGGCGCCGGGAAACAGGGCGAGCGCGGCGCAGATCGGCAGCATGATCAGCAGGTGCCGCATGATCAGCCGGCCCCGCCAGCCGGCGTCGGTCAGCTCGTGCCGGACCCATTCCCTGTTGCGTTCGGGCAGGCGCCAGCCGAGTGCGAAGGCCAGCTTGGCCCCCGGGCCGGGGTCCCCCGGGAGCCTGACCATGTGCCCGAGCCCTTCAGTGCTGTCTGGAGCGCGGCCGCTCAGTGTCATCTGGAGCGCGCGCGTCGGGCAAGCCGCCGCGCGGCCGCTCAATCCATGATCTCGCAGATCTCCGTGCCCGCGGTGACCGTCTGGCCGACCGCCACCGACAAGCCGGTGACCGTGCCGTCCTTGTGCGCGGTCAGCGGCTGCTCCATCTTCATCGCCTCCAGGACCACGATCGCATCGCCGGCCGCCACCCGCTGCCCCTCGGCGACCGCGATCTTGATGATCGTGCCCTGCATCGGGGTGATCAGCTCGTCGCCGCCGTGGGCCGCAACGGCGTGCCGTGACCTGGTACTGCGGGATCGTTCGGCAGAAACGGAAGCGGCAGGGGTGCGGCGAGACTGAGCGAGGTCGGCGGGCAGCACGACCTCCAGCCGCTTGCCGCCCACCTCGACGGTGATCCGCTCTCGTTCCGGCGGCCCGGCCGCCTGGCCGTCGTCCTGCACCGGCATCGGGGCGGCGAACTCGGTCTCGATCCAGCGGGTGTGCACGCCCAGGCGGTCTGCGGCGGTGAAGGCGGGGTCGGCGACGACGGCGCGGTGGAAGGGCAGCACCGTGGGCATCCCGCCGATCTCGAACTCAGCGAGGGCGCGGGCGGCCCGCTGCAGCGACTCGGTGCGGGTGGCGCCGGTGACGATCAGCTTGGCGATCAGCGAGTCGAACGCCTGCGGGACCGTCATCCCGGCCGCGTACCCGGCATCGAGGCGCACGCCGGGACCGGCCGGGGGGTTCCAGGCGGTGATGGTTCCCGGGGCGGGCAGGAAGTTCCGGCCCGGGTCCTCGGCGTTGATCCGGAACTCGATGGAGTGGCCGCTGGCCCGCGGGTCGTCATAGCCGAGGGGCTCTGCCTCGGCCAGGCGGAACATCTCCCGGACCAGGTCGATGCCGGTGACCTCCTCGCTGACCGGGTGCTCCACCTGAAGCCTGGTGTTGACCTCGAGGAAGCTGACCGTGCCGTCCTGCCCGATGAGGAACTCGCAGGTGCCCGCGCCGACGTAGCCGACCGCGCGGAGGATCTCCTTGGACGACCGGTACAGGGCCTCGACCTGCTCCCCGGTGAGGAACGGCGCCGGCGCCTCCTCGACCAGTTTCTGGTGCCTGCGCTGCAGCGAGCAGTCCCTGGTCGAGATGACCACCACGCTGCCGTGCGCGTCGGCCAGGCATTGCGTCTCCACGTGCCGGGGGCGGTCCAGGTACCGCTCCGCGAAAACCTCGCCGCGGCCGAACGCCGCGGTGGCCTCGCGGACCGCCGACTCGTACGCCTCGGTGACCTCCTCCTCGCTCCAGGCCACCTTGAGGCCGCGGCCGCCGCCGCCGAACGCGGCCTTGATCGCCACCGGGTAGCCGTACCGGCGCCCGAACGACATGATCTCCGCGGCGTCGGAGACCGGGTCCTGGGTGCCCGGGGTAAGCGGCGCGCCTGCCTCGCGGGCGATCTGCCTGGCCTTCACCTTGTCGCCGAGCGCCTCTATCGCCTCGGGCGGCGGCCCGATCCAGGTCAGGCCAGCCGCGGTAACCGCCCGGGCGAAGGCGGCGTTCTCTGCGAGGAACCCGTACCCGGGGTGCACGGCGTCGGCTCCGGAGCCAAGCGCCGTCTTGATGACCTTGTCGATGTCCAGGTAGGTCTGCGCGCTGGTCGCCCCGGCCAGCGAGTAGGCCTCGTCGGCCATCTGGACGTGCAGCGCGTCGGTGTCGGGCTCGGCGTACACGGCAACGCTGCCCAGCCCGGCGTCGCGGCAAGCTCGCACGATACGGACCGCGATCTCGCCGCGGTTCGCGATCAGGACCTTGCGCACGTCCGCCTCCGCAGCTGTGGGTCTGAGCCAGTAGTTCATGGTGTCATGCCGGCGGCGGTCGGCGCGCCGGAGGCGCGGCGTCAGGCCAGGCAGACGGCCAGCAGGATAAGCGCGGGGACGGCGAGCGCGGCGATCGCCGGCCAGCTCCAGCTGCTGCGCGGCGGCTCGGCCACGCGCGGCTCGCCATGCTCCCCGGCCCACACCGCCTCGGCCTTGGCGGCGGTGGCGAGCTCGCCGAGCGTACGGGCGGTTTTCTCCGCCTCTGCCTGGGCAGTCGGGGCCGGGGCGGCAGCCGGGGGGCTGGCGTACCCGCCGGTGATCAGGGGCATCCCGAGCGCGCCGCGGCCGGACCCGGACCTGCGCCGGGCCTTGGCCTCGGCGGCCACCGCCCGCCGCCGCGGGTGCTGCACCGCCCAGGCGTGGATCCGCCTGGTACGGGGCGGCTGCCCCCACTCGCAGTGCACGCGGAGCAGCTCGACCAGGTCGACCCGGCTCACGCATGCCCAGCCGATCCGGTGGTCGCGGAGCGGGTTGCGGATGGTGATCTGGGCGTCGTCGGTGACGATCCGCGGCCGCTGCGCGGCCACGTAGACCACGCCGGTGACCAGGATCAGGGTCGCGGCCGCGACCGCGGCGAGGTGGTCCCGTCCCTGCACGGCCAGGTCGGCCAGGTTCGCGGCGGCGAAAAGCAGCCACACCCACCAGACGACCACCGCGGCCGGCGAGCGGAACGTGTGCCGCTGGCCGGCGGCAGCCGGGTCGCTGTGGCTGCCGCGGCCGGCCCGCGCGATTGCAATCCGCACCCTCCCAGGGTAGCCGGGCCGGGCTACCCGCCGGTCACGCCGGGGAACGGTTGGGCAACCAGCGGGCCGTCGTCCCACAGCGCCGTGATCGCGGTCGCCGCGAGCACCTTGACGCCGACCGCGATGGCGCGCTCGTCCACGTCAAACGCGGGCTGGTGCAGGTCCAGCGCGGTAGCCGACCCGGGCACCCGGGTGCCCAGCCTGGCCAGCGCGCCGGGCACGGACTCCACGTACCAGGCGAAGTCCTCCCCGCCCAGGCTCTGCGGGGTGTGCACCACCGAGCCGGCGCCGAGCACGTCGAGGGCGGCGGCGGACAGCATGGCGGTGCTGGCCGCGTCGTTGACCGTGGGCGGGACGAAGCGCCGGTAGCTGAGCTCCGCGGTCACCCGGTACCCGCAGGCAATGGAGTCGATGAGCTCCTTGAGCAGGTCCGGGGCGATGTGCCAGGCATCGTCGTCCAGGCAGCGGACCGTTCCCTCCACCACCCCCGCGTCGGGAATCGCGTTGGGCGTGGAGCCCGCGCTCACCCTGCCCCACACCAGGCTGAGGCTGGACCGGGGATCGACCCTGCGGGACAGCGCCGCGGGCAGTTCGGTGATGATCTTGCCGAGCGCGTACACCAGGTCCGCGGTCAGGTGCGGCCGGGCGGTGTGCCCGCCGGGTCCGGACAGCCGCACACGGATCTGGTCGCAGGCAGCGGTGATCGCGCCGGAACGCACCCCGACCTGCCCGGCGTCGAGCCTCGGGTCGCAGTGCAGGGCGAAGATCCGGCCTGCCGACGCGATGCCGCCGGCGGCGACCACGTCGAGCGCGCCGGTGGACGCCTCCTCGGCGGGCTGAAAGATGAGCCTGACCCGCCCGGGCAGCAGTCCCGCGGCAGCCTGGCTGGCCAGGAACAGGCCGGCGCCGAGCAGCGCCGTGGTATGCACGTCGTGGCCGCAGGCGTGGCAGGCGCCCGGGACCGTGGACCGGTATGGCACGTCCTTGGCGTCGGTCATCGGCAGCGCATCCAGGTCTGCCCGCAGGGCGACCACCCGCCGCTCGGCCGCCGAATCGGTGTCATCGCCGATATCGGCGAGCACGCCGGTTCCCTTGGGCAGGGTCACCGGCCGCAGGCCGGCCGCGCTCAGGCGGCGGACGACCTGGCCGGTGGTGCGGGACTCGGCGTGGGCGAGCTCGGGGTGCGCGTGCAGGTCGCGGCGGAACTCGATCAGCTCAGCTTGGTGCGCGGCGAGGAAATCGTCCAGCGCCGCGGTAAGGTCACCGGCTGCCATAGCCGCCAGCCGTGGTGCAGAACCTGTCCTCCTCGAACTCGGTGATCAGCGCGTCCACCACGCCGACCAGGTCGCCGGTGCGCGCGCGGACCGCCCGTTGCCGCTCGTAGGAGGCGCCGTGCTCGAGCACGTCGAAGGCCACCGCTAGCTCCTCGGCGCAGCCCAGCCTGACCGCCATCGGCTCGAGCGCGGTGACCAGCTCATACAGCTCGTCGCGCAGCGGCGCCGTGGCGCCCTCGTCGTCAACGATCACGATCGCGTCCAGTCCGTACCGCGTCGCGCGCCACTTGTTGTCCTTGACGACCCACGTCGACGGCGACGGCAGCGTGTAGCCGCGGTCGAGCTGGAAGTCGAAGAGCTGCACCAGGCACTGCGACAGCGCGGCCACCATGCCGACCTCGCGCAGCGTCGGCACGCCGTCGCAGATGCGGATCTCCACCGTGCCGAAGTCCGGGTGCGGCCGGATGTCCCACCAGACCTCCTTGATGCTGCGGATGGTCCCTGCCCGCAGCAGGGTGTCCATGTAATCCTCGAACTGGTTCCAGTCCGTGAGCTGCAGCGGGATGCCCGCCGTGGGCAGCGCCCCGAATGTCACCGACCTGCTGGAGGCAAGCCCGGTGTCGTACCCGCACCAGAACGGACTCGACGCGGTTATGGCAAGAAAGTGCGGCAGGTACGCAGCCAGCGCATTGACGATCGGAATCGCCTTGCTTCCGTCGCGCAGCCCCACATGAACATGCACGCCGAAGGTCTGAATCCGGCGGGCAAGCCACTGCATTTGTTCAACAAGCTCCGCATAGCGCTGGATAGGCGCCATGGTCGCGTCACGCCAATCGCTCACCGGGTGGGTCCCGGCGCACGCAAGCAGGATACCGTGCTCGGCCGCCATTCGCTGAAGATCGCGAATTGTTCCCGCTAGGTCTTCCTTGGCTTCTCCCACTGTGCTGCAGATGCCGGTGACCACTTCGAGCGTGGACTGCATTAGCTCATGGCGTACCCGCGGGTGCTCGCCGGTCTCGTCCAGCATGGGCAGGTCGGCGAGCAGCTTGCCTGCTTCCTGGCGCAGCATCTTGGTCTGGTCGTCAATGAGCTGCACTTCCCATTCGATGCCAAGCGTCGCGCCGCGGGAGGGATTCCACTCGATAGCCATGGCCGGTCTCCGTGCCTTAATTTGTCGCCAAGATCATCGGGCGGTCAGATGTCTCGTGGCTGGTACTCGCCCCAGACGTCCCGCAGCGCGTCGCATACCTCGCCCAGGGAAGCGCCTGCCCGCAATGCGTCCCGTAGCGGGTAAAGCACGTTGTCCGTCCCTTCCGCAGCCGACTTGATGGCGGAAATCGCGCGGGCGAACGCGGCGGAGTCACGTCGCCGCCGGAGCTCGGCCAGCCGCGCCGCCTGGGTCGCCTCGATGGCCGGGTCGACGCGCAGCGGCTTGTAGGGCTCCTCCCCGTCGCCGGTGAACCTGTTCACCCCGACGATGACCCGCTCGCCGGCGTCGATCTCCCGCGCGACGCGGTAGGCGGCGCCCTCGATCTCGGCCTTCTGGAAGCCGCGCTCTATCGCTGCCGCCGCCCCGCCCATGTCCTCGATGCGGTCGATCAGCTCGCTGGCGGCGGCGTCGATGTCGTCGGTCATCGACTCGATCGCATACGAGCCCGCGAACGGGTCCGCCGTGGCGGTCAGGTCGGACTCATACGCGATCACCTGCTGGGTGCGCAGCGCCAGCCTGGCGGCCTTCGCGCTCGGCAGCGCGAGCGCCTCGTCGTAGGAGTTGGTGTGCAGCGACTGCGTGCCGCCGAGCACCGCCGCCAGTGCCTGCAGGCTGACCCGGATCAGGTTCACCTCGGGCTGCTGCGCGGTCAGCTGGACGCCCGCGGTCTGGGTGTGGAAGCGCAGTATCTGCGACCGCTGATCACATGCCTTGAACTCGTTTTTCATGATGCGGGCCCACAGCCGCCGGGCCGCGCGGAACTTCGCCACCTCCTCCAGCAGCGTGGTCCGCGCCACGAAGAAGAAGGAGAGCCGCGGGGCGAACTCGTCGATGTCAAGGCCGGAGTCCACGGCGGCCCGGACGTATTCCTTCGCGTTGGCCAAGGTGAACGCGATCTCCTGCACCGGCGTGGCGCCCGCCTCGGCCATGTGGTAGCCGGAGATCGAGATCGTGTTCCACCTGGGCAGCTCCGCGCGGCAGTAGGCGAAGGTGTCGGCGACCAGGCGCAGCGAGGGGCGGGGCGGGTAGATGTAGGTGCCCCGGGCGATGTATTCCTTGAGCACGTCGTTCTGGATCGTCCCGGTCAGCTGCGCCGCGCGCGCGCCCTGTTCCTCGCCGACCGTCTGGTACATCAGCAGCAGCACCGCAGCGGGCGCGTTGATGGTCATCGAGGTGGACACCTCGGCCAGCGGGATCTGGTCGAACAGCGTCCGCATGTCGTCGGTGCTGTCGATGGCGACGCCGACCTTGCCCACCTCTCCGTGTGCGGCCGGCGCGTCGGAGTCGTAGCCCATCTGCGTGGGCAGGTCGAAGGCGACCGACAGTCCCGTGGTCCCGGCCGCGATCAGCTCGAGGTAGCGGCGGTTGGACTCCCTGGCGGTGGCGAAGCCGGCGTACTGGCGCATGGTCCACGGCCGGTCCACGTACATCCGCGGGTGCACCCCGCGAGTGTACGGGTACTCTCCGGGCCTGCCCAGCTTCTCCGCGGGCCGGAACTCCGCAAGCGTGCCGTCGTCGTAAACAGGTGCGATGGGAATTCCGGACTCCGACATGCGTTCCATGTGCTCAGGTTACTTCGGCGTCGGCCAGCGGCCCTGCGCGCGCTATCCGGACCCGGCGGCTTTGAGCAGGCCCATGCGCTCGCGTGCGGCGGCCATGGTCGGGGCGGCGGCCCGGCGGGCGCGCGCGGCACCGTGGGCGAGCAGGCGGTCCAGCGCGGCCTGGTCGGCCATGAGCTGGTGCGTTTTCTCCCTGACGGCGGCGAAGGTGGCGACGACCAGCTCGGCCAGGTCCTTCTTGAAGGCGCCGTAGCCGGCGCCGTGGTACCTCGTCTCCACGGCGGCGACCGGCTCGCCGGACAGGGCCGAGTAGATCCGGAGCAGGTTGGTCACCCCCGGCTTGGCCTCGGGGTCGGCCCGCACCTCGGTGCCCGCGTCGGTGACCGCACGGGCGATCTTCCTGCGGATCGCCTCCGGTGAGTCCAGGACGTCGATGATGCCCTGCGGGGACGACGACGACTTGCTCATCTTGGCGGCCGGGTCCTGCAGGTCGTAGATCTTGGCCACCTCGGCGAGGATGTACGGCTGCGGCGGGGTGAAGGTCTGCCCGAACCTGTGGTTGAACCGGTTGGCGAGGGCCCGGCTCAGCTCCAGGTGCTGGCGCTGGTCCTCGCCGACGGGAACCTGGTCGGCCTGGTACAGCAGGATGTCCGCGGCCTGGAGCACCGGGTAGGTGAACAGGCCGACCGACGCCTGGTCGTGGCCGTCCCGCGACGACTTGTCCTTGAACTGGGTCATCCGGTTCGCCTCGCCGAAACCGGTCAGGCAGCCGAGCATCCAGCACAGCTCGGCGTGCTCGGCGACGTGAGACTGCACGAACAGCGTGCACCGGTCCGGGTCGAGCCCCGCGGCCAGCAGCTGGGCAGCGGCGACCCTGCTGCGGCGGGGCAGCAGTGCCGGGTCATACGGCAGCGTGAGCGCGTGCAGGTCCACCACGCAGTAGAAGGCGTCGTGGGTGTCCTGCAGCGCCACCCACTGCCGGACCGCGCCGAGGTAGTTGCCGAGGTGGAAGGAGTCGGCGGTCGGCTGGATACCGGAGAAGACGCGTGGCCGGGACATGGCGCCGAGTCTAGCGGCGCCCGGCCGGCAGGCCGGAATCGGCGACGACCACCTCGACCCGCTGGAACTCCTTCAGGTCGGAGTAGCCGGCCGTGGCCATGGTGCGGCGCAGCGCGCCCATCAGGTTCATCGAGCCGTCGGGCACGGTGGACGGGCCGTGCAGGATCTGCTCGACCGTGCCGACCGTGCCGACCCGGACCCGGGCACCCCTGGGCAGCTCGGGGTGGTTGGCCTCGCTGCCCCAGTGGTAGCCGCGGCCCGGCGCCTGGACGGCCCGGGCCAGCGGCGAGCCGACCATCACCGCGTCGGCGCCGATGGCCAGCGCCTTGGCGATGTCACCGCTGCTGGTCATGGAACCGTCGGCGATCACGTGCACGTAGCGGCCGCCGGACTCATCCAGGTAGTCGCGCCGCGCCGCGGCCACGTCCGCGATCGCCGTGGCCATCGGCACCGCCACGCCCAGCACGGTCACCGTGGTGTGCCCGGACCCGCCGCCGAACCCGACCAGCACCCCGGCGGCGCCGGTGCGCATCAGGTGCAGCGCGGCGGTATAGGTGGCGCAGCCGCCGACCACCACGGGGACGTCGAGCTCGTAGATGAACTGCTTGAGGTTCAGCGGCTCGGCCCGGCCGGACACGTGCTCAGCCGAGACCGTGGTGCCGCGGATCACGAAGATGTCCACGCCCGCGTCCACCACCGTCTTGGCGTACCGGGCGGTGCGCTGCGGCGACAGCCGCGCCGCGGTGGTCACCCCGGCGCCGGCGATCTCGGCGATCCTGCGGCCGATCAGCTCCTCGGAGATCGGCTGGGCGTACATCTCCTGCAGCCGCCGGGTGGCCGCCCGCTCGTCAAGCTCGGTCACCTCGGCGAGCAGCGGCTCCGGATCGGAGTACCGGGTCCACAAGCCTTCCAGGTCGAGCACGGCGAGGCCGCCGAGGCGGCCGATCGCGATCGCGGTGGCCGGCGAGACCACGCTGTCCATCGGGCATGCCATCAGCGGCATCTCGAACCGGTAGGCGTCGATCTGCCAGGCGATCGACACCTCTTCCGGATCCCGGGTCCGCCGCGCCGGCACGATGCCGATCTCGCCGAGCGAGTACGCGCGGCGCCCGGCCTTGCCCCGGCCGATCTCCACGTCGGTCACCAGCGGATCCCGCCTCCCGCCCCGGTCCTGCCGCTTTCCGCACCTGTCATCAGCGGGGCCCGCCGCCGGGGTAGTTCGGCGCCTCCACGGTCATCTGCACGTCGTGCGGGTGGCTCTCGGTCAGGCCCGCCGCGGTGATCTGGATGAACCGCGCCTGCTGCAGCTCGGCGACGGTCCGGGTGCCGCAGTACCCCATCGCCGCACGCAGGCCGCCGACCAGCTGCCCGGCGACCGCGGCCAGCGGGCCCCGGTACGGGACCTGCCCCTCGACGCCCTCGGGCACCAGCTTGTCCTCGCGCAGCACGTCGTCGGCGAAGTACCGGTCCCTGGAGTAGGAACGGCCCCGCTCCCTGTTGCGCATGGCCCCGAGCGAGCCCATCCCGCGGTACAGCTTGTACTGCTTGCCGTTGATGAAGATCATCTCGCCGGGGCTTTCTTCGCACCCCGCCAGCAGGCTGCCGAGCATGACGGTGTCCGCGCCGGCGGCGATGGCCTTGGCGATGTCGCCGGAGTACTGCAGGCCGCCGTCGCCGACCACCGGCACCCCGGCGGCCCGGGCCGCCTGCGCCGCCGCATAGATCGCGGTCACCTGCGGCACGCCCACCCCCGCCACCACTCGGGTGGTGCAGATCGAGCCCGGCCCGACGCCGACCTTGACGCCGTCCACGCCGGCGTCCACCAGCGCCTGCGTGCCTGCCCTGGTGGCGACGTTGCCGCCGATCACCTCGATGGCCGAGTTCGCCTTGACCTGCGCCACCATGTCCAGGACGGCCTGCGCGTGCCCGTGCGCGGTGTCCACCACCAGGAAATCCGTCCCGGTCTCGGCCAGCGCCTGCGCGCGGCGCTTGGCGTCTTCGCCGACTCCCACCGCGGCGCCGACCACCAGGCGGCCAGCCGGATCCTTCGTGGCGTTCGGGAACTTCTCGCTCTTGGTGAAATCCTTCACCGTGATCAGCCCGCACAGCCGTCCTGTGCCGTCCACGAGCGGCAGCTTCTCGACCTTGTGCTGGCGCAGCAGGGCCAGCGCGTCGGCAGGCGCCACGCCGACGGGTGCGGTGACCAGCGGCATCGGCGTCATCACCTCGGCGACCGGCCGCAGCTGGTCGGTCTCGAACCTGATGTCCCGGTTGGTGACGATGCCGAGCAGCACGCCGTCGGGGCTGGTCACCGGGACGCCGGAGATCCGGTACCTGCCGCACAGCGCGTCCATCTCCGCGATCGTGGCGTCGGGCCCGCAGGTCACCGGATCGGTGACCATGCCCGCTTGGGACCGCTTGACCATGTCCACCTGCTGCGCCTGCTCCTCCACGGACATGTTGCGGTGCAGGACCCCGACGCCGCCCTGGCGGGCCATCGCGATCGCCATCCTGGCCTCGGTAACGGTGTCCATGGAGGCCGACACCAGTGGGATGCGGAGCCGCAGGCGGCGGGTGAGGCTGGCGGTGGTGTCCGCATCGGCGGGCAGCACCGAAGAGTGGGCCGGAAGCAGCAGCACGTCGTCGAAGGTCAGCCCGACGGGCGCGAACTTGCCCTCCGCCGGATGCGCGGGGGAAGGTCCCATGACTGCATCCTAGACGAGTGATTCCTGATGTGTTCAGTTGTCATAGGTGGTCAGCGACCGCTTGACGGGTTGGTCGGCGGTCCAGTTGTGCCAGATGGCGGCGGCCATGGCCAGTAGCCGCTGGGCGATGCGGGCATAGACGCCCTCGGTGGTGCGGCCGCCGTGGCGTTCGAGGTCCAGCTGGCCCTTGAGGGTGTCGTTGACAGACTCGATCCGCTGCCGGATCCAGCCGATCGACCCGTGCCGGGGTGCCTCGTCGCGCCGGTCGGGGCGGACCAGCGACAGCCCGAAGCCATCGCGGACCAGGTCCTCGAAGTCCCGCCCGGCGAAGCCCTTGTCGCCGACCAGGGTCAGTCCCGGCCGCAGCGCGCCGGTCCGGGCGGCGTGCGCGAGCAGATCCGCGGCGACCTCGCGTTCCCCGATCTTCGGGTCGGCCAGGCACCACGCGGTCGGCATCCCGTCCGGGGTGGTGATCAGGTACAGTTTCAGTCCCCAGTACCAGCGCGAATGCGCCGCGCAGTAGCCGTAGTGCGCCCACCCGGCCAGCTCGGACCGCTTGACGGTCTGCCGGGATGCCCCGCACGGCACCGGGGTGGCGTCGATCAGCCGCACCGGGTCATACCAGCCCGGCGACTGGCGGGCCAGGTGATCCAGCGCCGCGGCCAGCAGCGGCCCGGCGGCCTTGAGCCGCTTGTGGTAGCCGGGCTGTCTGGGCAGGTAGGGGAACAGGTGCCCGAGCCGGGCGTAGCACATCCGCAGCCAGTGATGCTCCGACCGGGCGCCCAGCAGCACCTGCGCCACCGCCAGGCACACCAGCTCGGCATCGGACAGCTTCTTCGGCTGACCTGCCCGGCGCCGGGCAGAAGGGATCACGTGGTCGTCGATCTCCACGTACAGTGCGGTCAGGAGGGTGTCCAGGTCTGGGGTCACAACCGATCATGGATGCCCTCCTCCCATGTCCACGTCAACCCGGTTCGCCACATCGGCCTGAATCAGGAATCACTCATCTAGGGGTTCCCGGCAGACGACGGGCTCCGGCCGCAGGGAGGCGGCCAGGCCGGCCGGCAGCGACCGACAGCGACAAAGCCGGGTTTCACCGCGCCGCAGCGCGGTGAAACCCGGCTTCGGTGCCTTCCCCGAGCGCGCGCGTCGGGCAAGCCCGCCGCCGCGCGGCCGCTCAGTGCCTTCGAGCGCGGCCGCTAGTGCGGGTGGCTGTGCCCGTGGCCGTCGGCCGCCGACTCCTTCTCCTCCGGCTTTTCGACCACCAGGGCCTCGGTGGTCAGCAGCATGCCGGCGATCGACGCGGCGTTGCTCACCGCGGACCGGGTGACCTTGACCGGGTCGATGACGCCCTGGGCGACCAGGTCGCCGTACTCGCCGGTGGCCGCGTTGAAGCCCTGGCCGTCAGGCAGGGAGGTGATCTTCGACACCACGACCGAGCCCTCCTCGCCCGCGTTCAGCGCGATCCAGCGGGCCGGCTCCGACAGCGCCTGCCGGACGATGCGCACCCCAGTCTCCTGGTCGCCGGTGCGGCCGAGGCCGCCGAGCTCCGTGGCGACGTGCACCAGGGTGGCGCCGCCGCCGGCGATGATGCCCTCCTCGATCGCCGCCCTGGTAGCGGAGACGGCGTCCTCCAGGCGGTGCTTCTTCTCCTTGAGCTCCACCTCGGTGGCAGCGCCGACGCGCAGCACGCACACGCCGCCGGACAGCTTGGCGAGCCGCTCCTGCAGCTTCTCCCGGTCCCAGTCGGAGTCGGTGTTCTCGATCTCGGTGCGGATCTGCCTGATCCTGTCCTCGATCGAGGCCTTGTCGCCGGCGCCGTCGACGACCGTGGTGTCGTCCTTGGTGACCACGATCCGGCGGGCGCGGCCGAGCGTCTCGAGCCCGACCGAGTCCAGCTTGATGCCGACTTCCTCGCTGACCACGGTGCCGCCGGTCAGGGTCGCCATGTCGGCGAGCATGGCCTTGCGGCGGTCGCCGAAGCCGGGCGCCTTCACCGCGCACACCGACAGCAGGCCGCGGATCTTGTTCACCACCAGGGTGGCCAGCGCCTCGCCCTCGACGTCCTCGGCGATGACCAGCAGCGGCTTCTTCACCTGGGCGATTTTCTCCAGCAGCGGTAGGAAGTCAGTCATCGAGGAGATCTTGGCCTGGTGGATGAGGACGTAGGCGTCCTCCAGGACGGCCTCGAGCCGCTCCTGGTCGGTGATGAAGTACGGGGAGATGTAGCCCTTGTCGAACTGCATGCCCTCGGTGAACTCCAGCTCAAGGCCCATCGTCGGCGATTCCTCGACGGTGATGACACCGTCCTTGCCGACCTTGCTGAAGGCTTCGGCGATCAGCTCGCCGACCTTCTCGTCCTGAGCGGAGATCGTCGCGACGTTCGCGATCTCCTTCTGCTCCTCCACGTCACGCGCGGCGGCGAGCAGCCGCTCGGAGACCTCGGCGGCGGCGGCGTCGATGCCGCGCTTGAGGTCCATCGGGTTGGCGCCGGCGGCGACCGAGCGCAGCCCGAGGCGAACCATCGCCTGGGCGAGGACGGTCGCCGTCGTGGTGCCGTCGCCGGCGATGTCGTTGGTCTTGGTGGCGACCTCCTTGGCGAGCTGGGCGCCGAGGTTCTCGTACGGGTCGTCCAGCTCCACCTCCTTGGCGACGGTCACGCAGTCGTTGGTGATGGTGGGGGCGCCCCACTTCTTGTCAAGCACGACGTTGCGGCCGCGGGGCCCCAGCGTCACCTTTACGGCGTCGGCGAGCTTGTCCACGCCGCGCTCCAGCGAGCGGCGGGCGTCCTCGTCGAACTCCAGGATCTTGGGCATGGTCTGTTCCTCATTCACAAGATCGGCGCGCGCTCGCGGCCGCCGGGCCGGCCCTCCGGGCCGCCCGGGGGCCGCGAGCTCTGACTACTTTTCGATGACGGCAAGCACGTCGCGGGCGGAGAGCACCAGGTACTCCTCGCTCGAGTACTTCACCTCGGTGCCGCCGTACTTGCTGTACAGCACCACGTCGCCGACCTTCACATCCATCGGCACGCGCTTGGTCCCCGACTCGTCGAAGCGCCCGGGGCCGACGGCGACAACTTCGCCTTCCTGGGGCTTCTCCTTGGCGGTGTCCGGGATCACCAGGCCGGACGCCGTGGTCTGCTCTGCCTCGAGCGGCTTGACCACGATCCGGTCCTCCAGCGGCTTGATTACTACTTTGGTGGCGGTCGTCACGATCTGACCTCCCCCTCCGGAAAGGGCTAACGGTGAGTTTGCTAGAGAGGGCGAGCGTGGCGGCCTGTCGTCGCGGGTGCCAGACTGCCTCGTCGCATTAGCACTCTACACTCCAGAGTGCTAACACCGAACTTAGCCGCCTCAGGCGTGCTCGTCAAACGGGGGCGCTGGCGGGAGTTATCGTGTGCGGTATGTCCCAGGTCTTGGAGCGGGCGCGCGCCGAGGAGCTGGACGGCGCCGATCCGCTGGCCGGGTACCGCGAGCGGTTCTGGCTTCCGGACCCGTCGCTGATCTACCTGAACGGGAACTCGCTCGGCGCGCTGCCGCTGGCCACGCTGCGCCGGGTGGAGACGGTGATCCGCGAGGAATGGGGCACCGCCCTGGCCAGGTCGTGGCAGCACTGGGTGGACCTGCCCGCCCGCGCCGGCGACCTGGTCGGCGAGCTGATCGGCGCGGCGCCGGGGCAGGTCCTCGTCACCGACAACACCACGGTGAACCTGTACAAGCTGGCGTCCGCGGCGCTGGACGCGCGGCCGGGGCGGCACGTGATCGTCACCGACCTGGACAACTTTCCCAGCGACCGCTACGTGGCCGAGGGAATCGCGTTCGCCCACGGCATGGAACTGCGCCTGCTGCCCGCCGACATCGACTCCGGCATCAGCCCGGAGCTGGTCCGCGCCGCGGTCGACGAGGACACCGCGCTGGTGAGCCTGTCCCACGTGGCCTACCGCAGCGGCGCGCTCGCCGACATGGCGGCGATCACCGCGACCGCGCACCAGGCCGGGGCCCTGATGCTGTGGGACCTGTGCCACTCGGTCGGGGCGGTACCCGTCGAGCTGGACGGCTGCGACGTGGACCTGGCGGTCGGCTGCAGCTACAAGTACCTGAACGCGGGGCCGGGCGCGCCCGCGTTCTGCTACGTCGCGGCCCGGCTGCGGGAGGTGCTGCGGCAGCCGATCTGGGGCTGGTTCTCCCAGCGCGACCAGTTCGCCATGGGACCCCGGTATGACCCGGCGCCTGGCATCGCCAAGTTCATGACCGGGACCCCCGCCATCGCGGGCACCGCGGCGGTCGAGGAAGGCGCCCGGCTGCTGCTCGAGGCCGGTATCGGCGCGATCCGCGACAAGAGCGCCCGGCTCACCGGCTACCTGGTCGAGCTGGCCGAGGCGTGGCTGGAACCGCTCGGCTGCATGCTCGCCACGCCACGGCAGGCCGACCGCCGTGGCGGCCACATCACCTTCTGCCACCCCGCAGCCGAGCGGATCGCCGCGAAGCTGGGCGAGGCGGGTATCATCACCGACTACCGGTCCCCGGACCGGCTGCGGTTCGGCCTGTCCCCGCTGACCACCCGCTTTACCGATGTCTGGGACGCCGCGGCGGCCACCCGCGACGTCATCACGTGCGGTGGCTGATGGCTGCACAGGACCGGCTCACCTACTCCGGCTACCTGCGGCTGGACCAGCTGCTCGCGGCCCAGCAGCCCAGGACCGGCGAGCACGACGAGATGCTGTTCATCGTCGTCCATCAGATCTACGAGCTGTGGTTCAAGCAGCTGCTGCACGAGCTGGCCAGGCTGCAGTCGCAGCTGGAGTCCGGCGGCACCACGCACGCGATGCGCACGCTGCGGCGGACGCTGGCCATCTTGAAGATCGTGGTCGCGCAGCTCGACGTGCTCGAGACGATGACGCCGACCCAGTTCACCAGGTTCCGCGCCGCGCTCGGCACCTCAAGCGGGTTCCAGTCCGTGCAGTTCCGCGAGCTGGAGGCCGTGCTCGGGCGGCGGGATGAGCGCATGATCGCCGCCTACGTCAAGGGCAGCCAGGAACGGGCGCGCATCGCGGCCGCGATGTCGCGGCCCTCGGTGTACGACTCGTTCCTGCGCTACCTGGCCGACCAGGGGTACGACGTGCCCGCGGACATGCTGCACCGCGATGTCCGCACGCCGATCACGGCATCGCCCGGGATGCAGCAGGTGCTGAAGAAGGTCTACGACGACGACACCGACGCGACCGCGGTGTGCGAGCTGCTGGTCGACCTCGACGAGGGCATGCAGGAGTGGCGGTATCACCACGTCAAGATGGTGGAGCGGACGATAGGCGGCAGGCGCGGCACCGGCGGCTCTGCCGGTACGGCCTACCTCAGCCAGACGGTAGGAACGCCGACGTTCCCCGATCTGTGGGCCATCCGCAGCCTCGGCTGAAGGATCGTATGGTGTCACCCCCGGATTCCGGGGGTTTTGACACACGATGAGAGGAAGGCCGTGCCGGGCCGGGCACCGTGCTTCGTTCTGCTCATCACTCCCATTCGATGGTCGCGGGGGGCTTGCTGGTCACATCGAGCACCACGCGGTTGATCTCCGGGACCTCGTTGGTGACGCGGGTGGAGATGCGGGCGAGCAGGTCGGCAGGCAGCCGGGCCCAGTCCGCGGTCATGGCGTCCTCGCTGGTGACCGGGCGCAGCACCAGCGGGTGGCCGTAGCTGCGGCCGTCGCCTTGCACGCCGACCGAGCGCACGTCGGCGAGCAGCACCACCGGGCACTGCCAGACCACGGCGTCGGTGCCGGCGGCCGACATCTCCTCGCGGACGATCGCGTCGGCCTCGCGCAGGGTCTCCAGGCGGCGGGCGGTGACCTCGCCGACGATCCTGATCGCCAGCCCGGGACCGGGGAACGGCTGGCGCCGGACGATGCCCTGCGGCAGGCCGAGCTCGGTGCCTACCTGGCGCACCTCATCCTTGAACAGCCGGCGCAGCGGCTCCACCAGGCGGAACTTCAGGTCGGCCGGCAGGCCGCCGACGTTGTGGTGCGACTTGATGTTCGCGGCGCCGGTGCCGCCGCCGGACTCGACCACGTCCGGGTACAGCGTGCCCTGGACGAGGAACTCGGCGTCCCCGGCAGCTATGGCCGCCCGCTCGAACGCGCGGATGAACTCGCGGCCGATGACCTTGCGCTTGTGCTCGGGGTCGGTGATCCCGGCGAGCGCGGAAAGGAACGCCCCGGACTCGTCGGCCACCGTCAGCTTGACGCCGGTGGCCGCGACGAAGTCCTGCTGCACCTGCTCGGCCTCGCCCTTGCGCAGCAGCCCGTGGTCGACGAACACGCAGCCGAGCCTGTCGCCGATGGCCCGCTGCACCAGCGCGGCGGCCACCGCGGAGTCCACGCCGCCGGACAACCCGCAGATGGCGCGGCCGCCGCCGACCTGCTCGCGGATCGCCGCCACCTGCTCCTCGACGATGTTCACCATGGTCCACGACGGGCGGCATCCGGCCAGCTCCAGGAAGCGGGCGAGGATGGCCGTACCGTGCTCGGTATGCGCGACCTCCGGGTGGAACTGGACGCCGAACAAGGCATGGCCGGCGTCCTCGATCGCCGCCACCGGCGTGGCGGCCGTGCGCGCGGTGACCGCGAAGCCCGGGGGGGCCGCGGTGCAGGTGTCCCCGTGCGACATCCAGACCCGCTGGGTTGACGGCGTTCCGGCCAGCAGGGAACCCCCCGCCGACCGCAGCGACGTCGCGCCGTACTCCGCGGTGCCGGTCGGCTGCACGGTGCCGCCGAGCCCGGCCACCATGAGCTGGAAGCCGTAGCAGATGCCGAGCACCGGCACCCCGGCGTCCAGCAGGCCGGGCGGCAGCGGCGGGGAGCCCGGCGAGTACACCGAGGCGGGGCCGCCGGACAAGATGATCGCCTTCGGCTTCCTGGCCCGCATCTGGGCGGCCGGCATGGTCGAGGGGACGATCTCGGAGTACACGTGGCACTCGCGCACCCTCCGCGCGATGAGCTGGGCGTACTGCGCGCCGAAATCGACGACGAGCACGGTGTCGAAGCCGTGCGGTGCGGAGGCCACGCTAACCGCCTTCCGTCGAAGACTCAGAGTCCGGCCGGGCCGCCGGGCGGCCCCCGGTAACCGCGCGGTCATCGGTGACGCGCAGCCTGGCGATGCGGCGGCCGTCGAGCTCGGTCACCGTGACCGTGCGCCCGGCCACGTGCACACTGTCTCCGGGTTCGGGGAGCTTGCCGAGCGCGGCGATCACGAAGCCCGCGGCGGTCTCGTACGGGCCCTCGGGCAGCTCGAGCCCGGTCTGCTCGGTGAACTCGTCCAGGTTGAGCAGGCCGTCCACCTCTACCTCGCCGCCGCGCAGCCTGGTGAGCCCCTGCTCGATGTCGTACTCGTCCCTGATCTCGCCGATCAGCTCCTCCACCAGGTCCTCCAGCGTGACGATGCCGGCGGTGCCGCCGTAGTCGTCCACCACGATCGCCAGGTGCGCCCGCTCGCTGCGCATCTCCGACAGCGAGGACAGCACGGTCTTGCTGATCGGCAGGAACTTCACCGGCCTGGTGATGGACGCGACCGGGATCGGGCGGTTCGCCATGCCGGGGCCGAGCAGGTCCCTGACGTGGACGAAGCCGGTCACGTTGTCGTGGGTTTCCCGGTACACGGGCAGCCGCGAGTGCGGCACGCTGGCCACGATCGCCGCGGCCTGCGACACCGGGGTTTCCGCGTCGAGGAACACCACCTCGGTGCGCGGCACCAGCACTTCGCGGATCTGGCGCTTGCCGGCGTCGAAGACCTCGCCGACGATCATCCGCTCGTCGGCGGACAGCGCCTGGGCACCGGTGACCAGATCCCGCAGTTCCTGCTCGGTCATCGCCTGACGCCCGACACGGGGATCGCCGCCGAGGACCGCGACCACGGCGTTGGTCGACTTCGTCAGCAGCCAGACCACCGGACGGAACAGCGTCGCGATCCGGTCGAGCAGCGGCGCGGCGATCGAGGCGAGCGACGCGGCCCGCTGCAGCCCGATCCGCTTGGGGGCCAGCTCGCCGAGCACCAGGCTGAAGTACGTGATGACGAGCGTCACCGCGATGAACGATACCGGTCCGGCCCATGCCGGAGACAGGTGCTGGCTGACCAGCCAGGACTTGAGCTCACCCGCGAGCGTGTCGGCGCCGTAGGCGCCAGAGAACAGCGTGGCCAGGGTCACGCCGATCTGCACCGCGGACAGGAACCTGTTCGGGTCCTGCGCCAGCCGCGCCGCCCGCTGGCCGCGCCTGCCCCGGTGTGCCAGCGCCCTGACCTGGCCCTCCCGCAGCGAGACCATGGCCATCTCCGAGCCGGAGAAGAACCCCCCGATGAGCACGATGACCAGGACGACGATGATGTACAGAACGACCTTGTTCACGCTGTCACCTGCTCGCCTGCGGCTCGCGTGAGCGCCGGCTTCCTCCGATCAGCGCCGGCTTCCTCCGATCAGCACCCTCCGGCCGGGCACACGATGTGTCTGGCCAGTCTAGGGGCCAATGGCAGGACGGGATAACGTATGGGTCCCGTGGGCACGCAACCGGATCCACGACATCGTCCCCGACGATGCCGCGCGGCGGCTTAGGGAGGCCGGATGAGAATCCTTGTCACCGGGGGGGCTGGGTACATCGGCAGCGTCGTCGCCGCACAGCTCATCGCGGCCGGGCACGAGGTCACCGTGCTCGACGACCTGTCCACCGGGCACACCGACGCGGTCCCGGCCGGCGCCGGGTTCGTCAAGGGCACGCTGCGCGACTGCGCCGCCGAGGTGCTCTCCGACGGAGCCGACGCGGTCCTGCACTTCGCCGCAAAGTCGCTGGTCGGCGAGTCGGTGGCGGAGCCCGCCAGGTACTGGGCGAACAACCTGGGCGGTTCGCTGGCGCTGTTCGAGGCGATGCGCGAGCTGCGGGTGCCTGCGATCGTGTTCTCCTCCACCGCGGCGGTCTACGGCGAGCCGGAGCGGGCACCGGTCGCCGAGACCGACCCCACCCGGCCCACCAGCCCCTACGGCGCGTCGAAGCTCGCGGTGGACGTCGCGCTGACCGAGTTCGCCAGGCTGTACGGGTTCGGCGCGGTCATCCTGCGCTACTTCAACGTTGCGGGCGCGCAGCAAGCTGCCGACGGCACCTGGCTCGGCGAGCGGCACAACCCGGAAACCCACCTGATCCCGAACGTGCTCGCGGCCGCGGCCACCGGCCGCCGGGTTCAGGTCTTCGGCGACGACTACCCGACACCGGACGGCACCTGCATCCGCGATTACATCCACGTCACCGACCTGGCCGACGCCCACCTGCGGGCGCTGGGCGCGTGCCAGCCCGGCCGGCACCGGATCTACAACCTCGGCAACGGGGCTGGCTTCTCGGTCTGGGAGGTGATCGAGGTGTGCCGGGAGGTGACCGGCATCGACATCGGCGTGGACGTGGCCGCGCGCCGGGCCGGCGACCCGGCCGTGCTCGTCGCCTCCTCCGCGCGGATCCAGGCGGACCTGGACTGGCGGGCGAGGCGGGACCTGCGCGCCATGGCGGCCAACGCCTGGCGGTTCACCCAGCTCCGCGGCTCCCGGTGAGTCCCACCCACCTCCCCATGCCCCCTTCGCTGTACCGGCGCGCGAGCACGGCCCCTCGCGGGCCGGGCGAGCCGCCTGGGAGCGCCGCCCGGTACCGGCTAGCGAGCACGGGCCTGGGGCCCGTGCGAGCGGCCGGTGGCCCGGAGGGCTATCCGGGCGGCGCGAGCATCCAGGCAGGCAGGGTGGCCCGCAGGGTCTCTCGGGCGGCGCGAGCATCAGGAGTAACAGAGTGAGCGGGGCGGCGGGGGTCCTCGAGCTGTTCAGGTCCCGGTTCGGCGGGGAACCAGACGGGGTGTGGCTCGCGCCGGGCCGGGCCAACCTGATGGGCGAGCACACCGACTACAACGGGGGGTTCGTGCTCCCGTTCGCGCTTGGCCAGGGCACCGTGGCCGCGGTGGCCGTCCGGCCGGGCAGGCGGCTGGCGCTGACCTCAGCCCAGCAGCCCGCCGCCGACGCCGAGGTCGGCCTGGCCGACCTGGCGCCGGGCACGGTGACCGGCTGGGCCGCCTACCCGGCCGGGGTCGCCTGGGCGCTGCAGCAGGCGGACATCGCGGCTCCCGGGGCCTGTATCGCCATCGACTCCGACGTGCCCGCCGGCGCGGGCCTGTCCTCCTCGGCCGCGCTGGAGTGCGCCGTGGCCCTCGCGCTGAGCGCGCTGGCGGGCAGCACGGTGCCGCTTGACGAGCTTGCCGCGGTCGCCCGCCGGGCGGAGAACGACTTCGTCGGGGTGCCCTCGGGCATCATGGACCAGTTCGCGTCGCTGCTGTGCCAGCGCGGCCACGCGCTGCTGCTCGACTGCCGCTCGCTGGACCGCTCCCAGGTGCCGTTCTGCTCCGAGGCGGCAAACGCGCGGCTGCTGCTGATCAACACCCGGGCCGAGCATGAGCTGACCGGCGGGGAGTACGGACGGCGGCGTGCCGAGTGCGAACAAGCGGCCCGCCTGCTCGGCGTGCCGTCGCTGAGATACCTAACGAACGTCGCTGATACGGACCGGCTCGCCGACCCGGTGCTGCGGCGCCGCGCCCGCCACATCGTCACCGACAACGAACGGGTGCTGCGGACGGTGGAGTTGCTCCGGTCCGGGCGGCCTGGCGATGCCTACCCCGAGATCGGCACGCTGCTGACGCAGGCGCATCGGTCGCTGCGCGACGACTTCGAGGTCTCCTGGCCGGAGGCCGACGTGACGGTGCGGGCGGCGCTGGCCGCCGGGGCGCTCGGTGCCCGGATGATCGGCGGCGGCTTCGGCGGCTCGGTGCTGGCGCTGGTCCGCGAGGACGGCGACCCGGTGCGCGCGGCGGTCAGCGAGGCGTTCGCGCGGCGCGGGTGGGACCTGCCCCGCTTCCTTGACGCCGCTCCGGAGGCAGGCGCCAGGCGGCTGGCGTTAGGGTTGTCTCCCATGACGGTACGTGACGACGCGGCGGGCATCGCCGACGAGATCGCCGGCCTGCGGCATGCCATCCACCGCGAGCCGGAGATCGGCCTGGAATTGCCGAAGACGCAGGCCAAGGTGCTGGCCGCGCTGGACGGGCTGCCGCTGGAGATCGGCACGGGCGAGGGGCTCAGCTCGGTGACCGCGGTCCTGCGCGGGGACATGCCGGGTCCGGTGGTGCTGCTGCGCGGCGACATGGACGCGCTGCCGGTCACCGAGCAGACCGGCCTGCCCTACGCCTCCGCGGTGCCGGGCGCGATGCACGCCTGCGGCCACGACCTGCACACGGCCATGCTGGCCGGGGCCGCGCGGCTGCTTTCGGCCAGGAGGGCTGAGCTGCCCGGGACCGTGGTCTTCATGTTCCAGCCGGGCGAGGAGGGGTACGACGGCGCCAGCCAGATGATCGCCGAGGGCGTCCTCGGCGCGGCGGGCGGCCGCCCGGTCGCGGCGTACGCGCTGCACGTGACGGCGAACAAGCCCAGCGGGCTGTTCCTCACCAGGCCCGGGCCGATGCTCGCCGGCGCGGACAGGGTCATCGTCACCGTGCGCGGGCGGGGCGCGCATGCCTCCCAGCCGCACCGGGGCGCCGACCCCATCCCGGTCGCCTGCGAGATCATCACCGCGCTGCAGACCATGGTCACCAGGAAGTTCGACGTGTTCGACCCGGTGGTGGTCACCGTCGGCAGCTTCCACGCGGGCACCACGGACAACGTGATCCCGGACGAGGCCGTGTTCTGGGCCACGGCCCGCTCGTTCAGCCCGGAGTCGCGGAACGCCCTGATGGAACGGGTGCGGACGCTGGTCGCCGGCATCGCTGCCGCACACGGCGTGGCTGCCGAGACCGAGTGCGCGGCGGGATACCCGGTGACCGTCAACGACGCGGCGGAGGCCGCCTTCGCCGTGGAGACGGTCACCGGCGCCTTCGGTGCCGGGCGCGGCGAGACGGCGCAGTTCCCCATCACTGGCGCGGAGGACTTCTCCTTCGTGCTGGAGCAGGTGCCCGGCGCATTCATCATGCTCGGCGCCTGCCCGGCGGACCGGGACCCGGAGCAGGCGCCCAGCAACCACTCGGCGTTCGCTGTCTTCGACGACGCAGTGCTGGCGGACGGCGCGGCGCTGTACGCCGAACTCGCCCTGCGCCGCCTCGCCAGCCACTGAGCGGCCGCGCGGCGGCTTGCCCGACGCGCGCGCTCCGGCAGGCACTGAGCGGCCGCGCGGCGGCTTGCCCGACGCGCGCGCTCCGGCAGGCACTGAGCGGCCGCGCGGCGGCTTGCCC
>JAFAPY010000407.1 GCA_019246795.1 Streptosporangiaceae bacterium | reverse complement strand
TGACCGTCACTCTCGTGTGGAGCGTGCCGGCAGCGGCGAAGAGGGCAGGTGATGGCTGGCAGTATGGCTATTTAAGACAACGCCAGGCGGGCGAAGTTGAAGCGATTACGGTGCGCATACTGCTCCCACGCGGCGCGAGCTTGACCTGGAAATCGCCAGAACAGGCCGCATATCAGCAGGCGATAGATCAGGTCATGTTAAACCTGTCCCTGACAAAAGACCTGGGGATAGCGGTAGACTACGTAATCTGATGCATTTGGGGTTGCCAGTACACTGAATGTGGGGGATGGAGAGGTGAACGTATGATGATTGATACACATCTACATATTTTACCCGGCGTGGATGACGGGCCAGCAACAACTGAAGAGTCTCTGGCGTTGGCGAGAGCGCTTGTGCAAGAGGGTGTGCAGGTAGCAGTTGCCACTCCGCACTATAACGATGAGTTTCCCCGACGACCGGCCCATGAGATTTGTGAGCGCGCGCAGAATCTGCAACAAGAGCTAGATCGACACGCTATTCCCCTGCGCCTGCTGGCCGGTCACGAGGCGCTGATAAAGCCCGGTCTGGTCGAGGATATCCAGCTTGGCCGCGTCGCAACACTGAATGGAAGCCGCTATCTTCTGCTTGAGCTGTGGAATAATGCCTGGCTGCCGGACACCGAGCGTGTGATTTTTGAGTTGCGTGCCTTTGGTGTAGTACCTGTGCTGGCTCACCCCGAACGTTACAGGGCTTTGCAACAGGATACTCATCGACTGGCCGCGTTACTTGAACAGGGCGTTCTGACACAGTTGACCGCCAGCAGTCTAGTCGGAATGCAGGGCAGCAGCGCGCGCAAATGCGCGGAGAGCTTTCTGAAACAAGGGCTCATTCACTGTATTGCTTCGGATGCGCATGGTCTGACCAGGCGTCCACCAGCTCTCCGGCGATCCTTGCAGTGCGCGCAACGCATGCTCGACCAGGCGGGGTTACAGCAGGTAATCGAGACAACACCGGCAGCCATCATTCAAAATCATGATCTCAGCGCGTTACAGGCGGCTACCAGCAGGCCGGGTATGAGGGGAAGACGATGAGCAAGAGCAGTATATGGGTCAAAGATATACAGGGAGATATGTTGAAGCTTGCTTCACCCTCCTTCATAAAAATCGGCATCATCAGTATCTGTGGGCTTGTGCTGGGAGTAATGATTGGGAAGTATGACCCTTTTTACGGCGCTATGGCGGGCGGAGCGGCTGTCCTGGCTTTGCTGATCATCTTGCGACAGGATGAAGCAGCCCTTGTACTCGTCTTAACCGTTCACCTGTATTTCGATTGGTACTGGGGGCTGTCGCTGGGTGCGCAGTTGTTAGAGTTAGCCCTGTTGTTCTACTACTATTATGCTCATTCAGAACGGCTTCCCTGGATATTGCCCCCGGCATTATGGCTGTGGCTGGCCTTTGTCCTGCTCGCAATACTCCCATCACTGCATGGCATCATCCTGACGGATACGCTCAACTACTATTTCAACATCTTTTTTGGCTCGCTCACGATTTACTGGTTGGGTGTCCTTATTGGGCGCGATACGGTCAATGTACGGCGTGCATTTCAGTTCCTCGCGCTTTTGGGTACGCTGGTAGCGATCCATACGATTATTGAGACCCTCACCGGCATATTTTTGTTCGCGACCACGCGTTACGATGCCTATTTTGCTACGGTGTCCTACTATGAACTGGCAACCACCACTATACAACGCGCAGGCTCTTTTCTCATCAATCCTGACTCCAATGGGGGGTTTTTCGGTATCATGATGTTTCTGCCCCTTTGCCTGTTCGTGGAAAGCTCATCCTTCTTTGGAAAGCTATGCTATCTCGTCCAGGCATTTCTGATGCTGGTGGCCCTGCTCTTTACTTATAGCACCGGTGGGTGGTTGGCGGCCGGTGTGGGCGCTGTTGGCTTCGTCATCTTTGCATGCCCAACGCGCTATCGTGTCATGATGCCCCTGATCGCTGCCAGCATCGTGATTGCGATCGTAGTGTGCTTTCCGACACAGGTGAACCTACAGATTCAGCATGCCCTGGCTCCCACTGAAGCAGCGTTGCGCACCAGCGCGTGGCAGACGGGCATACAGGTCATCCGCGCGTTTCCGCTCCTGGGTATTGGCGTGGGTCGTTATGTCTACTTTGAACGCGCTGATCCCTACCGCGTGCTGGGGCAGTATATTCCACTTGCCCATCCTCACAACTCGTATATAGAGATCGGCGCGCTGGCGGGCATCCCCATTATGCTCGTGTTCCTCGCGCTGCTCATCTATACCTGCTGGTTGAGCATACGCACCTGGATGCGCGCTGATCGTCGAACTCGCATGCTGCTTGGCGGTGGTCTGGCTACTATTGTGTCATTGAGCGCAAACAGCATGGTTGCCAATGCCTGGACCCTTATTCCTCTTGCCGCGATTGGTTGGTTCATACTCGGGGTTATGTCTTCTCCCTTACTCGCAAACAGCCGAGGTGTCAAAACGACGTAGGAGGAGAATCTTAAAAAGAGCGTTCTCATGAAAGGT
>JAFAPY010000377.1 GCA_019246795.1 Streptosporangiaceae bacterium | reverse complement strand
CAGATCTACACCCACGTGTCGATCGAGCGCCTGACGTCCAGCTACCGCCAGGCCCATCCCCGGGCTTAGTCCCCGGGCTTAGTCGCCGGGCTTGGGCCCGCCCGCGCGCCTTTGCGGCCTGGCCCACGCCAGCCGGGCAGCCATGGGCTGCGCGCCGGCCCGGCCGCTCGGGCATACGCGGATAGGCCGCGTGCCAGAGGCCCGGGAATCCGGATGGCCGATTCCGGGTTGCATCACCTGCACGCCACCGGCGGCGGACCGCGGGGGAACGTCGCGTATCCTTATGGCGGTCGCCGAAGCCACCGTGCCCGGCGGCTAAATCGCGTGCCCGCTTGCTCTCCGGGGCAAGGTCTCCCCGGCATGGCTTCGGGGAGCCGAGGCTTCCGGGGGGACGCGCCGCTCGGTCTGCCGGCCGCAAGGCCGGCTGCAGGCGCGTCAGTCACGGGCACCAGGAAACCAACCGAGCGGCGCGCCGCGAGTGCACAGGGCGGCGCACAAAGGAGGAGGACCGTGCCGATGGCTCAGGTCGTCACCATGAAGCAGCTCCTGGAAAGCGGTGTCCATTTCGGTCACCAGACCAGGCGCTGGAATCCGAAGATGAAGCGGTACATCTTCACCGAACGCAACGGCATCTACATCATCGACCTCCAGCAGTCGCTGGACTACATCGACCGCGCTTATGAGTTTGTCAGGGAAACCGTCGCCCACGGCGGGACGGTCCTGTACGTCGGCACCAAGAAGCAGGCGCAGGAGGCGATAGCCGAGCAGGCGCGCAGGGTGGGGATGCCGTTCGTGAACCAGCGCTGGCTGGGCGGCATGCTGACCAACTTCTCCACCGTGTACAAGCGGCTGCAGCGGCTCAAGGAGCTCGAGGAGATCAACTTCGACGACGTCGCCAGCTCCGGCATGACCAAGAAGGAGCTGCTGCACCTGCGGCGCGAGCACGACAAGCTGGAGCGGACGCTCGGCGGGATCAGGGACATGAGCCGGGTCCCGAGCGCGGTATGGGTGGTGGACACCAAGAAGGAGCACATCGCGGTCAGCGAGGCCCGCAAGCTCGGCATCCCGGTGGTCGCCATCCTCGACACCAACTGCGACCCCGACGAGGTGAACTACCCCATCCCCGGCAACGACGACGCGATCCGCAGCGTCGCGCTGCTGACCAGGGTCGTCTCCGACGCGGTCGCGGAAGGGCTGATGGCGCGGGCCGGCGCGGCCGGCGGCGACGAGAAGCCCGCGGGCGACCAGCTCGGCAGCGAGGAGCCGCTGGCCGAATGGGAGCGCGAGCTGCTGGTAGGCAGCCAGGCGGAAGCTGGGCCGCCGTCCGGCGCGGCGGCCCCGGCGGATGCGGCGGCCCCGGCGGATGCGGTGGCCCCGGCGGATGCGGTGGCCCCGGCCGACTCCGGTACCACCAACGCCGCAGCGACCGAGGGCGCCGCCGACACGGAGATCAACGCGGAATCCGCGATCACGAGCGAGAGCGCTGCCGCTGCCGATCAGGCCGATGACCTGGCGGGCATCGCTGATGCGGCCGACGAGGCTCAGTGAACGCAACGTGAACGCAACGAACAGACGACAGGCGAGGACATGGCTAATTTCACTGCCGCTGACGTGAAGCGGCTTCGGGAGCAGACCGGCGCCGGCATCATGGACTGCAAGAACGCGCTGGCCGAATCCGACGGCGATTTCGATGGCGCGGTCGAGGTGCTCCGGCTCAAGGGCGCCAAGGACGTGAACAAGCGGGCCGCCCGCACCGCGGCCAACGGCCTGGTGACGGCGGAACTGGCCGGGACCAGCGCCGGCGTGCTTGTCGAGCTGAACTGCGAGACGGACTTCGTGGCGAATACGGACCTGTTCCAGCAGACGGCCAGGCAGGTCGTCGCCGCCGCGCTGCAGGCCGGGGTCGGCGACCGGCTGGCGCTGCTGGCCACCGAGCCCGAGCCGGGCCAGACCGTCGAGCAGCTCATCGACGAGGCGAGCGCGAGCCTGAAGGAGAAGCTGGAGCTCGGCCGGTTCGCCCGCCTGGAAGGCGGGTACGTGGCCAGCTACCTGCACCGCAGCGACGCGGCCCTGCCGCCGACGCTGGGCGTGCTCATCCAGCTGGACAAGCCCAGCGCCGAGGTCGCCAGGGACCTCGCCCAGCAGATCGCGGCCATGCGCCCGCTGTACCTGACCCGCGAGGACGTCCCCGCGGACGTGGTGGACAAGGAGCGCAGGATCGCCGAGCAGATCACCCGCGAGGAGGGCAGGCCGGCCCGCGCCGTCCCCAGGATCGTGGACGGCAGGCTGAACTCGTTCTTCAAGGAGGTCGTGCTGACCGAGCAGGCGTTCGTGAAGGACCCCAAGACCACGGTCAAGCAGGTCCTGGCGCGGGGCGGCGTCAGCGTTACCGGCTTCGCCAGGTTCCAGGTCGGCCAGGCCTGATGCGGGAAACCGGACCTGGAGGAGTGCTCCACCCGAGCTGGCACCGGGTGCTGCTCAAGCTGTCCGGCGGGCTGTTCGCCGGCTCGGAGCCGCTGGGCATCTCGCCGGACGTGGTGGCGCACCTGGCGGCGGAGATCACCGCGGCGGTCAAGGACGGCGTCCAGGTCGCCGCGGTGGTCGGCGGCGGGAACATGTTCCGCGGCGCTGCCCTGGCCGAGCGGGGGATCGACCGGGCCCGCGCCGACTACATGGGCATGCTCAGCACGGTCATCAACTGCCTGGCGCTGCAAGACGTGCTGGAGAAGGGCGGCGTCGACACCCGGGTGCAGACGGCGATCACCATGGGCCAGGTGGCGGAGCCGTACATCCCGCGCCGTGCCATCAGGCACCTGGAGAAGGGCCGGGTGGTGATCTTCGGCGCCGGGCTCGGCGCGCCGTATTTCTCCACCGACACCGCCGCCGCGCAGCGGGCGCTGGAGATCGGCGCGGATGCCGTGCTCAAGGGCACCAAGGTGGACGGGGTCTACAACGCGGATCCGCATACCACTCCCGGCGCGGTGCGCTTCGACCGTCTTGACTACGGCGAGTACCTCAGTCGCGAGCTGAAGGTGATGGATGCCACGGCGGTGAGCATGTGCCGCGACAACGGGATGCCGATCGTGGTGTTCGCGCTGATGGGCGAGGGAAACGTGGTCCGTGCCATCCGCGGCGAGCGGGTCGGCACCCTGGTGACCCGGCTGGACGGCCAGGACGAGCAGACCGTCGGCGGCCTGCTGTCCGGCGGCGCAGGCCGCTAAGCTGCCAAGGCAGACGCGAGTACAACGGAGCCGAACAATGATCGATGACACGCTCCTCGAAGCCGAGGAGAAGATGGAGAAGGCGGTCTCGGTCGCCAAGGAGGAGTTCAGCGTCATCCGCACCGGCCGCGCCCACCCGGGCATGTTCAGCAAGATCACCGTGGACTACTACGGCACGCAGACCCCGGTGAACCAGCTCGCCTCGTTCCACGTGCCCGAGCCCAGGATGGTGATCATCCAGCCGTACGACAAGAACTCGCTGGCGGCGATGGAGCGGGCGATCAGGAACAGCGACCTGGGCGTGAACCCGGCGAACGACGGGATCATCATCAGGATCGTGCTGCCCGAGCTGACCCAGGAGCGCAGGCGGGAGTACATCAGGACCGCCCGGCACAAGGCGGAGGAGGGCCGGGTGGCGATCAGGAACATCAGGCGGCACGCCAAGGAAGCCCTGAACAAGATGATGAAGTCCGGGGACGCCGGCGAGGACGAGGTGCGCCGGGCCGAGCGCGAGCTCGACGAGCTCACCCACAGCTACGAGGCACAGGTAGACGAGCTGCTCAAGCACAAGGAAGCCGAACTCCTCGAGGTCTAAGGGTGGATCCCGCCGGACCGGGCGTTACCGACCCCGGACGACCCAGCAGGACCGGGCGCAACCTGCCCGCCGCGGTGGGCGTCGCCGCGGTGCTCGGCGGCGGGGTGGTGCTCACGCTGCTGACCGTCAAGGCCACGTTTTTGCTGTATGCGGGCGCTGCGCTCGCCGTCGGCCTGGCCGAGCTGGCCGGCGCGCTCGCCGAGCGCGACATCCGGCTTCCGTGGGTCCCCGTGGCGGCTGGAGGGGCGGCCCTGCTGACGTGCGAGTACTGGCTGGGATCCCGCGCCGCGCTTGCTGCTCTCGCGCTGACGGTGATCGCCATCCTCGCCTGGCGGCTGCCCGGCGGTGTCTCCGGCTACGTCAACGATGTGACCGCCGGCGTCTTCGCCCTGGCCTACCTGCCGCTGCTCGCCTCGTTCGTGGCCGCGATGCTGGCGCCTGCCGACGGCCCCCGGCGGGTGCTGACCTTCATCATCGTGACGATCTGCAGCGACATCGGCGGCTACTTCGCCGGGATCACCTTCGGCCGCGGCGGGCGCCATCTGATGGCGCCGGTGGTCAGCCCGAAGAAAACCTGGGAGGGCTTCGCCGGCTCTGCGGTCGGCTGCCTGGCCGCCGGGGCGGCTTGCCTGCCGCTGCTGCTGCACGCCAGCCCCTGGAAGGGACTGGTCATCGGGGCGGCGGCGGTCCTCGCCGCCACCGTCGGCGACCTGGCCGAATCCATCATCAAACGCGACCTCGGCGTCAAGGACATGGGCACGGTCCTGCCCGGCCACGGCGGCATCCTTGACCGGATCGATTCGCTGCTGGTCTGCGCCCCGGTCGTCTGGCTGCTTTTGTTCCTCGGTGTTCCTGTCCGCTAGTTTTACCGTTCTTCGCCGGGAAGCAGATGGGGTCTTGGACCGTCGCAGACGGCGAGCATGGTGCTCGCCATTTTCCTTTGCCGGCCGGTTCTGCTCGGCGTCAGCCTGCGCGTTCATCAGGGCCGAGGACCCAGCTGCGGTCCTGCTCGGCCAGCCTGGCGACCAGGCTGGCCGAGCCGCGCTCCTTCGCAAGCCGGCGCTCCGGCTCCGAGATCGGGACTATCCACAGCCAGCGCACCGGGTCCCCGCCGAACCTGAAGCCCGACAGGTCCGGCGGCTGCGGTCCCGGCAGCGACCCGGGGGAGTCGAGCAGCAGCACCGCCTCCGCGCCGGCGCCGAGCGGGAACGTGGCGGCCTCGTGGTACCAGCGGACGCTGTGCCCGGGACCGAACCAGGTGACCGCGCGCCACGGGTACGTCGCCAGCCAGCCGAACACCCGTGCCGCCTGGGCGCTCGGCAGTGTGGTGGCGATCGCGAGTTCGACCCTGGCGTACCCGCTGGGGTCCTCGAGCACCTGCTCGACGGCGGGCATCCGCTGGCAGCTCATGCCCACCGTGGACAGGACGGTGTAGCGGCGGCGGGGTGCCGCCGGCCGTTCGGTAATTCCCACCGCGGGCTGCGCGCCCGCCGAGGCGTCCCAGTAGTGCCCGGCCGGGCCCAGCCTGGCCGCCAGGTGGCCGAACAGCGCGCGGCTGAACTCCTCCCACCCGCCGGGCGACCGGCGCCAGCGCCAGTAGGCCCGGGACCGCTGCAGCCGGGGCGCCAGCCCGTCCATGGCGTCGTCGAGCGACCAGCCGAACGGCGTCTGGCCGATGATGTCGCGGCTGTACCCGGGCATGCCGTGCTGCATGTCCGACCAGCCTGCAAGCACCGCGAGCGGCCTGCCGTTCTCCAGGATCGCCACGCCGTCGCCCTCCTCGAACCACAGCGCCGCCAGCGCTGCGGCCTGCAGCGGCGCGCGGCCGCCGGGATGCCTGGTCCGCGAGGCGGGCATGAGCGGCGCCCGCCCGGCGTCCAGCCGGACCTGGTCGGTGACCGGCGGCGCGGGCCGGTGGTTCGCGATCCACGTGGCGGAGACCGGCCCGGAGTCGTCGTACACGTAGGCGGCCGTGGTCAGGCCGTCGTATTCGACGGTGACCTTGCGGCTGCCATAGGGGCTGACGCTCTCCAGCAGAGTGACCGGTGAGGTGGCCATGACACGAAATGTAGCGACTGAGCCGTGCTGCCCAAAACGGTTCTGCCGGGGGCGGCGTGACCATCAACGCTGCGCCTATCCTGAGTGGCACAGGGCGCGATCTTTCGTATGTGTCCCGAACGGAGCTGCGTGTCGCCTTCCCGTCCCGCTGGCCGCCCTCCGCGCCACCTGGCCGACATGGCGCTGGCCGAGCGCCGTGCCGTGGTGGCCGGCCTCGGTGAGCCGCCGTTCCGTGCCGTCCAGTTGTCCAGGCACTTCTTCGGCCGCTTCACGCAGCGTCCGGAGGAGATGACCGACCTGCCCCGGGCGTCCCGGGACGCGCTGGCGCAGGCGCTGCTGCCGCCGCTGCTGACCCCCGAGCGCGAACTGTCCTGCGACGGGGGCGCCACCCGCAAGACGCTGTGGCGCCTGGCCGACGGGGCGCTGGTCGAGTCGGTGCTGATGCGTTACCCGGACCGGGTCACGATGTGCGTGTCGTCGCAGGCCGGCTGCGGGATGGGCTGCCCGTTCTGCGCGACGGGGCAGGCGGGCCTGACCCGTAACCTGTCTGCCGCGGAGATCGTGGCGCAGGTGGTGGCGGGCGCGAGGCTGCTCGCCGACGGCCAGGTGCCCGGGGGGCCGGGCCCGGCGCATCGGGTGTCCAACGTGGTGTTCATGGGCATGGGGGAGCCGCTGGCGAACTACGCCAGCGTGCTGGCCGCCATCCGCAGGCTCACCGAGCCGCTGCCCGAAGGGATGGGCATCTCGCAGCGTTCGGTCACCGTGTCCACGGTGGGCCTGGTGCCTGCGATCGCCCGGCTGGCCGCCGAAGGCCTGTCGGTGACCCTCGCCGTGTCGCTGCACGCCCCCGACGACGAGCTGCGGGACACGCTGGTGCCGGTGAACCGGCGGTGGCGGGTCGCCGAGGTGCTGGCCGCGGCGCGGGACTACGCTGCCGCCACCGGGCGGAGGGTCTCCGTCGAGTACGCGCTGATCGCCGGCGTCAACGACCAGGCCTGGCGCGCTGCTCTGCTGGCGGAGCTGCTGGCCGGGCGGCTGGTGCACGTCAACCTGATCCCGCTGAACCCGACACCCGGGTCGACATGGACCGAGTCCCGGCCGGCCGACCAGCGCGAATTCGTCCGCCGCCTGGCCGCACGCAGGGTGCCTTGTACGGTGCGGGATACCCGCGGCCGCGAGATCGACGGCGCCTGCGGTCAGCTCGCCGCCTCGGCTCGTCCATGAAGGCCGGCCCGCGGTGATCCGGCAGTACCTGGCCGCCCCCGCGGCGCCTGCCACGATCATCTCATGTCGGGGTGTCCTTGATCGCGGGGGCGACGGCCTCGCCGCGCAGCGCGCGCTCGACCAGGGCCACCGCCCGGGCGGTGGCGGCGAGCCTGGCTCCCTCCTTGCGGTAAGCGGCGAGCACGCTGTCCACCGCGTGCGGCGGCAGGGCGGCGGCCAGCTCGGTCCTGGCGGTGCGGTAGCCCTGGCGCGCGCCCTCCACGCACGCCCTGGCGTGGTACCGTGCCATGGCGGCCAGCGCCACCGGGTAGCGGCGCAGCACCCCGTACAGCCGGTAGTCCGGCGGCACCACGTCCAGCAGCCACGCGACGGCGGTGGGCTCGAAGTCCTTGCTGCCCGGCGGATGGACCCCGGTCGGCCATTCCGGCGGCGTGAAGCTGGCCATGCACCCAGCATATCTATCAAACAGGTATTCGATCTCGTGCGGCAGCGGACGTGCGATCCGGGAGGCTCGGCCTACGCTGACGCCGTACCCGCGGGCGGCTCCAGCAGGCGCAGCGCGTGCGCCTTGGCGGCGGCTTCGCCGCGGGTGGCGGCGCCCAGCTTGCCGAGGATATTGGACACGTGCACGCTGGCCGTCTTCGGCGAGATGAACAGCTCGGCGGCGATTTCCCTGTTGCTGTGCCCGGCTGCGACCAGCCGCAGGACTTCAAGTTCGCGGTCGGTAAGACCGGGGCCGCCGGTGCCGCCTTCGGGCTGGCTCGCCGCGTCGTCGGCCAGCCGGATCCTGGCTCGCCGCGCCAGCAGCGCGATCTGGCCGCCCAGCGGGAGCGCCCGGAGCTTCCCGGCCAGCACGGCGGCGCGCTGCAGTCGTTGCGCCGCGCCGTCGCGGCTGCCGTCGGCCAGCGCGGCCTCCGCCGCGTGCAGCAGCGCCTGAGCAAGCGAATACGGTTCGCTCACCGCGGCCCACGCGTCGGCAGCGGAGTCCCAGGCGGCGCGCGGTCCGGCCTGGTCGCCGGCGGCGCGCTGGGCACCATGCACGCTGGCCTCCAGCAGGCAACGGGCGTGCCCGTCGGCTGCGGTGAAGGTCAGCCGGTAGGCCCGCTGCTGTGTGCCGGACGTCTCCAGCTTCTCCGCGACCGTGCGCAGCCTGTCCGCCACCGCGGCGGCCTGCCCGCCGAGCCGCTCGTCCCGGGCCGCTCCGGCCTGCCGGGCAGCGGCGAGGACGGCGTTCGCCCCGGCCACCACGACCGGCCAGGCGTAGCGCGGGCAGCCGCGGGACAGCTCGAACCGGTCCAGCACCTGGCCGGTGACGGTGAGCGCCGCGGTCGGCCCGGACCCCGGGCTGTCCTCGGCCGCCCCCATGTCGATCTCCAGCCTGGCCAGCGGGAGCTGGTGCTGGTCTTCGTACGCCACGCCGGCGAGCACGGCCCGGGCCGCGGCCGCCGCCTCGCGCGCCACGCCGAGGACGCCGCGGGCCAGCGCGATCTGACCCCGGATCACCTCGAGCAGGGCGCGGTTGATCGGCGTCGGTGACAGGTCCAGTGCCCTCCCGATCACCTCGGCCGCCGCGTCCCAGCGGCCCAGCGCGTACAGCGGCTCGGCCTGGTTGATCGCGAGCAGAGCCCCGGTGGTGCGCAGCAGGCCGTGTTCTTCCGCGCTGGCGATGCCACGGCGGGCCGCCGCGGCTGCGAGCTCGTGCTCGCCCGCCCCCTCCAGCAGGTGGGATTCGCTGACCGCCGCGGTGCGCAGCAGGTCATGGGCTCCCATGCGCTCCGCCAGGGCGCGCCCGCGGGCGATCAGTTCGATCGGCTCGCTGCCTGTCGCCGCCTGCTGGCCGGCGTCGGCCAGGAACATCGCCAGCGTCACCAGCGCTTTCGCCTCGGCGCGGACGTCACCGACCTGGCGGGCCAGCGCCAGCGCCTCGTCGGCATACGCGCGGGGGGCGCGCTGATCGCAGCGCGCGGCAAAGAGCAGGATCTCCGCACGGACGGCGGGCGACAGCCCGGCCGGCACCAGTTCCAGCGCCCGGTGGAAGTCCCGGGCCGGCTCCCCGTGACCGAGATGCTTGGCCGCGTGCCCGCGTCTGCTCAGCAGCAGCGCCGCCCGGATGGGCTCGGCCTCAGGGTCCAGTTCCTTCAGCGCCGCTCCGGCCAGGGCTGTCAACCGGTCGTGTTCCTCGGCGTCCTCGGCCGCCGCCACGGCGTCCTCCAGCACCCGCACGTGATCCGCGTCGATGCGTTCCGCCGCGTCCGGCACCTGGTCCCATAGTTCCAGCACCCGGGCCAGCAGCGTGAGCCGCTCGGCGGGCGCGACCGCCCGGCCGGCCTGCGCGGCGGCCTGCCATGCGGCGGTCAGCGCCCAGCTGGCGTCGTGCGCCGAGTACCAGTGGTGCGCCATCTCGACCGCCGCCCTGCCCGGAGGCACCAGCGCGGGATCGGCGTCGATGGCCTCGGCGAACCGGCTGTGCAGCCGGCCGTGCTCGCCGGGCAGCAGGTCCTCGTGCACGGCCTCGCGGATCAGCTCGTGGCGGAACGCGTAGCCGTCGGCCCGTGCCCGCAGCACGTTGCCGGTCACCGCGGGCCGCAGCACGCGGCTCAGCGCTGCCTCGTCCAGCCCGCTCACCGCGGCGAGCAGCGCGGGACTGGTCACCGCCCCGCCTGCGCTGGCCACCCCCAGCACTTCCTGGGTGTCCTCCGGCAGCCGGCGCACCCCGGCCAGCAGCAGGTCACGGAGGGACTCCGGTAGTTCCCGGCTCGTGTGGCCGTCGCAGCACACCAGCGCCTCGACGAACAGCGGGTTGCCCTGCGACCGGCGGTACAGCGCGTCCGCGAGGTCGTCGGCCAGTTCCCGGCCGAGGATGCGGGCGGTGAGCTCGCTGGTGTCTTGCCGGGTGAGCCTGGGCAGCTCGATTCGCTCCACCCAGTCGATCCGGTCCAGGGTAGCCAGCAGCGGGCGCAGCGGATGGGTGCGGTGCAGCTCGTCGGAGCGGAACGTGACGATGATGAGCAGCCCGCTGATCGCACGCTGGTTGCCGATGAGGAAGGTCAGCAGGTCGCGGCTCGACTGGTCGGCCCAGTGCGCGTCTTCGATCACCAGCAGCACCGGCGAGCTCATGGTCAGGTGCTGCAGCGCGCTGAGCAGCCCCTCGAACAGCCGCGCCCGCGCCTCACCGGGATCGCTCCCGGCATCGGGCTCGCCGAGCTCGGGCAGCAGCCGGGCCAACTCCCGCGTGGTCCGGCCGGGCAGCATCTCGGCGACCCCTTCCGCGCCCATCTCGCCTACCAGGTCGCGCAGCACGGCGGTGAACGGCGCGAACGGCAGCCCGTCGGTGCCAAGCTCAAGGCACCCCCCGATCAGGACCCGGATGCCCGCCGCCTGCGCGGCACCGCCGAACTCTGCGACCAGCCTGGACTTGCCCAGGCCCGCCTCGCCGCCGAGCAGCACCGCAGCCGGCGTGCCCTGGTGCACGCTGTGCAGCGCGTCCTCCAGGGCCGCCAGCTGCTCGCTCCGCCCGACCAGGACGGGGCTGGATGCTCGCCCACTCATCTCTCCTGTCAGCATGCCACGCGGGTCTGGCATTCCCGCGAGGCCGTCGGCGGCCAGGACGGTCATGGCCGCCTCAGGCGGCGGGGCGCTCAGGCACCCCGCCTGCCTCGGCCGGCTCGGCGATGAACGAGCCGTCCACGTAATCCGGGATGGCGGGGATGGCGAACCCGCCGGTGTCTTCCGGCACGCGCCGCAGCGCCCGCCGTGCCCGCCTGGCCATCCTGGCGGACGTCGCCTGCTCCGCCCGCGCCCTCATCTCATGGCCGCGCTGCGCGCTCAGCTGCTGGGCAATCTCGGGATGCATAATTCCTCCTCAACCCCGGGGAACCGCCCTGGTTCCCCACATCCTCAAGACTCGCCGTAAGGCCCCCGCCCCGGCATCGGGCGAATGCCTTATCTTCGGCATCCCGTCGTCAGGATCCGGGCCTAAGCCGCCTTAGCCAGGCAGGGGATGCAGCTTCGCCGTCAGCGGCCGGGCCGCCCGTCGGCGGGCATCAACGCGCACCGTTCCGCGTTTTAGTAGCTTGGAACAAGCAGCCGTCAGCTCAGGCGGCAACTCCGCTGACCGTGAAGAAACGAGATCAACCCATGCCCGCGATCCGGGATGACCTGCGCAACGTCGCCATCATCGCGCACGTGGACCACGGCAAGACCACGCTGGTGGACGCGATGCTGTGGCAGTCGGGCGCGTTCCGCGCGAACGCGAACGTGGCCGAACGGGTGCTCGACTCCGGTGACCTGGAGCGGGAGAAGGGCATCACTATCCTGGCCAAGAACACCGCGGTCCGGCACGGCGGGCTGACCGTCAACATCGTCGACACGCCCGGTCATGCGGACTTCGGCGGCGAGGTGGAGCGGGGCCTGTCCATGGTCGACGGTGTGCTGCTGCTGGTCGACGCGAGCGAGGGACCGCTGCCGCAGACAAGGTTCGTGCTGCGCAAGACGCTGGCTGCCGGGCTGCCGGTGATCCTGGTCGTCAACAAGACCGACCGTGCCGACGCGCGGATCGCCGAGGTGGTGGACGCCTGCTATGAGCTGTTCCTCGACCTGGACGCGACCGAGGAGCAGATCGAGTTCCCGATCGTGTACGCCTCCGCCAAGGCAGGGCGGGCGTCGCTGCACCGGCCCGCCGACGGCGAGATGCCCGATTCGCCGGACCTGGAGCCTCTGTTCGCCACGCTCAAGGCCACCGTGCCGCCGCCCTGCTACGAACCCGGCGCGCCGCTGCAGGCGCACGTCACCAACCTGGACGCCAGCTCCTACCTGGGCCGGATCGCGCTGTGCCGGATCCGCAACGGCACGATCGCCCGCGGGCAGCAGGTCGCCTGGTGCCGCAGGGACGGGTCGGTGGAAAGGGTCAAGATCTCCGAGCTGTACCTGACCGATGCGCTGGACCGTGTGCCCGCCGACGAAGCCGGTCCCGGGGACATCGCGGCGATCGCCGGCATCCCGGACATCATGATCGGGGAAACCCTGGCCGATGCGGACGACCCGCGGCCGCTGCCGCTGATCACCGTGGACGAGCCCGCCATCTCGATGACGATCGGCGTGAACACCTCGCCGCTGGCGGGCCGGACGCCGGGCGCCAAGGTGACCGCGAGGCTGGTAAGGGACCGCCTGGAACGCGAACTCGTCGGGAACGTCAGCATGGCGGTGCTGCCCACGCAGCGGCCGGACACCTGGGAGGTCCGCGGCCGCGGCGAGCTGGCGCTGGCCGTCCTGGTGGAGACCATGCGGCGGGAGGGATACGAGCTTACCGTGGGGCGCCCGGCTGCCGTCACCCGCCAGGTGGACGGAGCGGACTTCGAGCCTGCCGAACGCCTGTCCGTAGACGTGCCCGAGGAGTACTTCGGCGCGGTCACCTCGCTGATCGCGGCGCGGCGCGGCCGGATGGAATCGATGACCAACCACGGCACCGGCTGGGTCAGGCTGGAGTTCGTGGTGCCGGCCAGGGGCCTGATCGGCTTCCGCACCCAGTTCCTCACCGAAACCCGCGGCACCGGGATCGCGCACCACGTCTTCGAGGGCTACGAACCGTGGGCAGGGCCGCTACGCGGCCGGGCGGCCGGCTCGCTGGTCGCTGACCGGGCCGGCGCCGCTACCGCGTACGCCATGTCCAACCTGCAGGAGCGCGGGTCGCTGTTGGTCACCCCGGGCACCGAGGTGTATGAGGGGATGATCGTCGGGGAGAACTCGCGGCCGGACGACATGGACGTCAACATCTGCCGCGAACGCAAGGTCAGCAACGTGCGCCAGTCCACGGGCGAGGAACTCGAGCGGCTGGTGCCGCCGCGGCTGCTCAGCCTGGAGCAGGCGCTTGAGTTCTGCGCCGACGACGAGTGCGTCGAGGTCACGCCGACCGCGGTGCGGCTGCGCAAGACCGTGCTGGACGCCAGGGAACGCGCCCGCCTGCGCGCCCGTGCCTCCCGCGCCGGCTGACCGGCCCGGCCGCGGACCACCGACGGTAACTGGTCCCGGTCGCGGCGCAGCAGGTCCAGGACCTCACCGGGGTTGTCGGCCGCGGCGCGGATCATCGCGCGCACCGCGTCGGCAAGCGAGACCCGCGGCACGCCCAGCGTCACGGCGGCCGAGCCGGCCCACCGGGTCAGCTCGCGGTACAGCTCGGGACTGAGGTCGAGGGTGATCCGGACTGGCTTGGAGCGGATCGCGGTCTGGCCGGCCGGGCGGGCGTTCGGCTCGGCTCGCCGGGCAGCAGCGGCCGCCATCTGCGCCCTGCGCAGTTCCCGCTGGGTCGTCATGACCGGACCGTGCACAGCGGGACGCACCGCGCGGTCAGGTCGCGGGCCACCTGGCGCCACATCTCCCGGCCGGTGTTCTTGATCGGCAGGCCGAAGCTCTGCGCGTAGACCTCCAGCCGCGGCACCGCGGTCGGCAGCACGTCGTAGCCCAGATCCAGCAGCGCCTCCCTGGCGTCGCCCACCGAATGCGCCCGGGCGATGCAGCGGTTCAGCAGCACAGCCGAACGCGCCGGGGTCTCCCGGACCGCCTCCACCTCGGTGATCTCGTCCCGCACCGGCGTGGTCCGGTTGATCTCGATGGGGTTCGGCGCACATGGGATCAGCACCTAGTCGGCGTACCGCAGCGCGGACCTGGCGATGCCCGCATGGTCCTCGATCTGCGGGGTGTCGATGATCACCACGTCATCGTCGTGGGCGATCTCGGGCACCCTGCGGTGCAGTTCCCGGGAGGGCAGCGCCACGATCCGGAACGGGAAGGCCGGCTGCCCCGGCGCTAGCTGCGGGGCCATGGCCGCCAGATCCGACCACTCCAGCGCGCTCCCGGACGGGTCCGCGTCCACCAGCAGCACCCGGTTCCCCGCCTGGCAGAATACATGCGCCAGCCAGACCGCGGAGGTGGTCTTGCCCGTGCCCGGCTTCAGGTTGGCCAGGGCAATGCTCAGCCCCGTCATCCAGGCATTATCGCAGCGTCCGGCCCATAGCGGTAGCCGGCCCCCGCACGAAACTGTTGCTGGCACTCTACGCAGTAATGCAGTATTCACTGTATTACTGTGCTTTTCCCGGTCACTTGAAGATGTTGACCGCCCGGGCCAGGACCAGGGCGACGGTGACGATCGAGACGGTGGCCTGCGCCGTCATGGCCATCTTCGCCCACCGGGACATCGGCATGACGTCGGTGGGACTGAACGCGGTCGCGTTGGTGAACGACAGGTAGAAGTAGTCGCCGAACGCAGGCTCCCACTCCGGCGCAGCCAGGCGCGGGCTGGTCATCTGCACGAAGAGGAAGTCAGGGTAGGGGTTGGTGGCGTTCGCCCGGGCGACCGGGCCGCCGCGGTCGAACTCCCAGTACCACAGCGCGAACACGATGATATTGGTCAGCCAGATCACCGCGCCGGTGACCAGCAGCGGCCCGGCGCTTTCCCCTTCGGTGCCCCGCACCAGACCGATCACCAGTTTGGCCACGGCGTAGGCGTTGGCGAGGCTGAGCACGGCGACCAGGGCGAGGCCGAGCGGCCGGATCACCCGGGATTCGGTGTTGATGCGGCGCGGGTTGGCCGCCACGAGCAGGACCAGCAGCAGGCCCTCCACCGCCGGCGTCGCCCAGGTCGGCCGCAGCAGCACGAGCCGGTCGGGCAGCGGCAGCTGCAGCGCGATGGCGGCCACCACCGCGAGCGCGGCCGGCCAGCGGGCCTCCCCTGTGGTCGGGCGCTTCCAGGCCGGCGTGAAGTCCATCCAGCCGAACGCGCCGGGGCGTTCCCGGGACTGCGCGCGGCGTTCCAGCTCGTCCAGCCGGCCATGCAGCGCATGGATGCCCTCCAGGATCTTCCGCGTACCGTCGGCTTGCGGGTCGCGCTGGCCGTCGCGCGGTCCGGTCGGCTGCACGGCACCTGGGTCCAGTCCGCTGCGCTTGTCGTCTCCACTGCTTCCGGGCACATCACCAGTGTGCCCCCTCGGGGGCCGGGTCAGCTGATGGTCGCCCGGCTCGCCGCGAAATGCTGATGGCGGGCGTGCTCGCGCTGGCCGAGGAAGGCCCGGAACGGGCCGAGCCGGTAGGCGGGCCCGTCGGCGCAGTCGGCGACGTGCAGCTCGAAGTCGCGGCCGAGGTGGCGCAGCGACCCGAGCACGGCCGCGAGGCTCAGCCCGGCGGCAAGCTCGGCGATCTGCCTGGCGGTGAGGAAATCATCCCGGGACCGGAGCACCCGGAACACCGGGTCGTGCACGTGCGCGTACGCTGCGGCTCCGGGCGTCCCCGACCCGGGAACCGGCTCCGGCGCGCCCTCGTGCTCCAGCGCGCGACGGATCGCGGAGCCGACGGCCCCGGCCACCGGCGGCGGGAACGCGTTGCCGATCTGCCGGTACCGCGCGGTCTTACCGCCGGAAAAATGCCACTCCCACTCGTCCCGCCAGCCCTGCAGCCTGGTCACCATCTCACAGGTGAGCCGGGGCACCAGGGCCGGGTCCGCATCCGGGCCCGGCACCTGGTCCGCCAGGCCCAGGCCATCCACGCCGAGCTCTGCCCAGGCCCGCTTCGCCCGGGTCGGTCCCAGGTCTGCGCCGCCGTGCTTCTTGGACCCGCCGACGATCGTCGGCGCGATCCGGTCCGCGCGCCGGGCCCAGGCGGCGGCGCCCGGCCAGCTGCGGGCGGCCATCAGGCCGCCCACGGTCTGGCCCACCGTGGCGGGCGGACGCGGCGACGGCGCCGGCCAGCGGAACCAGGGCGCGTCTGCTTCGCGCAGCGCCACCAGCACCGTGCGCGGCCGCAGCTGCGGCACGCCGAAGTCGCACGCGTGCAGCAGCCGCCAGCCTGGCACGTACCCAAGGTCGCGCAGCCGGTCCGCGACATGCTGCCGGTAGGCGCTGAACCTGCTGGTGCTCAGCCCTCTGACGTTCTCCAGCAGCAGCGCGCGCGGCCGGATGACCGCGCACAGCTCCACCGCCCAGGCGAACAGGTCACGCTCGTCGGCCGCGCCGAGCTGCCGGCCCGCCACGGTGAACGGCGGGCACGGGACCCCCCCGGCCAGCAGCGCCACCCCTCGGTAGTCCCGCGGCCGCCACAGCTCCGGGTCGGCCGCGTCGCCCTCGGCGACCTTCCAGCCGGGACGGTTGGCCCGCAGCGTGGCGCAGGCCGCCGGGTCGAGCTCGACGGCGAGGGCATGCTCGAACCCCGCCTGTTCCAGGCCGAGCGCCTGCCCGCCCGCCCCGGCGCAGATCTCGACCACCTCAAGATCCGCCACGTGGGCCTCCTTCGCTGCCCCGCCCACCTCCCCAGCCCCTCCTTGCCAGCCAATCTTGCAGCCGGGCACTTCTTGCCGCAAGTCGCAGCACGCGCCCCTCAGCGCGCCAGACGGCATGACCCCGTTTGCGCTGCTGGGCACTGTAGCGCCATCCGCCGACATTCGGCTGGCTGCTCCTGCGCGGCGGGCAACCCCGCTGACGGGCGGGCAACCCCGCTGACGGGCCGGCAATCCGCTGACGGGGGGCTCGACCAAGGCTATCTAGGCCAGGGCTGCATCGCCTTGCGGGCGCCTCCGCGGTCCGGGCCGTGCTAGCTGCCGTCCTGGGCCTGGCGGCCCCTGTTCCGCAGCGACTCCACCAGCGCGGCCACGTGACGCCGGTCCTCAGGGGTCAGCTCGTCGATGCTGGCGATCAGCAGGTCCCTTTCCGGGTCGCCCGGGCGCTCCCCGCCGGCCGGGGCCTGGTCGCCGCGGTCTTGGGCCTCGTCGTAGTAGTGCAGTCCCGTGGACTCGGCCGCCGCGGTGCGGACAGCGGAAACGGGAACGTCGAGGCCCTTGGCCAGCGCATCGATCGTGGCCGGGCGCGGCGGCCTGGCCAGGTTGCGCGTCATCGCGAGGGTGTAGACAGTGGACCGGGGCAGCCCGCCGCGCCGCGCGACCTCACCGTAGGACCAGGCTCGCTCGCGCAGCCGCTGCTGGATCAGCCGCTGAAGGGGATTGATGTCATGCTCCAGCGCCGCGGCGGTGCCCGGCTGCCCGGCCGGGACGTCCCGCCCGCCTCCGGACGCATGCGCCGTCATAACTCTAACCTAGCTGCCTTCGTCCGGCTGGGCGCAGCCGCCACCGGCGGCCCTTGACCACATCAGGATGGTGCTGTACGTTAGCAGTCGTACA
>JAFAPY010000410.1 GCA_019246795.1 Streptosporangiaceae bacterium | reverse complement strand
CACGGCGGTCTCCGAGGGCATGAACGTGCAGACAAGCACGCTCGACGGCTATAGCCCGCTGTACATCCCGCCGGCCACCGACACCGGCCCGGACGTCTACGCGACCACCGACCCCGCCCAAGCGGGATACCAGTGGTTCAAGGTCACCAACGACAGCGCGGCGGAGAACGGGCCGTACACGCCGCAGGTGGCCATGGCCGCGTCGATCAATACTGCCTACGCGGATCTGTGGCAGCGGGCAGGTGCCGCAGCCGTGGCCCACATGGCGCAGCTGTTCGGCGTGGACACCGCCGCGGCCGGCATCACGGGCCCCGGCGGGATGCAGGACCTGGCAGGCATCGCGCTCGGCCAGGCCTCGCTGACCGTCGAGGAACAGGCCACCATGCTGGCAACCATCGACGACGACGGCGTCTACCACGACGCCCACGTGGTCTCATCGATCACCCAGCCGTCCACCGGCACGCAGATCCCGGTCACGAGCACCAGCTACCCGGTGTTCAGCAGCAATCGCGTGCAGAACGCGGACGACGCGGCGCAGGTCCAGTACGCGATGTCCGAGGACACCGCGCCCTACGGCACCGCCCCCGGCGCGGCGATGAGCAACGGCCAGCAGATCATCGCCAAGACCGGCACCACCAATACGGCGCAGTCGGCGTTCTTCGTCGGCGCCATCCCGACGCAGGCGCTCGCGGTCGCGATGTTCACCAGTGAGCAGAACGGGAAGTGCTGCCAGACGCTGAATAACCTCGGCGGCATACAGCAGGGCGGGTTCGGCGGCACCTGGCCGACCGCGATCTGGCACACCTACGCGGAGAAGATGTTCGTCCCGCTGGGAGTCGATCAGTTCCCGTCGCCGGTCTTCACCGGCAAGGCGTGGAACCTGGTCCCGCCGGAGCTGCGGCTGCCCGCCCCGGAGCCGGTCACGCCACCCCGTCGGCACCGGAACCCGCCCGGGTTCGGCCCGCCGGGCACGCCGCGGCCCTACCCCACCTACAGCTGTAACCCCGCGCAGGTGACGTGCGGCCCGGTGGGTGACCCGCCGCCGGGGAACCCCGCGGCCGTCGGCTTGACCGCGCTGCCGGTGACGTTGCTGTGGGCGCGCAGCCGGGGTCGGCGACGCGGTTAGATAGTGGGGTGGAAGACGCCCGGCGGGGCGCTCTGCCGCCCGATGACCACCCTGAGGTGACCTGGGCGTGGCGGGAGCGCCCGGTATCCCAGGGACCGGCCGGCCTGCCGGCCGTCCTGGGCAGCACCGCCGTGCTCGCCGCTGCCGCCGTGACCGGCATGGTGCTGGGCTTCGCGGAGAAGCTGCCCTGCCGCTCCGGCGCCTGGTTCTCCTACCCCGGGCAGTTCCAGCACGCCTGCTACACCGACATCTTCCCGCTGTACTACGGCGAGGGCCTGGCAGCCGGGAAGGTCCCGTATACCGGGCATCCCGTCGAGTACCCGGTGCTGATCGGCGCCGCGATGCAGGCCGCGTCCTGGCTGGTCCGCGACGTCGGCCCGGCGATCAGGGGACGGGAATTCTTCGACGTCACCGTGGTGCTGCTCGCGGCGTGCGCGGTGGCGGGGGTGCTCGCCACCGCCCGCGCGGCCGGCCCGCGGCGCCGCTGGCAGGCGCTGATGGTGGCGCTGTCCCCGGCGCTGATCCTGAACGCCTTCGTCAACTGGGACCTGATCGCGTTCGCGCTGGCCGCCCTGGGCATAGCGGCCTGGGCGGCGCGCCGCGGCATGTGGGCTGGCGTGCTGCTCGGGCTCGCGGTGGCAACCAAGTTCTACCCGGTGGTCATCTTCGGGCCGCTGCTGCTGCTGTGCCTGCGCGCCGGGAAGCTGCCGGATTTCGCCAAGACCCTCGCGGCCGCGGTGGCCGCCTGGCTGGCGGTCAACCTGCCCGTCATGGTCGCCGCCCCGGCCGGCTGGGCCCGTTTCTACGTGTTCAGCAAGGACCGCGTCGCCGACTGGGGCTCGATCTGGTACCTGTTCCAGCACTTCAGCACCCCGCTGCTCGGCGACCCGCGGCTCAGCGTGCTCAACGAGCTGTCCACGGCGTGCATCGCGGCGGCGTTCGCCGCGATCGCCCTGCTCGCGCTGGCCGCGCCGCGCCGTCCGCGGCTGCCGCAGCTGTGCTTCCTCGCGCTCGCCGCGTTCCTGATCACCAACAAGGTCTGGTCGCCGCAGTACGTCATCTGGCTGGTGCCGCTGGCGGTGCTGGCCAGGCCCCGGCTGTGGCCGTACGCGCTGTGGCAGCTCGCCGAGGTCGGCTACTTCTTCGGCATCTGGGGCTACCTGATCTTCGTCTACCGCAGCGCGGGCAGCCCGGTGACCGGATACCAGGGCATCAGCACCGGCTGGTACTTCGCCGCGCTGCTTGCCAGGCTGCTCGCCGTAGCCCTGCTCGCCGCCTACGTGGTGCGGGACATTCTTGATCCCGAACGAGACGTGGTGCGTGCCGACGGAACCGATGATCCCGCCGGCGGCGTGCTGGACGATGCCGGAGACCGGTTCCGGATCAGGCTGGGGGGCGGCGTCAGGCGGCGGGCAGGTGCTCCCTCAGCCAGCTGACGTCGGCGGCCAGGCCGCCGCCGGCGTCCGGCGTCTCGCAGATGACCGGCGCGCCCGCGGCGCTGACCACGCCGAGCAGCAGGGCCGGGTCGATCGTCCCCGAGGCGATGTTGGCGTGCCTGTCCCGCCCCGAGCCGAACTCGTCGCGCGAGTTGTTGCAGTGCACCAGGTCGACCCGGCCGATGATCGCCTTGATCCGGTCCACCGCGTCGGCCAGCTCGATGCCCGCCGAGTTGGCGTGGCAGGTGTCCAGGCAGAATCCGACGCGCTCGCCGCCGCCTACGGCATCCCACAGCCTGCCCAGCGCGTCGAGGGACCTGGCCATGGCGCCGTCGCCGCCGGCGGTGTTCTCGATCAGCATCGGCAGCGGCCGCTCGATCCGGCTGATGGCCTTGCGCCAGTTCTCCAGGCCCTCTGCCGGGTCCACGCCCGCGGTAACGTGCCCGGCGTGCACGATCAGCGCCTTGGCCCCGATCGACGCAGCGGCGTTGAGCTGCTGACTCAGCAGCTTCCTGCTGGGAATCCTGATCCGGTTATTGGTGGTCGCCACGTTGATGACGTAAGGCGCGTGGATGTAGATGTCCACGTCGGCGGCCGCGTAGGCGTCCCGGACCGCCGCCGGGCCGCCGCCGGGTATCACCGGCGCCTTCCACCCCTGCGGGTCGCCGAGGAAGAACTGGGCCGCGTCCGCGCCGCGAGCGATCGCGTCGGCCAGCGGGTCAGCGGTGTGGAAATGAGCTCCGATCCGGACCATGCCATGAGCCTAACGGGGTCCAGGGGGCGTACGCCGCGGCCAGCGCAGCGGGGGCCCGGGCGGCGGGGTCGCCGGTCAGCCGGTGAAGCCGCCGTGGGCCAGGCCGAGGGCCGTGCCGACGAACCCGGCGATCATCCCGGTCACGATGAGAATCCGCTGCACGCGGGTGGCCGAGACCATCTGCGTGTACAGCCCGACGAGCATCGCGGCAAGCCCGGTGACGGTCGCGGTGATGTGGGCCGCGGTCCCGGCCGAGGGCACGTTCCGCACGACCATGCCAAGCACGAAGGACGCCAGGCCTACCAGCAGCGTGAAGACAGTCAGGGCGTTCTGGACCGGGTGCGGGCGCCCGTCGGAGTTCAGGATGTGCGGACGAGTCCGCTGGCCGGTCTGGCTGTCAGTCACGGTTACCACCTCCTGCCGCCGCGCCACCGGCATGCTGTTCCTACTTTCCTATTCCACCGCATCCTCTACGTTCCCGGCCACGGCACCCCGGAATCGTCGGCGCATCCCCGGAAGTCCGGGGCCGGGCCGAGACCCGGCAAGGGGATGAATGCGCCACCCATCCCCCGCGATGGGACACGTTGCGCCACCCATCCCC
>JAFAPY010000311.1 GCA_019246795.1 Streptosporangiaceae bacterium | reverse complement strand
TGGGTTCGAGTCCCATCGCTCACCCCACTGCGTATTGCCGCTGACCTGCCGTTTTGGCAGCGGCCTGGATTTTCCGCTAACCACGTGGTTAGCGCTTTGGTTAGTGCATCTGCGTGAAGTCGGGAGCAGTTCTCGTCGTAGGTGACGTCACCGACCCGGTGCCGCCAAGGACGCTGATGACGGCGTCGGCTCCCTTCATGGCGTGGGAGACTGCCGCGCGGTCGGTGGCGTCAACTCGGACAACGTACAGGCTGGGTTGGTGATGGCGAGCTTCTCCCCGACCAGACAAGGGCCGTGACGTAGTGGCCGGCAGCGAGCGCCTGCTCGACTAACTAAAGTCCCGGTGGCGCCGAAGGCGCCCAAGGCGGTGAGGTTGGTGGTTCTGCTCATATCGATGCTCGGCAGGTGTGACATCCGGGTTGCCCAGCTCGTCAGCGGAGGCGAGGAGGCCAGTGTGCTATTGCTTGCGAAACTTCGCCTTCAGCGCGTCCACGCGCTGTTGCTGGGTTTCCTTGCGCTCCTGCTTCTTCTGTTCGCGGATCGCCTTGCGCGCCGCCTTCTCGGCTTCTTCGGCGGCAGCCTGCTGCGCCTCCAGTTCCGCGACGACCTCATCGGTCGGACGGCGCACAATCGTGCCGCCCATCTCAGAGACGAACCTGTCCAACGGCTCGGTCGTGTCCTCCACAGTCTCAGCCAGGAGCGCGTTCCCGCCCGTAGGCACCAGGGCGCCGAACTGTTCGATCGCCTCGTCACCTGTGTCGAGCCGATCCGCGTCATACAGCGCCCCACTGGCGGCACCGGCGCTCCAGCCCAGCAGCATCCCCACCGGACCCCCGAGCGCCCCGACGAGCATCCCGATCAGGGAGCCGCCCGCGGTACCGGCACCGGCCGTTGTGTCACCACCCTCCGGCACGTGGAGGTGCCCGTCCTTGTCCCGCTCCACGATGGCCGCCGAGCGGATCTCGAACCCACCCGTGGCGGCAGACAACTTGCTCAGCGCCTCATATGCGGTGCTGTTCTGCGGAAACGTGATCGCCGCTGCGTACTCAGCCATACCGCCATCTCCTTCCAAGCCAGGACCAGCCCAGCGACCGGCCCGAGGTCGTACTCGCCTACCGGTGACCACCCACCAACTGGAACCCCGGGTGATTCCTTTCGTTTTCCAGTGCTGGCATCAGTACAGGCGAAATCGCCTGGCGTGGCCAACAGCTGCGGCCAATAGGCCGATAGCCGCCGTCTTTCCGAGGTATCAGGCAGTGGTCAGCGAGACCGGTCCGGCGGCCTGCAAGGGCGCGGCCGGAGTCAGCCTGTCGGCGGTCTCGAAGAGCATCTGCTGCAGCGGGCGGGGCAGGTCGCCGCTCCACACCAGGGCCGCTGAGGCGATCAGCGGATGACGGGCGAGGCTGACCCGGACCATGCCGGAGGTACCGGCCGGCGGAGACGGCCGGACCGGCATGGCGCCTGCGACGGCGGCCGGGCCGGTCAGCACCGCGGCGGGTCGGCGCCCGGTCGCGGCGAAGGCGAGCGTCATAGGCAGCGAGCGCCGGAACGGCGGGTCGGTGAATTCGAACCGTGGATCAACCGCTCGCAACACTGTGGCCCACGCGTCGTAGGTCCCGGGCTCTGCGCGGCGCGGCCCGTGGATGACATCCAGGCCGGCCAACTCCTCCAGGCTGATGGCGCCGCGACGCACCGCGGCATGGGAGGGCGGGATCCACACCTCGGGCTCGAACTCCCCCAGGACCATCGCGTCCAGCAAAGCGGGCAGCGCCTCGGGCTTCGTGGTCAGCCAGCCCAGGGCGGCGTCGGCGCGGCGCGTCTGGATCAGCGAGAACTCTGCGTCCAGCGCTGTTTCCAGCCAGGCCACGTCCACCTCCGCGGCCACGGCCGCCGACCGCAGCCCGGCCGCCGCCTGGACCGCGAGGGATTCGGGCAGGCCGGGCGGCATGACTACGCGCAGCCGCTGCCGTCCCAGGCCCGCGGCCTGGCGGGTCCGGGTCACCTCGTGATCGACCAGGGACAGCACGTGGCGGGACGCGTCCAGCAGCACGCTGCCCGCCGCGGTCAGCCGCAGCCCTTCGCGGCGGCGCTGGAGCAACGGCGTGCCGACGATCTCTTCCAGGCGCCTGATCTGCTGGCTCAGCGTCGGCTGGGCGATGAAGATCCGCTCCGCAGCATGCGTGAAGCTGCCCGCGTCGACCAAGGCCACGAAATACCGTAGGTGCCGCAGTTCAATGCCCTGCGGTGCCCCCGCCCCGGTCGAGGCAAACCGCTGGATTGGTTCCGCTTGTCTTTGGTCCATGGTGGGTCACCTGCGTCAGCGTGAGTCGTGCCTCCCTGGCATCGTGCCGGCGCGGGCGGCGCGATCGAATCCATGGATCGCCTAGTTTGTCGGGCCCGGGTCGCCGGTGGCTCCGGCCGGGGCGATGAGATCCAGATTCGCGGACCACAACCTGCACGGCGTCCACGATCGGAATAGTCAGCGCGGCCGGGTAGGCGGGCGTTGGGATTCGCCTCGACCTAGCAGGCTGCACAAACGCGTCCGTTCAACGACACGAACGGTGAAGCATCGATCCGGAATCCCGTAGGCTCTGAGCGGCGGCGACTACGAGGTCGGCCCACACGGTCAGGGCGGACCGCCACCAGCACGGGATGCGCGACGTGACGCCGACCTTGGCAAACACTGTTGCCAAGCCCAGGGTTCCAGGTCCCGGACTAGGCAATTCACGGATGCGATGCCGAGCCGTCGATGGTACAGGGGTCGGTGGTACCGGGTGGGTGGCGGGACGCCGGTCATGGTCCGAGTGTCCCCTGCGGCCTTCCGGCGTGGCATGCGGGGGCAGAAGAACCCCGGCGATGATGGCAGACAGGGTGCCGCGGACACGTTGTTATGGTCGCGTCAGCTTGACGCGAGCTGGCCTGCGTGGTGGCGTCGGCATGGGCGGCAGCGGCACGGGTGACGCCGATCGTGTCCCCATCCGCTCGCCGCTGAGGATCCTGGCGGCGCTGATCAGGGCGAGGTGGGTGAATGCCTGCGGGAAGTTGCCGACCTGCCGGCCGCGGGCGACGTCGTACTCCTCGGCGTACAGGCCGAGGTCGTTGCCCAGGGCGAGGAGTCGCTCGAACAGCTCCCGCGCCTCGGCCTCGCGGCCGTTGAGCGCGAGCGCCTCGACCAGCCAGAACGAGCAGGCAAGGAACTGGCCCTCGCTGCCTGACAGGCCGTCGTCGGTGACCTCGGTTGAGTAGCGCGAGATGAAGCCGTCGCGGCCGAGCTCGTGGCGGACCGCGTCGATGGTCGTGGTGAAACGGTCATCGGTCGGTTCCAGCAGGCCGACCAGCCCGATCATCAGGACGCCGGCGTCCAGCGCCGTGGAGCCATAGGATTGCGTGAAGGTGCGGCGCTGCGGGTCGTAGGCCCGAACGAGGATCTCATCGCGGATCTGGGCCCGGATCTGCTCCCAGCGCCGCAGCGGCCCCTCCAGCCCGAAGCGCCTGCCCAGCGCGACGGCGCGGTCGAATGCGAGCCAGGCCATCACTTTGGACTGGGTGTAGTGCCGCCGCGGCCCCCGGGCCTCCCACATGCCGTCGTCGGGTTCCTGCCAGACGCTCTCCAGGTAGTCCAAGAGCTTGCGAAGCTGCCGCCACAGCCGCTCGGGCAGCTGCCCCACCGCCATCGCCACCGCCCAGCCGACGCCGACGACCTCGCCGGGCACGTCGAGCTGGAACTGGCCCGCAGCCGCGTTGCCGACCCGGACCGGCCTGGAGCCCTCGTAGCCGGGCAGCCAGTCCAGCTCGTACTCCTCCAGCCGCCGCTCGCCCGCGATGCCGTACATGATCTGAGCCTGCTCGGGCTGTCCGGCGGTTGCCCGGAACACGGCGTCGCTGAATGCCAGCGCCTCGTCGGTGTAACCGCCGGCGAGCAGCGCGTTCAGCGTCAGCACCGAGTCGCGCAGCCAGGTGTAGCGGTAGTCCCAGTTGCGCTCGCCGCCGGGGTCCTCCGGCAGCGAGGTCGTGGGCGCCGCGACGACCGCGCCGGTGACCTGATCGGTGAGGGCCTTGAGGACGATCAGCGAGGTCAGGACCTCCTCGCGGTACTCACCTCGGTAGGTGCACCGCTCCGACCATTCCCGCCACCACGCCTGAGTGCGGGCCAGAGCCGCGTGAGCGTCCTCAGTGCGGCCGGGACGCTCGTAGGAGGGGAACCAGCTCAGGCCGAACCGCTCGCTGGCCCCCTCCTGGACGGTGAACTCCGCCACCGTCGTGAGCTCCTCCCCGTGCAGCTCCACCGGCGTGCTCAGGTGCACCGCGTCGGGCCCCGCCTGGGCGACGATGCCGCCGGGCACACGCTGTACCCAGGGCACGAGCAGGCCGTACCCGAAGCGGATGACCAGCTGCATGCGCATCGGGACGCGGCCGCGCAGCCCCTGCACGATGCGCATGAGCTGCGGGGCGCCGCCGTCGCGGGGCGGCATGAAGTCGATGACCCGCGCCGCGCCGTCGGCGGTCTCGAAGTCGGTCTCCAAGACCAGCGTCCCCTCGCGGTAGCGGCGCGACACGCTGCGGAACCCCCCGGCGGGGGCGATGAGCCAGCGCCCATGCTGCTCCTCTCCCAGCAGCGCGGTGAAGCACGATGCGGAGTCGAAGCGCGGCAGGCACAGCCAGTCCACCGAGCCGTTGCGGCCGACCAGGGCGGACGTCTGCAGGTCACCGATCAGCGCGTAATCCTCGATCCTCACAGGAACTCCTCTCCTGGTGCTGCCTACTCGGCCAGGCCAAGGCGCGCACCTGGCTGAATCGCCCGTCCCGAACCGCCCTGCCACCACGGGCCTTCATTGGACCTCGTGTCATGCCGGTTTGCCCTGGCCTAGGGGTGTAAGTGCGGGCGGCTGCGCTGGAGGCTAGCCGGTGACGTGGAGGCCGTCGCGTACGTCGATGACCCCGCGGGCCCTTCATGCCGCGGCGACCACTGCATCGTGTTCGGCAAAGGTACGGACGTGGCCGACCAGCGTGATGATGTCGTCCTTGATGTCCGCCGTCACGGCGCTGCCGTCGGGCATCAGCGCGGAGCGCTCCAGCGCCTCCTGGACGTGCCGGTCGACGTCGACCGGATCGACATCGCAGCTGATACCGATGTCGTCCGTGACGTTGCGGACACCGGTCAGGCCGGCCGCGGCCGCCGCGGTGGTAGCGCGCTCCACGCTGGAGGACACGGTCCCGGTCAGGGTGACGTTGCCGTCCTCCGCGATCGCCTCCACGCTGTCCGGCACGGTGACGTTCTGGGCCAGTGCGTTGCTGGCCGCGGTGGTCAGCTGCGCGTCATCGCGGTAGTCGTCGTCCTGCAGTACCACCTTCAGGTGGTTGTGTACGTCGGTCACCCTGGCGACCCGGCGCGCGGCGGCTGCCGCCTCCAGGTACCGGGGGAAGCTCGGTACGGTGCCGGCGAGCGTGACATCTCCGTTGATGTTCCTGACGGTGATGTGCGCGGAGTCGACAAGCGGGTCGAAGCCGAGCTCCTTTTCGACCGCCGCGCGGACCTCCTCGGTCTTGCCCACCGGGTCCTTGCGCATTGATGAATCCTTCCCGAGGCGTTTGAGGATTGCCGCTCGTCAGCCAGTTCACGCCACAATCTCGACCTAGCGAAGTCGATAGCGGCTCTTGTGATATTGGCCCGGGCTATGGGCCGAGCACACCGTCAGCCATCGCCGCCTCCCCGACAGCACCTTCCTCAGACGAGAAGCATCAGCAGCTGACACGCTCGCGATCCTCTGCAATCCGGGTCAAATTCGCGCCGTTGAAACCGCGCAGGCGGATCGGCGTCGACCTGCGCCAGGACGCCGACCCGGGATTCCGGCTGGCCGATGGCGCTGCACACCGGGACTTGACCTGGTCAGTCAGCACGACCGGGTTTCCTGTCCGCCTATTGCGCTTGCTCACCTTCATGAGATTTCGGTACGCGGGGTGTATGGCCTGGTAGCTGGAGCCGTGCTGATGGCGAGGCACCTGGGTGGCGGGGGGAGATCCGTACCCGCAGCGCCGCCGACCGGATAGCGAACCGCAGCGGCGGATCCAGGTCAACCGCCTCCCCGTCAACCCCGGCGTGCACCGGTCCTGGGGCACTCACCTCCAGATCCGGCGCGCCCCAGGCCCGCCCGGATGCGAGTGGATTGTCACCGGGTGCGTCGAGGACGATGATCCCGAGCTGGCCGCCGTCGATCGCCGGGCGGGTGCCGCGGGCCAGCGGGTAATCCAGCGCGTAAGGGTTGTTCGACACGAGCACGATGGCCACGTGGCGGTGCTCGCGGCCTAGGTCGTCGGCCAGGAGCAGCGCCGGGGCCTTGGCGACCGGGCCCATCACCTCGGCCGCCGTCTCCAGGAGCGTACGTACCTTGGCATCGCGGTAGGCCGGGCTGCGAACCGCATCACCGTAGATCCCCAGCGACACGTTGTTGAGGAACAAGCGGCCGTTCACCTCGGCCATGTCAATCCGGCGCTCGACCCCGCTCGTGAACGCGTCCAGAGCGCCGGTCACGTCGTGCCGGTCCACGCCCACGTCGAGCGCGAAGTGGTTGCGCGTCCCGGCCGGAACACACACAAACGGGATTCCGTGCTCCGCTGCCGCCGTGGCCACGACCGCCAGCGACCCGTCGCCGCCGGCCATCCCGAGCGCGTCCGCGCCCCCCGCCGCGGTGTCGGCGGCGAGCGCGGCCAGGTTCTGGCCCGGGGCCAGGATGACAGCCTCAATCCCCAGTTCGCGTGCCCGCTCGGCAAGCCCGGCGCGTGCGGCCTTACCGCCGCCCGACCGCGGGTTGATGAACAACACGGACCGCCGCGCAGGATCGGCGGACCGCCAGCCATAACGCGCCAGCTGGCGCGTGGACGGCCTCATCGCGGGCGCAAGGGGCTACCAGGTGCCGGTGGCGGGAAGGGGGAGGGCGGCGAGGTGGGCGGCTTCGCCGGCGGGGACGCCGAGCAGGCGCAGTTCGGCCTCGGCGAGCTGATCGACGGTGGCCTCGGTAACGCGGTCCGGGTGCCGCTGGCACATCCGCAGCAGCCCGAGCAGGCCGCCGGCCACCGCGCTGAG
>JAFAPY010000339.1 GCA_019246795.1 Streptosporangiaceae bacterium | reverse complement strand
CGGCGGTCCCTGTGCCGAAGGCGAACCCCGGGCCGAGCAGGTAGGCGACGGCCCAGATGATCGCGTTCGGCAGGTAGCCGAGCTCGGCGAGCAGCAGCAGCGCCGCGCCGCCCGGGCCGGGCGACAGCGCATCGCTTGCCGCCCGGGCCTCATGCAGGTGCGCCGCGAGCGAGCCGGCCGCCAGCGCGGCACCCGCCGCGGCCAGGACCGCGCCCGAGCCGAGCATGCCGGTGACGATCGCCCGCGGCCCGGCCGCGGTCAGGCCTGCCAGCCGTGACCACCGCGCCAGGCCCCGGGCGGCGCCGAGGCCGCCTGCCACCATGGCGAGCAGGAAAGCCGCCACGACGGCCTGCCACAGCGAAGGGGAGGCGACCGGCGTCCTGCTCGCCACGGCCAGCGCCCCGGCCAGCAGGGCGTAGGGAAAGGCGAGCGCGAGAGCCGCGTAGCCGACGTGGCGCAGCCGGGTCACGTGCCCGGCCCGCACCACCCACCGCCCGGCCGCGGCCAGCAGCGCGCCGGGCAGCAGCACGAGCCCGAGCGGCAGCATGCCGATCCGGCCGACGCCGCGGACCGTGAAGCCGACGTGGTGCGCCACCAGCCACAGCAGGCCGGCGGTGCGCAGCACCCCGCCGAGCCCGCCGCCGAGGCCTACGTGCGGCGCGGTCACCCAGCCGACGGCGGTGAGGGTCGTCAGCACGGCGAGCCCGGTCGCGGCCGCAGCGCAGGCCGCGATGCCGCCGGTGACCGCCAGCGGCCGCGTGGGCCTGCCGGGCGCGGCCCCGGGCTGCCCGGACTGCTCGGCCGACCGTGGCCGCGCGGATACGCTCATGGAGCCGATACTGGCAACGATCCCCGGCGCCCCGGCGGAGGCGCGCCGGCCCCGCTCAGTGCCTTCCGGAGCGCGCGCGTCGGGCCAGCCGCCGCGCGGCCGCTCAGCGCTTGGTGACGTCGCGGACCAGAGCGGCGGTCTCGCTGGGCGTCTTGCCGACGCGGACGCCGGCCTTCTCCAGCGCTTCCTTCTTGGCCTGGGCGGTACCGGAGGAGCCGGAGATGATCGCCCCCGCGTGTCCCATCGTCTTGCCCTCGGGCGCGGTGAAACCGGCGACGTAGCCCACAACCGGCTTGGTCACGTGCTGCGCGATGAACTCACCGGCGCGCTCCTCGGCGTCCCCGCCGATCTCGCCGATCATCACGATCGCGTCGGTCCCCGGGTCCTCCTGGAACGCCTGCAGGCAGTCGATGTGCGTGGTGCCGATGATCGGGTCGCCGCCGATGCCGACGCAGGTGGAGAAGCCGACGTCGCGCAGCTCATACATCATCTGATAGGTCAGCGTGCCCGACTTGGAGACCAAGCCGATCCGCCCCTCGGTCGTGATGTCGGCGGGGATGATGCCGGCGTTGGACTTACCCGGGGAGGCGACGCCCGGGCAGTTTGGCCCGATGATCCGGGTGTGGCCGCCGGCCGCGGTGGCCCGGGCCCAGAACTGCGCAGTGTCGTGCACCGGGATGCCCTCAGTGATCACGATGCACAGCGGGATACGTGCCTCGATCGCCTCGATCACCGCATCCTTGACCCCGGACGCGGGCACGAAGACCACCGACACGTCGGCCCCGGCGGCCGCCATGACCTCAGCGACCGTACCGAACACGGGGACCTCGGTGCCGGCCAGCTCAATGGTCTGGCCCGCCTTGCGCGGGTTGGTGCCGCCGACCACCCTGGTGCCAGCGGCCAGCATCCGCGCTCCGTGCCTGCGCCCCTCAGACCCGGTGATGCCCTGGATCATGACCCGGCTGCCGCCGGTCAGGAAGATGGCCACCTCACGCTCCTTTCGTGGCCAGTCCGGTGCTTGCCAGCTCAGCAGCCCGCCGCGCGGCGCCGTCCATGGTCGCGACCTGCTCGACCACGCCGATGGCCGCGTCGTCGAGGATCTTCCTGCCCTGCCCAGCCTTGTTGCCGTCGAGCCGGACCACGATCGGGCGGTCCACCTGCTCGCCGCCCGAGTCGAGCATGCCGATGGCGGACACGATGCCCCTGGCCACCTCGTCGCAGGCGGTGATGCCGCCGAACACGTTGACCAGAACGCTGCGCACGCTGGGGTCAGACAGCACGATCTCCAGGCCGTTCGCCATCACCTCGGCCGGGGCGCCGCCGCCGATGTCGAGGAAGTTCGCGGGCTTGGTCCCGCCGAAGGCCTGGCCGGCGTAGGCCACCACGTCCAGGGTGGACATGACCAGGCCGGCGCCGTTGCCGATGATGCCCACCTCGCCGTCGAGCTTGACGTAGTTGAGGTGCCTCGTCTTGGCCGCCGCCTCGATCGGGTCGGTGCTCTCGGTATCGGCGAACCGCTCGTGCTGCTGCCGGAACCCGGCGTTGTCGTCGAGGCTGACCTTGCCGTCCACCGCGAGCACCGCGCCGTCGGTGGTGAGCACCATCGGGTTGACCTCCACCAGCGTGGCGTCCTCGTCGGCGAACATGGCCCACAGCCGCTCGGCCAGCGTCGTGGCGCCCTCGGCCGCCTGCTCCGGGATGCGGCCCGCCGCGATGATCTCCGCCGCCTTGGCGCGGTCCGCGCCGGTCAGCGGCGACACCGGGATCCGCGCCACCGCCTCCGGGGTGGCGTGCGCCACCTCCTCGATCTCCATGCCGCCCTGCACCGAGCAGATGGAAAGGAAGGTGCGGTTGGCCCGGTCCACCAGGAACGACAGGTAGTACTCGGCCGCGATGTCGACTGCCTGGGCGACGAGCACTGCGCGGACGGTGTGTCCCTTGATGTCCATGCCGAGGATCTGGGCCGCCTTGGCAGCCGCCTCATCGGGGCCCTCGGCCAGCTTGACCCCGCCGGCCTTCCCGCGGCCGCCGGTCTTCACCTGCGCCTTCACCACGACAAGCGGATGGCCGCCCGCGGCGAACTCCGCGGCTATCTCCCGGGCTTGTCCGGCGGTGCGGGCGACCTTGCCGGGCTGCACCGGGACGCCGTACTCGGCAAACAGTTCCTTCGCCTGATACTCATACAGGTCCACTCTCAGTCTCCAGTATTTTCGCTGTTCACAAGTCTTATTGCCCAATCGATAATGATATTGGGAGCCTAACTGGGAGCCTAACGTTCGGCTCTGGCCTCCGTTGGTCTTTCCTTTGGTCTCGAACAGCGGGCCCAACGCGATGGCGGCAGTACGGGTAACAGGCCGGAGCTGGTGCCGGTACACGACCTCGGTTGTCCGGGTGCTGGAGTGACCCACCGCGTCCGC
>JAFAPY010000120.1 GCA_019246795.1 Streptosporangiaceae bacterium | reverse complement strand
AACACGGCGGCACGGCGTGCGCGGGCCTGGCTCTCAAACAAGGCGGAGCAGGCCCGGCATAGGTGAGCAAGGCTCCGCCGCCGCGCAGGCCACCTCTCAGTCCTGCACTGCCCTGCACTGCGGCCCGGGGAACCCTCCGGGTCGATGCACCAGAACGACCACCGATGCGGCGAGGCCGGCGCCGACCACAGGAATGGGAGCTAGCACGTGGCCAGACCGACACGGCGATACCTGGATTCATCCGCCGACCGCAGGAGCATCCTCAGGCTGTCAGGCACAACGCTCAGGGCGCGCCGGACAGGGCGCATCGGCGCGGGCCGGACCGCCGACGTCATCGAGTTGGTCATGGCGGATCACCGGCGGATCCGGCGGCTCCAGGACTCGCTGCACAACGCTGCCCGGTACGGCAGGGGTCCCGGTTCCGGCTGGGTGCTCGGCCACACCTGGCAGCGGCTCGCTGACTTGCTCGAGGCGCACACGCGCGCCGAGGAGGAAATCTGCTACCTGCCGATGTTCGGGCGCGGCGCGGAGGCGACGGCGCGAATGCGGGAGGCGGTCGACGATCACGACGACATCCGGGAGGCGATCTGTGAGGCCGCGCTGCAGCCGGTCGGCTCGGCGCTGTGGTGGTACGCGGTCCGTGCGGCGCTAGCGATGACCGGCGAGCACCTGGACTGCGAGGAACACGGGGTGCTGGCTCGCTGCGAAGCAAGGCTATCGGCCAGCCAGCGCAGCGAGCTCGGCCGCCAGTATCCCGGTTTGGTCGCGGCATGGACCTTGGATGCGGCTGGCCGGGTCCGCCGGGAATGGAGCGCCGGGCAGCGGCTTTCGAGCCAGGCTTCACTGCTCGTTCGGTATTGAACCCGTGCTCCGCGGGTCAGCGAGAATGAGCGGTCGACCACGGCGGCGAGCGGGAAAGATGGCGCGCCATCCCAATCCCATGCGGTCTCATGCAGGGGTGCCGCTCCCTGCATCACCAAGTCGGCTCGGCATCGGCTCGTTCGGTGAATCCTGGGTGGTCGGCTCGCTGCTGCTCGGCGCGGTCGCCGGCGCGGCTGCCCGCGAAGGAGCAGGAGAGCCACAAACTCGTTTGTGCCGCCTTCTTGGGCTGGCCGACGATAGACACCGATGAGCGCTGTCCAGATCACAGGCTGTTCCGGGGCCGGGAAGACTACCATCGCTGCCGTGCTCGCCCGCCGGGGCCTGGCAGCCATCGATGCCGATGACGACCCGTTGCTAGCGCGGACCGTTGACGCTACCGGCAACGTGGTGGAAGAAGAGCCGGCAGCGCCGGATTTCGCCTGGCTTGCCCGGCACGGCTGGGCATGGAATCCGGCCCGCCTGGACCAACTGATCGGGGCCGCGGCACCAGCGACGCTGTACATCTGCGGCGGTGCGGACAACGAGCTGGAACTGGCCGACCGCTTCACCCAGGTGTTCCTGCTGGAGATCGACGAGCCCACGATGCTGGCACGACTGGATGCGCGCCGGGACTACCACGACTGGGGCCGCATCGGGGACACTCGCGAGTACCTGCGCCGCAAACTGCCGGAATTGCAGGACCGCTTGCGCGCAGCCGGGGCGATCCCCATTGACGCCAGGCAGCCCCTCGACCAAGTGGTGGACGCGATACTCTCCCGCACGTCTGGTTAGCTCCGCCGCGGGCCGAGCCAGCAAGCGGGGCATTCAGCCAGGCAGTCCCGCCAGACCCTGGAAGCCGGCAAGCACCAGCTGAAGACGATCGCTAGGTGCCATCCGGCGCGTCATAGCGCCCGAGCGAGCTCTGTCGAGATGGCCTGGAACCAGCGCAGCGATCCGGGCTCGTCCAGTGTGCATCGCCGCAGCACTGGCAGGATCGCCATGCGGTCGGTGAGGCCGTAGGCGTCCAGAAACATGCGGAGCCGGGCGGGCAGGTCAAGAACCGGGTCGAATCCGGCTTCGGACAGCTGGCCGGGCGGGGCGAGGGGGACGAAGGCCCAGGCCGCGTCGGCGAGGTCGGCCAGCGGGTCAACGGGCTGGGCGGCGTCCCAGTCGATGAAGCCGACCGGTATCCCGTCCCGGTAGACCGTGTTCCACGGGCCGAGGTCGCCGTGGGAGACGAGCTCCCCCGGCTGAGGCGGATACGGATGGAAGCGGTAGCTGGTAATAGCGGGCCGGAACCCGGCCGCCGCCTGGTGCAGCCTGCGGATCAGGCGTGCCGCGCCGCGCAGGGCCCGTTCGGTCCGGGCATAAGGCGGCAGCCGCTGCCCGTGCCCGGGCTGCCACTGCGGGTCGTTGGCAACCTCGCCCTCGATGAAGGTCAGCACTTCACGGCCGCCCTCGATCCCGAGCACCCGGGGCGACCCGTCGAACCCGGCCGCTTCCAGATGGCGGAGGAACTCGTGCACCGCGGGTGGCCACGGCCCCATCGGCCGCAGCAGCCGGTCACCCCGCCGCACGATACCGCTGGTCATGCGACCGCCCGACAGCGGCACCTCGCCCGCTGGCGGCACCTCGCCCGCTGGCGGACGCGGAGGACACGCCATTGCACCAGTATCGCCAGACCGACCGCATGACCAGCCTTGGAGATGGGCTCTGGCTTCCGGTCAGCGGGTGTCGGTGGCGCGGCTACGCGCGTCAGGCGCCGGCGCGGTCTTCAATACGGGCGGCACCGGCGCGGCTTGCTCGTGCGGCTGCGAGTCAGCCGGAAGCCCTGGTGCGGCGGCGGGCGCGGCCCGGGCAAAGGGCCAGAAGGCCGCGGCGAGCAGGATCAGAAGGGGCCCGGTGTTCGGATCGGTCGCCGAGCCGGTCAAGATCCCGCCGAAGTCCTCGCCGGCAACCCAGACCACCAGAGCGGCTGCCGCGGCTATCAGCAGCGCGGGCCGCGTCGTGGCAGGCAGGAAGACCCCGGCCGCAGCAAAGACGAACGCGGCGGCGAACCCGATGGTCACGACGGTGGCCTGGGTGCCGCCGGGCGCGGTCAGCGACGTCGACCCGGCCGGGGCGTGCAGTATCAGGTAGGCCATGGCGCCCCACAGGACGAGCCAGGCGGGCCGGGCCCACCTGCCCAGCACGCTGCTATCGGCCACACTGGTGCCAGCAGTGCTGGCAGCCGCGTGGCGCTGGCCGGCGGGCCAGACGAGGACGGCGGCGAACGCGTAGAGCACCGCGGCGCCGGGAGCGCCGGTGAGCGGGTTGGCCGTGCCGCCGAATATCCCGCCGAGCCCCTCGCCGAACCACCACACCGACAGCGACCACGCGATCGTCCCCGCCAGGGCGGCCCGGACCGTGGCCCGGCACAGCAGCCCGGCCGCCAGGGCCAGCTGTATGGTGGCGAACACGGCGTTCATCTGGACCACCTGGCTGGCGATCAGCCGGGACGTCATCAGCACCGGGCCGGAGACGAACGCGGGCTCGCCCGTCGCCGACGGCGCCAGCATCATCGCGGGGAACGCCCGGGTGAACATGGAGGGCTGGTACTGCAGCGCGGCGTCGAGCAGCCAGATCACTCCCAGCGCGAGCTGCAGGCCGCGCCGGATTCCGGAAGACTCACGGTCGGCGGCCCAGGCCAAGATCGGCCGCTGCGCGTCGCGCCGCAGCGTGGCCTGCGAGGAGGGCGGGAAGAACAGGGTCGCGAAGGCCGCCAGCGACCCCGTGGCCGCCACGTACAGGCCAGGGCCGCCGCGGGCAATCACCATGGAATCGCCGCCGAGGACGCGCATGCTCCTGGCGAGCTGGATGAGCAGGTACCCGGAAAAGCCGGCCGCGGCGAAGCCGGCCAGGCCGGCCAGCCAGCGGGCGCCCTGGCCTCCCCGCACCAGCTGGTACAGGCCGGCGCCGGCGATCACGGCCCCGGCGGCAGCCATGATCTGCCCGTTGCGGCCCCGGACGCCGGGTATCTGCATCAGGCCGGCGAACACCTCGACCCAGGGCATGAAGGCGCCGGCGATGACGGCTGCGCCAGCGGCCACCGCGGTCAGCCCGGCGGCGACCCGCCAGCCGCGGGGCCAGCTGGCGGGCAGGATCCGGGCGCTGGCAGCCGGCGGGGCGCCGCGGAGCGTCCAGGAGCCCGGAAAGGCTCGGCGGCCGGAGGCCGCCTGGGTTCTGAGGCTCATGAAGATTCCGTCCTTCCAGTGGGCGTCGGGTGCGGCGCGCCATCAGGCGCGCTGACGGGTCTGAGCGGCCCCCGGCCACGGGATGGGCCCGTGACCGGGGACCGGGACGGGCCGCCTAGCGGAGGACGGCGAAGTACAGGAACAAGTTCGTGGCGATGTTCCCGGTGACCTGGCTGGGGTCGCTGCGCTGCAGGTACATCAGCTCCCAGTCGCTCTTGGCCTGGACGATCTTGTCCCAGGCGCTGAGGCTCTTGACGCCGACGACGTCCACGTTCCACCACTCGGCCTGGCCGCCGTTATCGGTGGCGACGACATGGCTGTGCGCGGGCAGGAGCACGTCGGAGGTGCCGCTGCCGAGTACCGCGGACAGGTCGATGGTGTGCGGGTGGTCGATGCAGTTGCCCGCGACCGGGCACTGCAGCGTGTCCGCCGGCGGGGTGAACCCGAGCGGCACCACCACGTACAGCGGGTCGAAGGTGTCCGCCGGTGTCCGGATGTAGTCCGACCCGGCCTCGCACTTCGACGATGCGCCGCTGGCCGGCGGGGTCCGGCAGAAGTAGTTCTTGCTGTAGAAGAACCGGACCGTCTGCCCGTCGTACCAGCCGTTAGTGAAGCCGGTCTTCGCGCTCGAGCCGGCCGGCATCCCCCTCATCATGCCGGCCATGCCCGCCGAGCCGGAGCCCGAGGCGGCCAGCGCGGTGCCCGAGGCAGTGGCCACGCCGACCGCCAGCAGCCCGGCCAGTATCAGGCCTGCGCGCCGTGTGCCTCCCAGGTGGACTCGTTTCACAAGGGACATCCGATTTCCCTTCGCTGAATCAGGCGCGCCCGGGTGGCACGCCTTCTACGGGTGCCATTCGCACCTGCCTGCCCCGCGGCTTGGTTCGCGGCGCGACGAATTTCAGCGGGTCGCGTGAGGAACTGACTGAAGGACAGCGGGCGGGGCTGCCCGTGCCGCAGCGGCCGGCGCGGTAGATGCGCCTGCGACTAAACGGGCAGCGGCACGATCACGATGGGCGTGGTGGTGGGCCGCGGCGTTCCGCCCGCGGGCTCGACGGTTATCCCGATTTTGTCGCCTGGCGTGACTCCGGAGGCGAGCAAGGGACCGTTGCGGCCGGCGTGGGAGAACAGGCCTGCGGAGCGGGCACCTGACGGGGTCATGACCCAGACCTGGTAGACCCGGCCGGCGGGCAGCGGGCCGATCCTGGTCGTGGCCACGACGGCGGCCCGCTGCCGGAACGACACCACGACGGTGACAGCCCCGCCTGCCTTGGTGCCCGCAGTGTGGCTGCGTGCGTCGGGCGCGGTGATGACGTGGGTGATCGCCGTGCCAGCTTCCCGGGATGATCGGAGCTGATGCTGGGTCACCGCCTGGTTGATACCCAGGCCGATGGCCGCGGCCACGATGACGGCGGCCGCGGCCATCACCAGCTGCCTTACCCGGTGCCGGCTGTCTCGCGATAGCCACCCTGCGGCCGTCCGCGCCGTTGCCGCCCCGCTGTAACGACGACTCTGCCGCCCGCGGGCCAGCGGCGGGAGCTGCCTGGTCCGGTAGGTCGCGGCCAGCACCCGCTGCTCCATCCGCCGCGGCGGCGCCATGACTGCGACCGTGGCGAGCCTGGCCGCGGTCTCGCGCATCCCGCGGACCTCCGCCTCACAGGCTGGGCAGTGCCGCAGGTGGCGCTCGAACTCTTCCCGTTCCGGCCAGGGAACGGCGTCCAGGGCGTAGCTGCCGGTGAGGACGTGCAGGTCGTCGCGGATCTTCACCAGTCCACCTCCAGACAGTCACGCATCCTGATCAGCCCGTCGCGGATCCGGGTCTTCACGGTGCCGAGAGCCACCCCGAGCAGCTGCGCGACCTGGGGATAGGAATATCCGCGGCAGTAGGCGAGCTTGATCGACTCGCGCTGCAGGCCGGTGAGGCTGTCCAGGCAGCGGCGTACCCTCTCGCGGTCCAGCGAAGCCTCCACCGCCGCAGCCGCGTCAGCGCATTCCGGGGTCATGCCCGGGGCGGCCTTCCGCTCCCGCCGTCCGCACGCATCCTCGGCCCGGACCCGGTCGACGGCGCGGCGGTGCGCGATGGTCAGCGCCCAGGCGGCCGCGCTGCCCCGATCCGGGTCGAACCGGGACGCCGCGCGCCACACCTCGAGCAAGACCTCCTGCGCGACCTCCTCGGACTGGGCCGGATCTCGCAGCACGTTCCGGATCACCCCGTACACCGGCCCGGCCAGCTGACGGTAGACCAGCTCGAACGCCCGGTGGTCACCACGCGCTACCTGAGCCAGCAAGCCCGCCAGGTCAGGTTCAGGTTCCTCTGCCGGAACCAGTCGCGGCCGCCACTGGTGCCTGGAAGGCGTGTTCATGTCCTGCCATTCGAGACACAGCCGCATCCGGATGGCTGCGCGGCACATGAAACCACCGCGGTCAGGTGACCGTTTCTGTGCCAGAGCGTCGGCGTTTCCAGCTCGGTAGCATTTATGACCTCGGCATACTGCTGGTAGCGCTGTATCGTTGACGGCCATCGCGCGCGGACTTATAGTGCGGCCACCAGGTTCTGCGACGGCCGCGATAGGGGAGCGTGGGTGGCAGCTTCCTCCATTAGTTCTTCGGGCGATCACTCCAAGCCGAAGGTGCCTCCCGCGGTGCAGCTGGTCACGAATAATTTCGCGGTGACGCTCGTGGTGGTCGGTCTGGCGGCAGGCGCTGCCGCAGTGGGGTTCGGCGGGGACCCGGCGCCGACCTTGCTGCGATTCGTGCTGGGTATCGCGGCCGGCGCGGGCGGACTGTTCGCGGCGGCAGGGCATTTGCTGCGCTCGAAGGACACGGCTCGGGACTTGGGGTGGCCCGTTGGCACGCCGTGGCAGCGGGAGGTCGGTTTCGCTGACCTGTCCTTTGGCGTCATCTCGCTGATCGCCGCGTTCAGCCGCGTCCGGGCCGTGTGGCTGGTCGCGGTGGTGGCAATGGCTGTCTTCATGCTGGGTGCCGCCGCCGGGCACCTGATGGACCACAGGAAGCTGCGGGCGCGTGGTGAGGATGCGTCCCCCCTGACAACTGCGTCGATCCTCGGCGATCTGGCGCTTCCGCTGACTCTGATCGTGCTGTTCGCGCTGACATGAAGCGGCCGCAGGAATCCGCGCGGACCGACGTGGTGACCGCTGACCTCACCGGCAAGGTTGCCCTCGTTACCGGGGCCACCTCGGGTATCGGCAAAGACACCGCCCGTCAGCTGGTGGCGCGCGGTGCTGAGGTGATCCTGAGCGGCCGCGATCAGACGCGTGCCGCCGCCGTCCGGGACGAGATCGGCGGCAGGAGTGCAGACCGGATCCATCTGCTCATCGCCGATCTATCGTCGATGGCGCGGGTAAGCCGGATGGCGCAGGAAGCGGCAGGCCGGTTCGGCCGGCTGGATGTGCTGGTCAATAACGCCGGAATCGATACCGGACAGCAGCGCACCACCGCCGACGGGTTCGAGATGACCTTCGCGGTCAACTATCTCGCGCCGTTTCTGCTCACCACCTTGCTGCTGGATCTGCTGCGCAGGTCCGCGCCGTCACGGGTGCTCACCATTGCCTCTGGCGGCCACCGCGGCGGCACCATTGACTTCGATGATCTGCAAAGCCAACGGCATTTTGGCGGGCAGCGCGCGTACAACACGTCGAAACTGGCCCTCGTGCTGTTCACCTACGAGCTGGCCCGGCGGCTTCGCGACGAGCACGTCTCCGCGAACTGCGTCGATCCCGGGTTCGTGCGCGGCACGAACATCGGCCAGGACATAGCGGCCGGGTACCGGCTCGTTGGTGCCCTGATGTGGCCGTTCATGACCAGCCCCAGCAAGGCAGCCGAAGATGTGGTCTGGGCTGCCACCGACCCCGCCCTTACCGACGTCAGCGGGGTATACCTCAAGCGCCGGAAGCACATTCAGTCCAGCGCTGACAGCCGCGACCCCCAACTCGCCGCCCGGCTATGGGATGCCACCGAGCAACTGCTTGCGACGACAAGGTAGTCCTGGACGAGGCACTGTACCGGCAAACCCCTGAACAGGGTGTCGTCTGTGAAAGATGGTGCGATGCGGGAGACGGTTCCTGAACTTTGCGTTCAAGATCGTTCGCCCGGCGACTTGACATGTCCCGCTGCTGGGGGACCGCAGCTGCGCGTCTTACGAGCCCGCGAGTTTAAGGTCGTTTCCGTGCAGGTTTGGTGCTTGATCGTCCGGGGAGCTGTGTACCGTGCGCACGTTGCGGTGGTGCGCTGGCGGGCTGCTGGCTGGCGTGCTGGTCGTGGGGTGCGGCGGTTGCAGTGGCGGGTCAGCACGACGCACGTACAGTTGACTGCCGCCCCGGCCGCTGCGCCGGTTGACACTCCGGTGCAGATCACCGTCAGTGGGCTGCCGCCGGCAGGGCTTGTGACCCTGCAGGCCCAGGCCCATGACGGCCAGGGCAGGCTGTGGGAGTCTACGGCGCAGTTCCGGGCCAGCCAGGCGGGGACGCTGAACCTGGCCACGGCGGTCCCGGTTTCCGGCAGCTACCACGCGGCCGACGCCGCAGGGCCGCTGTGGTCGCTTCGCCCGGCCTTCACCAGCGACCCCGACACCCAGTTCAGGTTCACCGGCAGCGCCTTTACCGTCCGGCTGCAGCTGCTGGTCAACGGCCAGGCCCGGGCAAGCGCGACGCTGGCCCGGCTGTGGTCGCTGAAGACCGCCCCGACCGTGCAGACGGTGAGCCGGGACGGCTTCGCCAGCACCTTGTTCACCCCGACACGGCCAGGCCAGGTGCCCCGGCCGTGATCGTCCTCGGCGGCTCGGCCGGCGGCGAGGACACCTTCACCGCCCAGGAACTGGCGCTCGCCGGATTCCCCGCGCTGGCACTGGGGTACTTCAAAGAGCCCGGGCTGCCGCGGTGCCTGTGCGCGATCCCGCTGGAATACTTCGCCCGCGCTGCCGGCTGGCTGCGCGCCCAGCCGGTGGCCCGGGGCCGCCCGGTCATCTTGTTCGGCATATCCCGCGGCGCCGAGGGCACCCTGCTGATCGCCTCCTACGAGCCGCACCTGGTCGATGCCGTGGTGGCCAGCTCGCCCAGCTACCTGATCAACCCCGCCTACGGCGGGCCCGGCCCGGCCTGGACCTTCCACGGCAAGGCCCTGCCCACCTGGAATCCCATCCCGGTGGACCAGATCCGGGTCCCGATGCTGCTCAGCGACGGCGGCCAGGACACGACCTGGGACTCCGCGGAATCAGCCACCGCGATCGTGCAAGAACTCCAGGCCGCCGATGACCACGTGCCCCGCATCAACCTGTACTATCCCGGCGCCGGTCACGCCTTCTTGGGCGAGCCGCCGTACTTCCCTTACTCCGGCTATGGCACCAGGGGGAATCCCTTCGGCGGCACCCGGCAGGCCAACGCCCAAGCCGCCGAGCAATCCTGGGCCAAGATGATCAATTTCCTCAACGACCCCTGGGCGCGCGCGAAGGCATGAGCTTCCCGAAAGGGCATTGTCCGGTACAGCGGTTACCCCGGGGCCATCTGCGTGATCCGGCCAGCTCCCGCCCGGCCGCCATGCATCTCCCCGGGCTGCCTGCAAGCACCCGAACCCATGTGACCGCGAGCTGGACAATCGGGAGCGAGGGCAAGACGGCTGCGCGCTGTACCGGTCAGCGTGTGGTCCGCCGCAGTGAATCTCCTAGCGCGCCGCCCGAGTTACGCCTGAGGTGAACTGCTCCCGGAGGACGAATTTCTGGACCTTGCCGGACGCGGTGAGGGGCAAGGCATCCACGAAGACCCAGTGCCGAGGTGTCTTGTGGGCGGCGAGGCGGCCACGGCAATAAGTCGCCAGCTCGTCCGGTGTCGCGCGACTACCGGAGGCTGGCTTGACGAACGCCGCGACCTGCTCGCCCCAGTAGTCGTCTGGCACCCCCACCACGGCCACGTCGGCGACGCCCGGGTGGGCGTGCAGGAGCAGCTCGATCTCGCGGGGGTAGATGTTCTCGCCGCCGCGGATGATCATCTCTTTGACGCGGCCCTCGATGCGGCAGTAGCCGCGCTCGTCCATCGAGCCCAGGTCGCCGGTGTGCAGCCAGGCCGCCGCGTCGATCGCCTCGGCGGTGGCTTCGGGGTTGTCGAAGTATCCCTTCATCACGTGGTAGCCGCGGGTGCAGATTTCGCCCACCACGCCGGTCGGCACGGTCTCGCCGGTCGCCGGGGCGGCGATCTGGACCTCTACCTGGGGA
>JAFAPY010000117.1 GCA_019246795.1 Streptosporangiaceae bacterium | reverse complement strand
TGAACACGACGGACTGGCTGGCAGCCGAGTTCCAGGCGCACCGCGCGCACCTGCGGGCGGTGTCCTACCGGATGCTCGGCTCGCTGACCGAGGCAGACGACGCGGTACAGGAGGCCTGGCTGCGGCTGACGAGCGCCAACACCGGCGACGTGCACAATCTGCGCGCGTGGCTGACCACCGTCGTGTCCCGCGTCTGCCTGGACATGCTGCGTGCCCGGACGGCGCGCCGCGAGAACTCCCTCGACGTGCACGTACCGGACCCGGTCGTCGCCCCGGCCTCGGACGATCCCGAGGAGCACGCGCTGCTGGCCGACTCGGTCGGTCTGGCGCTGCTCGTCGTCCTCGACACGCTGTCCCCGGCCGAACGGCTCGCCTTCGTCCTGCACGACGTCTTCGCCGTCCCGTTCGAGCAGATCGGGTCCGTCCTGGACCGTTCCCCGGCCGCCGCCAAGCAGCTGGCCAGCCGCGCCAGGCACCGGCTTCGCGGCGCCGCCGCCCCCGCCGCGGCCGATCCCGCCAGGCAACGCGAGGTTGCCCAGGCCTTCCTGGCCGCCTCCCGCGGAGAGGACTTCGAGGGTCTGCTCGCCGTCCTCGACCCGGCCGTGGTGCTCCGCGCCGACGCGGGCACCGGCCCGCTGGGCCCCTCCCGGCTGATCAACGGCGCACCGGAGGTAGCCGCCCAGGCCCGCCGGTTCGCGCGGCTGTCGCGCTTCGCCCACCCGGTGCTCGTCAACGGCACCCCCGGGTTCCTCATCGCGCCGAACGGCCAGCCCCTGGCCCTGATCGGCTTGGCCATCCGCGACGGCAAGATCGCCGAGATCGACATCCTCGCCGACCCCGAACGCCTCAGCCGGCTGGACCTCACCGGCCTGATCCGCCGGCCGGATGACTGTTAGCCCGGCGGGTTCGGGCAGTCGCGGTAGGTGGGGTAGGCGGCGCGGCGGCGCCCGTCGAAGGTGACCAGCCCCATGGCCGAGATGCCGTTGAGGTTGTGGTTATAGGTCATGCGCTGCTTGTAGTCCCTGAGCAGCCAGTAGGTGTATCCGGCCAGGTAGCCTGCCCGTGCGGTGACTTGCTGCCAGTGCTGGCGGAGCTTGTCTGCCTGCCATTCCTCCGTGCCGGTCTCGGCCGGGCTGCCGTGCCGCCCGAGGTCGGCGTAGCTGCCGTTTTCGGTGATGAGTATGGGCGAGCCCGGGTAGGCCCGGTGAACGGCGTCGAGGGTGGGCCCCAGGTCGGCGTCGCGGCCGTAGAAGTAGCCGAAGTACTCGTTGAAGCCGATCACGTCGGCCAGGTCGAAGGCCGGGTCCCAGCTGGTCGATGAAGCCCACGTGACCGGCCGCTGCTGCGGATCGATGCTGGCCGCGGCGGCACGCAGCTGCGATACCCAGGCGCGGTAGGCGGCGTGGTCGGCGGTCTCCGACTCATTGTGCAGCGACCACAGCACGACGCAGGGGTGGTTGACCTGGTTCCACACCATGGCGGCGACCAGCGCGGCGGACAGGCCGTAGCTGCCCTGGATGCGCTGCTTGCGGGATTCCACCCAGAAGTTGTCGGTCTCGTCGCAGACCAGCATGCCGCGTTCGTCGGCGGCCCGGTAGAAGTCGGGGTGGCGGGTGTAGCCGCAGTTGCGCAGGAAGTTCGCGCCCAAGTCAGCGGCGGTGTCCACGACCTGGTCGTAGTCGTGGCGGCGCATCGACCGCCCCCGCGCGGGGATTTCTTCGTGCCAGTTCAGGCCCTTGAGGAACACCGGTTCGCCGTTGAGGCACAGCCGCGCGCCGGCCACCTGCACGGTGCGCATGCCGTAACGCGCGGCCAGGGTATCGACGGCGCGGCCATCCTGGCCGGCGTCGCCTGCCACGCCGCCGTCAGCCTGAAGGCGTGCCGTCAGCCGGTACAGCCGGGGATCGGCCGGTGACCAGGGCCGCGCGGCGGGGATCGGCAGGTCGGCGCCCACCACACCCACCTCGCCGGGAGCCAGGGCCACGTCGCGGCCGACCGGCGCGCCGCCGGTGCCCGGGCCCGGATCAAGGATCAGGCGGCGCTGGGCCGGCCCGCCGCCATGGTTGAACACCACGGCCGCCGCCGACAGCCGCCCATGGTGGGCGCGTGTGACCAGCTTGCTCACCGTGACCTGCGTGGTGGACTCGATGAACACCCCGCGGGTGATGCCGGCGTAGGGCCAGTAGTCAACCGGCTTATGCGGCAGCTCGGTGTCGCAGCTGATCGCGGTCGGCCCCGTCGCCCCGGGGCGATACCACGGCCTGCGGTACACCCGCACCGCCAGCAGGTTTCCCGCGCCGGGCCGGATCGCCGCGCTGGCATCCACCGCGAACGGGGTGTGCCCGCCTTCGTGCTCGGCCAGCAGCATGCCATTGACGTAGACGCTCGCGGCGTAATTCACCGCCAGGAAACAGATCTTGACGAACCGGCCGGACCAGGTGCCGGGCGCGTCGAACCCGACGCGGTACCAGGCATAGCCGTCACGAAACGCCGTGCCCGTGCCGTAACCGCTGCCGTCGTAGCTGGCGAACCCGGCCGTGTCGTACAGATCCCACGGCAGCGGGACCTCGACGACCTGCCAGCCGCCGTCATCGAAACCCGCCAGCATCCAGCCTGCACGGATACCGCCGTCACCGGGGTCGAACGCGAACCGCCAGCGCCCGTCGAGGTCGAGATAGTCCCGTTCACCCGGCACGTCAGCCCGCACGTCGAACGACGGAACCGGCTGCCCGTACTGGAACAGCACCGGGAAGCCATCGACGCTGCGTACCGCCGTACCCGCCGGCTCGCCCCTGCGACGCCGCCTGCTGCCCATCTTCTCACCCAACCCCGGATCGTAGCCCCCTGCCGGAGCCGGGGGCCAGCCAAGCGCCAGCCCCGGGCGGCCTGGCTGGTGCTAGGCCGCCGGGACGCCGCCGCGGTCCCCGGTTATGTGCTGGGCCCGTTCGCGTGGTGGTACTCGTCGTGGCGGCGGAACCAGTTGAGCGGGTCAGCGGGGCCGCGTGCCTCATTTCGCCCTCGGGGGGCCCGGTCGAGCCACTGGTACATGCCCCACAGGCCGTCCAGGCCGCGCGCATAGGCCGAGTAGGTGTGGTAGACGACTCCGTCCTCGAGCGCGAACGCGCTCATGCCCGGGCGCTCGCGCGTGTAGGCCGCCCAGTCCGTGCCCGTCGTTGCGGCCCACCCGTCGAACGGCCCGCGCGCATCCTCCGGCGGCGACCACACCTGCTCCTCGCGGAAGTTGTACTCGTAGACGCCGGTACGCTCCTGCTCCTCGGTGAGGGAGACGCCGAAGTCGTAGTTGAAGTCGCTCCCCGACGAGGAAGCCCAGGGGAAGCTCCAGTCCATCCACTGCTTGTAGCCCTGCAGCTTCTCCAGCGGAGCGCGCGACACCGCCCACAGCATCACGTCATGGTTGGCCAGGTGAACCGCGAAGCCGTTGAAGCCGTCGGCGATCGCAGAGCACGCGGGACAGCCCGCGCTGTAGCCGGGCCCGAACATGAAGTGGTAGGTGAGGAGCTGTGAGTGCCCGCGGAACAGGTCAGCGAGCGACGCCGGCCCCTCGTCGGTGCCGAACCGGTAGTCCTTGTCGATCCGGACCCAGGGCAGCTCCCGGCGCCGCCGCGCCAGTTCGTCGCCGCGGCGCGTCAGTTCCTTCTCCGCCTGAAGCAGCTCCAGCCGGGCGGCGAGCCACTGGTCACGTGTCCCGGTGCTGTGACTGGTCATGGGTAACCTTCCTGTCCTTCCTGTTCTGTCCTTAAGCACCCCGGTCGAGGTGATCTTGCAGCGCTTGGAGGGCGCTGTCCCAGTCACGGGCCAGCGCGGCCAGGAACTGCTGCGCCACCTGCATCGGCGCGGAGCGCAGC
>JAFAPY010000064.1 GCA_019246795.1 Streptosporangiaceae bacterium | reverse complement strand
GCTATTACTCGGTGGGCGAGGCCCTGTGGCTGAACATCCGGATGTTCCTGGTCGCGGAGGCCCTGATCCTGGTCCTCGCACTCGTCGTGGCCGTGATCCGGCAGTCGTCCGGCCCGGCGCTGCTGCCGCTGCGGGTGCTCGCCACCGCGTACGTGGACGTCGCCCCGGGCGTGCCGCTGATCCTGATCATCTTCGCCATCGGGTTCGGCGCCCCGGCGCTCGGGCTCACCGTGGTCTCCTACCAGTCGGTGGCGGTGTACGGGGTGGCCGCGCTGGTCATCTCCTATTCGGCTTACGTGTCGGAGGTGTACCGGGCCGGCATCAACTCGGTGCACCGCAGCCAGGCCGCCGCGGCCCGCTCGCTGGGGCTCACCGAGTGGGCGGCGATGCGGTACGTGATCTTGCCGCAGGCCGTGCGGACCATCATCCCGCCGCTGCTCAACGACTTCATCAGCCTGCAGAAGGACACCGCGCTGGTCGGCGTGCTCGGCGCGATCGAGGCGAACAAGGCGGCTGAGCTGTTCAGCGACAGCACGTTCAACTACTCGGGCTACGTGGTGGCAGCCATCTTGTTCCTGCTGCTGACGATCCCGCTGGCCCGGTTCACCGACCACCTGATCGCCAGGGACCGCGCCCGGCGCCTGGCCGGGGCTGTTCAGTTATGTCCAGAACGAGCGACAGCAGCGTGGCACCGGACGCGCTTCCCGGTTCTGGTGCGGGCGGGGCCCCGCAGGCCGGAGGCGCGCCAGAGGCACTGCGGATCCAGGGGCTGCGCAAGGCGTTCGGTGCCAACGACGTGCTGCGCGGCATCGACCTGGCCGTGGCGGCGCACGAGGTCATCTGCCTGATCGGAGCCTCAGGATCGGGCAAGTCGACGCTGCTGCGCTGCGTGAACCTGCTGGAGCGGATCGACGCGGGGGCGATCTGGCTGGACGGCCAGCCGATCACCGGTCCCGGGGTGGACGAGAACCTGGTGCGCAGGCACATCGGCATCGTGTTCCAGTCGTTCAACCTGTTCCCGCACATGACCGTGGAGCGGAACGTGACGCTGGCGCCGGTCAAAGTGCTGGGGCTGGCCCGTGCCGAGGCGGCCGCGCGCGCCGACGAGCTGCTGGAACGCTTCGGGCTCGGTGACAAGCGTTCCGACTACCCGGACCGGCTGTCCGGCGGCCAGCAGCAGCGGGTCGCGATCGTCCGGGCGCTGGCCATGCGGCCGCGGCTGATGCTGCTGGACGAGGTGACGAGCGCGCTGGACCCCGAGCTTGTCGCCGAGGTGCTCGACGTGATCAGGGAACTGGCCTCTGGCGGGATGACGATGCTGATCGCCACGCACGAGATGGCGTTCGCCCGTGACATCGCCAGCCGGGTGTGCTTCCTCGCCGACGGCCAGATCGTGGAGGAGGGACGGCCTGCGCAGCTGTTCCGCGAGCCCGCCGACGAGCGCACCCGCCGTTTCCTGCGGCGCATCACCGAGGCGGGCCGGCTCTGAGGCCATGAGCCAGCCGTCGTTCGTGAGCCCCGGTGCGCGGCGGGGCCGGGTAGGGAAGCGCCGGAAACGGCATGAGAGGCTGGCGTTGTCTCTCGGCGGAGAAGGTAGGAGGAGGTATTTGGTGAAGGGTCAGCCAACCGCCGCGGCGGCGGGCACCATCGGCATCGGCGGCGATCTGGCGGTCAACCGCCTCGGGTTCGGCGCGATGCGGATCACCGGGCCGGGCATCTGGGGCGAGCCGCCCAGCCGGGATCAGGCCATCGCGACACTGCGGCGGGTGGTCGAGCTCGGCGTCAACTTCATCGACACCGCCGACTCCTACGGGCCTTCGGTGAGCGAGGAGCTGATCGCCGAGGCGCTGTACCCCTACCCCGACGACCTGGTGATCGCGACCAAGGGCGGCCTGGTGCGGCCGGGCCCGGACCGCTGGCCGGCCAACGGGCGCCCGGAACACCTGCGGGAGGCCTGCGAGGGCAGCCTGCGGCGGCTGCGGCTGGAGCAGATACCGCTGTACCAGTTCCACCGCCCCGACCCGGCGGTGCCGATCGCCGAGTCGATCGGCGCGCTCGCCGAGCTCAAGGACGAGGGGAAGATACGCCACATCGGCGTCTCCAACGTGACCGAGGCGCAGCTGCGCGAGGTGCAGCGGCTCGCCCCGATCGTGTCGGTGCAGAACAGGTACAACGTCGCAGACCGGGGGTCGCAGTCGCTCGTCGATCTGTGCGAGCAGGAGGATATGGTCTTCCTGCCCTGGGCCCCGATCCAGCAGGCCAAACGCAGGGTCGCGGTGGCCGCGGCCGCCCGGCAGCGCGGCGTCACCGAGCACCAGATCGTGCTGGCGTGGCTGCTGGCCAGCTCGCCGGCCATGCTGCCCATCCCGGGCACCGGGTCGCCTCAGCACGCGGAAGAGAACATCGCCGCCGCAGCCATCGAGCTGAGCGGGGAGGAGATGGAGGCGATCAACAAGGGCGGCTGACGGACGGATGTGGGGCGTGGAGCATGACTGAGGCGAGGGCCGGGAGCTCTGCCGGCACCGCCATCGTGGGCGGCCGGGTGGTCCCGGTGGAGGGCGAGCCGGTAGCGGGCGGGGCCGTCCTGCTGCGGGACGGGAAGATCGCGGCCGTCGAGGGCCCGGGCTTTCAGGTGCCGTCCGGCGCGGAGGTGGTGGACGCGACGGGCAAGTGGGTGCTGCCCGGCTTCATCGACGCGCACGCCCACGCCGGCGTGTACGAGGAAGGCGAGGGCTGGGCGGGTGAGGACGTCAACGAGCGGACCGACCCGGTCACCGCACAGGTCCGCGTGCTCGACGCGATCAACCCGGCGGAGCAGGGTCTCCGCGACGCCATCACGGGCGGGGTACTCGCGGTCAACGTCAACCCCGGCTCGGCCAACCCGATCGGCGGCCAGACCGCGGCGATCAAGTGCTGGGGTCGCACCGTGGACGAGATGGTGCTGCGCGAGCCGGCCGGCCTGAAGTCCGCGCTCGGCGAGAACCCCAAGCGTGTCTACGGGGAGCGCAAGGAGACTCCGGCCACCCGGCTCGGCACCGCCGCGCTGATCCGCGGCGCGTTCGTGGCCGCCCTCAACTACCAGGCCAAGCTGGCCGCGGCTGCCGACGGGACCGGCGAGCGGGTGGTCGAGCGTGACCTCAAGCTCGAGGCGCTGGGCCGGGTGCTGCGCCAGGAGATCCCGTGGCGGCAGCACTGCCACCGCGCGGACGACATCGCGACCGCCATGCGGCTGGCCAGGGAGTTCGGCTACGACCTGGTGATCGACCACGGCACCGAGGCGCACCTGCTGGCCGACCAGATCGCCGCAGCGGCGGTCCCGGTCGTGATCGGGCCCCTGTTCACCAGCAGGTCCAAGGTGGAGCTGCGGAACAGGTCGCTGGCCAACCCGGGCAAGCTCGCGGCCGCCGGGGTGACGATCGCCATCACCACCGACCACCCGGTGGTGCCGATCCACTTCCTGATCCACCAGGCCACCTTGGCGGTCAAGGAGGGCCTGGACCCGCAGGCGGCGCTCCGCGCGGTCACCATCAACCCGGCCAGGATCATCGGCTGCGCCGACAGGATCGGCTCGCTTTCGGCCGGCAAGGACGCCGACGTGGTGATCTGGTCCGGTGACCCGCTGGACGTGATGAGCCGCGCGGAACGCGCCTACGTCAACGGCAGGGAGGTCTACCGGTACGACTACGGCCGACGGGAAGGCGTGTTCGCCGAGCCGTAGCCGCCGGCGCCGCGGGGGCGGCTAGTAACCCTGCTGCTGGTCCTCACCGGCCGGGTTCTGGTTGCTCTGGGCCTGGCCATACGGGTCCTGGTCGGTGGACTGGCCTGGATCCTGCTGCCCCTGGCCGTACTGGTCCTGCTGGCCGCCTTGGCCCTGGCCGTACTGGTCCTGGCCGCCCTGGCCCTGCTGGCCCTGGCCGTACTGGTCCTGGCCGCCCTGGCCCTGCTGGCCCTGCTGGCCGCCCATGCCGAGCTTGCCTTCCACGTCCTGCTCGGCCTGGTGAGCCTGGTCCGGGTGCTGTTGCGCGGCCTGCTCGGCGTCGTCCTTGAGGTGCTCGAACTCGCTCATCATGCCCTCCGTCCTTAGCGGTGTCGGCACCGCGCCGACGTGGCATGCCCTACCCGGGCCTGGCCGTCTGACACCCTGCTTCTCGGTCAGGCACGCCGCCGGCCGCGGAGCGGCCCACCAGCGGACCCGGCGCTGCGGTCGCGCGGACCTAGAGTTGACCGCCACAGGCGGCGGGCGGCGTCATCCGGGCCAGGCCGGATCGCTGCGTCCGGACGTCGGTGTAATCGGCGTAGGCGTGGCCGCCCACCACGGTCACCCGGCCGAGATACTCCGCGATGCCGTGATCGGCCGGGATGGGCGCGCTGGCGATGACCTGCCCGGTGGCCGGGTCCGCGCACACGAGCGTGTGCGAGCCGCCGATCCAGACGGCGCCGCCGCTGAAAGCTGGGACCGACTCCAGGCCCCCGCCCGCGCCCTGGCTGACCTGAACCGCACGGGACAGGTCGCCGTCCGGAGCGAACCAGACCCATTCGCTCATGCCGGTCCCGGTCGTGCCCCACACCCCGCCCGGGGTCGCGACCAGGTCCCCGCCGCCGCCCGCCATGGTGGACGACGCCAGCTGCGCGCCGGTGGCGAGGTCATAGGTCAGCAGCGTGAACGAACCGGTGCCGACGTACAGCTTGCTGCCGTCGGGTGAGACGGCCACCGAGCTGGCCGGGCCCGCCGACACCGTGATCGTGCGGACGACGCGCCTGCTCGACGGGTTCACCACCGCGACGCCAGCGCCCGCGGCCACGTAGAGGCTGCCGCCCGGCCCGGCGGCCAGCACGCCCTGGGCCAGGTTGGACAGCGAGCCGGCGACCGGCACCGTGACCGAGGCGACCTGGGCCAGCGTGGTGGCGTTGTAGCCGTGCAGCACCACGTTCGGCCCGTAGGACCACACCACCCACACGGTGTTCCCGACGACCGCGGGGGGCCCCGCCAACGGCTCGGTGTAGCGGGCCGAGTCCAGGACGTATCCGGCCACCGGATCGATCCGGACCAGGTGGCCCGCGAGGATCGCGTACAGCGAGGCGCCGCTGCCGGTCAGCGAGTCCTGCACGAGCGGGTCGGGGTTGATCAGCTCCGCCCCCCACGGGCCGCCGACGATCGGCAGGTGCCAGGTTGACGGCGCCGAGGGCGGCGGATGAGCCGCCGCCGAGGCGGAGGCAGAAACCACCGAAGACGCGGATATGCCGCCCGGCCTGGACCCGGCGCGCGGCGCCGTGCCGTGGTGCGAGGTGAACAGCGCCGCGACGCCGACGCTCGCGGCGGCCACCGCGAACACCGCCGCCGCGGCCAGCGCCGGCGCCCACCCGCGCCGGAAGGCACGCCGACGGTGGCCCCGCGGCGCCCGGCTGGCCAGCCTGGCCGCGACATCCGCAACGGCGACCTGCCGCGGCGGCTCCGGCGTGATCCGGTGCAGCAGTTCGGACAGCTGCCGTTCCCCGGTGTTCACGACGTCACGCCTCCCGTCATCAGCTCGGCCAGGCCCGGCGCGTCCCGGAGCCGGGCCAGGGCCTTGGCCGCGTGCGCCTTCACCGCGCCCACCGAGCAGCCCATCGCCGCCGCGGTCTGCGCCTCGGTCTGGTCGGCGAAATAACGCAGCACCACGACGGCCCGCTGCCTGGCGGGCAGCCTGTCCAGCGCCGCCAGCAGCACCTGACGGGCATCGACCTGCGCGAACACGTCCTGCTCCGCGCGGGTGTCGGGCAGCCGCCCGGTCGCGATCTCGCCGTTCCAGCGCCGCTGGCGCCAGCGCAAGAACGTGTTCATCATGACCTTCCTCACGTACAGCTCCGGGGCGTCCTGCCTGGTCAGGCTCGCCCAGCGCGGCCAGGCCGCCGCCAGCGCGGTCTGCACCAGGTCCTCGGCGCTCGCCCAGTCACCGGTCAGCAGCCAGCCAGCGCGCAGCAGGGCAGCCGATCGTGCCGCGACGAAGTCGCGGAATCCGTCCGGCTCAGACGGACGACCCTCCACGGCAACCCCTCCACCAGCGCTCCGCCAGGGCACAGCGACCTCACGTCTGTATAGAGACGCCGGCCACCCGGGAAGGTTTACCCGTTTCCGCGAAGCCTGCGCAGGTCCCGCTCCGTTCGCTGCTGGCTGGAGACCGCGCGGTACGACTGCCTCCTGGCCTCGGCGAGCCGCTGGCGCGCCCCGGCCAGCTCGGCTTCCAGCTGGCGGACCGTGTCGTCCAGGTTGCGTTCGGCCGTAGCGGCGGCTTCGGCTTCCCGGGCCGCGTCGGCGACGGCTCGTTCGGCAGCAATGATCTGCTGCTGGCGGCGGGCAGGCTCGGCATCGGGCTCAGCCGGCTCGTGCTGGCGCGCGGGAACGGGCTTGGGCTGGCGGGCCGGCGCGGGCTCGCGCCGCGGGGCGGCGGGCCTCTCGCGCCGCGGGGCGGTGGGCGCCGCGACGCTGGGGTCCAGGGTCACCGGGCCGAAGCCGGCCCAGTGCGCGGCGCGGACCAGCGTGCCGAGGCTGCCGGCCACCTGCGGGTCGGCGAGCGCGGCGTCCAGGGTGGCCGTGACCTCTTCGCGCAGCGCCGCTGGCGGCGCCGGAATCGGCGCCAGGGCCTGCCTGGTGAGCTCGTCGACAAGGCGGCCGCGGGCCGCGGTCAGCTCGCGGATCCTGCCGCCGTCCATGGAGCGCCCGGTATCGCGGAGCTCGGCGGCCATCGCCGCCAGCCGGGACGCGGCGCCCGGATCGGTGCGGACCAGGCGGTTCACCACCCACGCCGAACGGGTCGGCTTGCGCAGACCGGCGATCTGCCTGGCCGCGCCCGGCTCTCCCGCCGCGCGGGCCCGGGCGGCAAGGTCCTTGCGGCGCTGGATGAACTCGTCGGGATCGGCCGTGTACAGTTCGGCCGCCGCGTCGGCAAGCAGGTCATGTCCCTGCCGCTGGCTCACCCTGGCAGGATACGCAGCCGCATTAAAATGTCGGCTGCCCGGCGTAGGGTGACGGTATGTCGCCTACCGCACCAGCCGAACTGAGCCCGGACACGCTCGAACAGTACCGCCGCGAGCTGACCGGCTACTGCTACCGCATGCTCGGCTCCGGGTTCGAGGCCGACGACGCCGTGCAGGAGACCATGCTGCGGGCGTGGCGGGCCGCCGAGGGATTCGAGGGACGGTCGAGCGTACGCTCCTGGCTGTACCGCATCGCCACCAACATCTGCCTGGACATGCTCCGCGGCCGGCAGCGCAGGGCGCTGCCGATGGACTTCGGCCCTGCCTCGCCGCCGGTGGAGGCGCTGATCGGGGAATGGCGGCCGGAGGAGATCTGGATCTCCCCCATCGCGGATGCGCGGGTGGTGCCCGAGCACGGCGACCCGGCCGACATCGCGGTGGCCAGGGACACGATCCGGCTGGCGTTCGTGACCGCGCTGCAGCATCTGCCGCCCAGGCAGCGGGCCACGCTGATCCTGTGCGAGGTGCTGCGGATGCCCGCCGCCGAGGCGGCCGCCACGCTCGGCACCAGCGTGGCCGCGGTCAACAGCGCCCTGCAGCGGGCCAGGGCCACGCTGGCGGCGCTGCCTGAGGAGCAGCGGCCCACCGACGTCGACGCCGGCCAGGCCGACCTGCTGGCCAGGTACATCGACGCGTTCCAGCGGTACGACATGGAGCAGCTCGTCACGCTGCTGCACGACGATGCGGTGATGACCATGCCGCCGTTCGCCACGTGGTTTCGGGGCGCGCGGGACATCTGCCGCTTCATGCTGGAGCCGACGCCGAGCCTGTGCCGCGGCTCAGTGCTGATGCCGGCCGGCCAGGTCAACGGCGTCCCGGCGTGGGGCCAGTACAAGCCGGACCCGGCCGGCGGCTACACGCCGTGGGCCCTGCAGGTGCACGAGACCTCGGGCGGGAAGTTCAGCCGGCTGACGTTCTTCCTCGACACCGAGCGGATCTTCCCTGCGTTCGGCCTGCCGCCGCGGCTCGGATAAGGGAGCCGGAACGGCGCGCGGCCGCCGCTTTTTTCTGCATGTAGCACAATTCATACGTCTTAAGCGGCCCGCTCCCTGTCCGGGGACCTGGTACATCTCACCGGGCACCGGCTGGAAGTCATAGCGGATGCCATGGTGGCTGAGGGCCACGAGAGTGACCGATGTGGTGCCCCAGATCCGGCCGTCCGGCAATTCCCGGCGCACGATGATGGCGCGCGGATCGGTGGCCGGCAGCCCGTCGCCCTCGGCGAGGGCGAGCCAGTCAGCCCAGGCGTCCTTGATCGTCGCGGCCGGGTCGCCGGCCGGGCGGTGCGCGGCGAACTTCGGCCCGAAATGCTCGGCTTTGCGGTCCTGCGGGGGTGGCGGGCCGGCGTCAGCGGGAGGGTAGGCGTGGCCGGCGTTGGTGAGCAGGTGCGTGGCGGGCTCCAGTTCGCGGAGCGAGGTGCCGGAGCCGTCCCAGCTCAGCAGGGCCGCGGAGACGGTGTCCGCGCAGACCAGGTGGAACGGGTCGTAGCGGTGCAAGGTGCCAGGGGCGTCGTGCAGCTTGCGCAGGATCTGCTGGCCCTGCGCAGCGGCGCGCAGCGGGAGCTCGCCGCGGGTGCGGCGGCCTTCCTGCGGCGCCAGCTGGCCGCGGCCGTTCAGCACGCACGCCACGCGCGGGATGTCCGGGTGGACCGCGAGCCAGGTGCCGCCCGCCTGCTCGTCGCGTCCGCCGATCAGCGGCGATCCCGGCCAGTGCCGGGCCGGGGGCTGCCACGGCCGGCCGGTGAACTCATCGCGGACGCCGAGCAGCTGCAACGGCATCCGGGCCGCCGGCGCCAGGCTCACGACAACCGTGCACACATACGGACTCTAACCGGAGCCATGCCACTGCTGGCAGCCACGCCGACCCGGCCGGGGAGGCGGCACGGTGCTACAGGCGGACGATCATCTTCCCGGTGTTGCCGCCGCGCAGCATGCTGATGAAGGCATCCGGCGCGTGCTCCAGGCCGTCGACGACGGTTTCGGCGTAGACCAGCCTGTCCTCGCGCAGCCACGCTCCCACCTCGCCGATCATGTCGGCCATCCGGCCGGGATGATCGATGACGAGGAAGCCGCGCAGGGTGAGCCGCTTGGTGATGACCAGGCCCAGGTTGCGCGGCCCTGGGGGCGGCTCGGTGGCGTTGTAGTTCGCGATCGCGCCGCACAGGGCGACGCGGCCGTGGGTGGTCAGCACCGACAGCGCCGCCTCCAGGTGGTCGCCGCCCACGTTGTCGAAGTACACGTCGATGCCGTCCGGCGCGGCCTGCCGCAGCTGCGGCAGCACCGGAGCGGTCTTGTAGTTGAACGCGGCGTCGAACCCGATCCCGGCCAGCCAGCGGACCTTCGCATCGGTGCCTGCGCTGCCGATCACCCGGGCGGCGCCCTTCAGCTTGGCGATCTGGCCGGCCAGGCTGCCCACCGCGCCCGCCGCGCCGGACACGAACACCACATCGCCGGGCGCGAGCGAGGCGATGTCGAGCAGCCCGACGTAGGCGGTCAGCCCCGGCACGCCCAGGACCCCGAGATAGGCCGACGGCGGCACGCCCTCGACAGGCGGCACCTTCCGCGCCGCGGTAGCGGACAGCACCGCCTCGTCCCGCCAGCCCAGCATGTGCAGCACCAGGTCGCCCACGGCCAGGCCCGGCGAGCGGGTCTCGGCAACCGTGCCGACCGCGCCGCCCTCCAGCGGCTCCCCGACCCGGAACGGCGGGACGTAGGATTTCACGTCGTTCATCCGGCCGCGCATGTACGGATCGACCGACAGGAACAGGTTGCGGACCCGCACCTGCCCGTCGGCAAGCTCCGGCCGACCGGTCTCGGTGACGGCGAAATCGGCCGGGACCGGCATGCCGGCGGGCCGTGCGGCGAGGACGATCTGGCGTGGCACGAGGGCTCCCGGGCGAACCTGGACATTGACGCGGGCCGCGGCCCGTCTTACCGTACCGCCCAGTAAGTCCCGGCCGCCAGCAAGGAGACAGGCGCGATGATCCGCAGCACCATGCAGGACCGCCAGCTCACCATCGCCGCGATCATGCGGCACGGAGCGCGCGTCTACGGCGGCAGCGAGTGCATCACCTGGACCGGCGCGGGCACCCGGGGGACGCCCTACCGGCAGGTGGCCGACAACGCCGGGCGCCTGGCCGCCGCCCTGACCCGGCTCGGCATCGGGCCGGGTGACCTGGTGGCCACCTTCTGCTGGAACAACACCGAGCACCTGGAGGCCTACTTCGCGATCCCGGGCATGGGCGCGGTGCTGCACACCCTCAACATCCGGCTGCCCGCAGGGCAGGTGGCCCAGATCGCCGGGCATGCCGGGGACCGGATCATCATCGTGGACGACACCCTGGTCCCGCTGCTGGCCAGCATCGCCGACCGGCTGCCCGCCGTCGAGGCCTTCATCGTCACCGGCGGCGGCGATGCCTCGGCGCTGGGAAACCGGGTGCCCGTGCTGCGCTATGACGAGCTGCTGGCCGCCGAAGAGCCGGGCTTCGGCTGGCCGGAACCCGATGAGCGGGACGCGGCGCTGATGTGTTACACCAGCGGCACCACCGGCGACCCGAAGGGCGTGGTGTACTCGCACCGGTCCACCTTCCTGCACGCGATGGCCGTCATGGCGGCGTCGGTCGAGGGCATTACCGAGGCGGACCGGGCGCTGGCGATCGTGCCCATGTTCCACGTCAACGCCTGGGGCTTGCCGTACGCGGCGTTCCTGTCCGGAGCCACGCTGCTGATGCCCGGCCCGTTCCTGCAGCCCGAGCACCTCACCGCCTTCATCGCCGCGGAGCGGGCCACGCTCACCGCGGCGGTGCCGACCATCTGGAACGCGATCTTCGACTACGGGCAGCACCACGACATCGACCTGTCCTCGCTGCGGCTGGGCACCTCCGGCGGTGCCGCCGCGCCCCGGGCGCTGCTGGAGCGGTTCGAGCAGCGGTACGGGCTGCGGATCGTGCAGGGCTGGGGCATGACCGAGACCAGCCCGGTCGGCGGCCTGGCGCTGCCGCCCGCGGGGGTCGAGCCGGGCACCGCGGAAGACCTGGACTGGCGGATGCGCTCGGGCCGGGTCCTCGCCGGCGTGGAGATGCGCGTGGTCGGCAAGGACGGCGAAGAGCTGCCGTGGGACGGGGTCAGCGAGGGCGAGATCGAGGTACGCGGCCCGTGGGTCACCGGTTCGTACTACAAGGACCCGGCACCGGAGAAGTTCCACGACGGCTGGCTGCGTACCGGCGACGTCGGCACGATCGACGACCGCGGCTTTTTCGTGATCACCGACCGCATCAAGGACGTGATCAAGTCCGGGGGCGAATGGATCTCCTCGGTGCAGCTGGAAAACCAGCTCATGGCGCACCCGGCGGTGGCCGAGTCCGCGGTGATCGGGGTCCCCGATGACCGCTGGGGCGAGCGCCCGCTGGCCGCCGTGGTGCTGCGCCCGGGGGCGGCGGCCAAGCCGGAGCAGCTCGCCGATTATCTCCGCCCGCTGGTGGCGCGGTGGCAGGTGCCGGAGAACTGGGCGTTCGTCGCGGAGATCCCGAAGACCGCCGTCGGCAAGTTCGACAAGAAGGCGATCCGTGCTCGTTATGCGGCCGGCGAGCTTGCCGTCCAGCGCATCGGGGCGTTACCGCGGCCGGCCTGGGTAGGGTCGGCGGTATGCGATTCGCCACCATTCGGACGGAGTACGGGACGACCGCGGCGCGGCTTGACGGGGACGAGCTGATACCGCTGGCAGCCGCCGACGTCGGGGAGATGCTGGCCTCGGGGGGCCAGGGCCCGGGACGTCCGCGGGAGGGAGCGCGGCCGGTGCCGGCCGCGGCTGCCGACTTCGCGCCGCTGGTGCCGCGGCCGGGCAAGGTGCTGTGCGTGGGCCTGAACTACCGCGCGCACATCATCGAGACCGGGCGTGAGCTGCCGGAATACCCCACGCTGTTCGCCAAGTTCGCCGACACCTTGCTCGGGGCGCGCGACGACCTGGTGCTGCCTTCGGTCAGCGACCGCGTGGACTGGGAGGTCGAGCTCGGCGTGGTCATCGGCAGCCCCATCCACCGGGCCGCCGAGGACGAGGCCGCGGCCGCCATCGCCGGGTACACGGTCATCAACGACGTGTCGATGCGGGACTGGCAGTACCGCACCGTGCAGTGGCTGCAGGGCAAGATGTTCGAGCGCAGCACCCCGGTCGGCCCTTACCTGGTCACGCCCGGCGAGGTCGGCAGCGCGGCTGACCTCGAAGTACGGTGCGAAGTCGACGGCGTGGTGATGCAGCAGTCGCGGACCTCGGACCTGCTGTTCAGCCCGGCGCGGATCGCCGCGTACGCGAGCCAGGCGGTCACCTTGCGCCCCGGCGACCTCATCGCCACCGGGACCCCCGGCGGTGTGGGCGAACACAGGAAGCCACAGGTCTGCCTGCGGCCCGGCAACGTGCTGCGCACCTGGATCGAGGGCCTGGGCGAGTGCGTCAACCACTGCGTCCCCGAGAAGAACGGCAGGGAGAAGAACGGAAGCCGGTGACCGGACGCGGCTGCCGCGGCCGGTGCGCCGTCCGCGCGCGGGCGGCCGTCCGCGGGCGCCGGCCGTCTGCCGCGGTCATTAAGCGTGGCGGCGGTAGCGGACGATGAACCAGATGCCGGCGAGCAGGCCGCACAAGAAGAGCAGGACGCCGAGAAGCGCCCGGAAAACTAGCCCGGGCGTTATCGGCGGCCTCAGCGAGCGCATCCATCTCGCGGCGGTACTCCGGATGATGGAGATGATGGACCCGACACGTTGCGGCCTGTCCCGCGGTTCACGCCTTCTATCAGCCACCGGGATTCCCTGCCCTGGGCGGGGAGCTCTATGCGGCCAGCGGCGCGAGGATCTGCCGGGCGGCGGCGTGGCGCACGATCATTCCCCGGACAGGCCGGTGGCGAGCTCGGCCACGATGTCGAGGTGGCCGAGGTGGCGGGCGTACTCCTGGACCAGGTGGAACAGGATCCGCTCCAGGGTGGCCGGTTCTGCGCCGTCCCAGCGCTCACCCGGTTCCCCCGGCTCGCTGAGGTCGTGGGACTCGATGATGGCCCGGCTGCGCCCGGCCTGCGCGCGCAACTCCGCGAGCAGGCCGCCCAGCGACTCACCTTGTCCGAGGTGCCAGCGGCCGTCCCGGCTGTCGCCCCACGGATCACCGACGTCGCGGCCCGCGAAGCCCCATTCCAGCCAGCGCGTCTCCACGTAGCGCAGGTGCTTGAGCAGTTCCAGCGGCGTCCAGCCGGACGGCAGCCTGCTGCGGCGCAGTTCCTCGGTCGGCAGCGCCTCCAGCTTTTCCGCCAGCCGGGAACGGAAATAGTCCAGGTAGCGCAGGAAGACCTCGGTGCGCGAGCTCGCCGGGATCGTCGGCGAGAAGAACTGCTCGGGCATGCTTGCCTCCTTGCGGGAATGCCGGCCGGGAGCCGGCATGTCACCCGCTGGGCCGCTCGTTGAACCGGCGGGTGGCGGCCTGGCCGAGCGCGGTGAGCACGCCGAAGACCCTGTTGTTCATCGCCGGGCTCAGCTCGTACCCGGGCACGTCACCGCGCTGGCCGCCGGCCGGGAGCACCAGCTGGTTCACCAGGTGCAGCACAGCCGCGGTCAGCCCTGGCATGAGCGCGGCCGTCCTCGCCGTCACCTGGCCTATCGGAGTCAGGATGATCTCTGCCCGCCGGGCTCGCACTGCCTCGATGATCTGGTGCGCGGCGCGTTCGGCGTCCATGGAGACCAGCGGCAGGCTGGCGCCGAGCGAGAACCAGGTGAACTCCTTCTCCGGCTGTCCGGCAAAGCGCGCCTGGACGTGCGAGCCGGTGCGCATCAGCCCGGGGACCACCGTGGTCACCGTCACCGGGCCGCGG
>JAFAPY010000300.1 GCA_019246795.1 Streptosporangiaceae bacterium | reverse complement strand
GCTAGTCGGCGTGATGGCAGCCACGGTCAACCCCTTCTCCATCGGGGTGGCCACGGGCGAGGCGAGGGTGTCGATCGGCGACGGCCTGGGCCTGCGCCTGCTCCTGTGGGCGCTGCTGACGGCTATGGCGGTCGCGTGGGTGCTGCGGTACGCGGCGAAGGTGCGCCGGGACCCGGCGGCGTCGCTGGTCGCCGGGGAGGACCTCCGGGCCGGGGACGACATGCCGACCCAGGAGCCAGCCGTCGAACACCGCCTCACCAGCACGCAGAAGTGGGTGCTCGTGATCACGGTGCTGGCCTTCGCCCTGATGATCTTCTCGGTCATCCCGTGGTCGAGCATCTTCGGCGCGCGCACCGGGCCGGCCGACGACATGCTCACTCACACGACAGCGGTCAAGCCGTACTTCTTCGAGCTGAACTGGTGGTTCCCGCAGCTGTCGATGCTGTTCATCCTGGCCTCGGTGCTGGTCGGCGCGGTGGCCCGGATCAGGGAGAAAGAGCTCGTCCGGCTGGTCACGGCCGGCGCGGCGGACATGCTCGGACCGGCCATGGTCGTTCTGCTGGCCGGCGGCGTGTCGGTGATCATGACCAACACGCAGACCCTCGACACGATCCTGCACGCGATGGAGAGCCTGGTCACCGGGACCTCGGCCGCGCTGTTCACGGTGATTACCATCGGAATCAACATCCCGCTGGCGCTGCTCATCCCGTCCAGCTCGGGACACGCCACGCTGGCCATGCCGCTGCTCGCACCGCTGGCCGACTTCGCGGGCGTGAGCCGGTCGGTCACGGTCACCGCCTGGATCATGGCCCACGGCCTGACCCTGATGTGGGCGCCGACCAGTGTCGTGCTCGTGGGCGGCCTGGCGATCGCCAAGGTGAACTACGACAAGTGGCTGCGCTTCGTGTGGCCGCTGCTGGTGGGCCTGCTCGTAGTGGCGACCGGGATCTGCGCCATCGCCGCCGCTGCATGACGAATAGGGAGACGCGGGAAACGGGCAGCCTGGATCGGAACCGGCCCTTGACCTGGTGGAGCTGAGGGGATTTGAACCCCTGACCCCCTCGATGCGAACGAGAATCCGGCTGTGCACGGTCACGGGCACGGCTCGTGATTGACGATCTGCTCTCGGAGGATGTCGGCGTGGCCGCAGTGCTGGGCAAGCTCGCGCAGCATGTGGAGGTAGACCCAGCGCAGCGGGAGCGGGCCGCGGCGGTTGCCGTAAACCAGGTCGTCCAAGCCCAGGGATGCGGTCGCGCGGCGTGAGGACTCGCAGGCCTGGCGGTGCGCGTGGCGGATGGAAGCGATCGTGTCGGTGTCGTCGAGAACGAACGACTCGTCTGGCGTTGCGGGGATGCCGATCTCGGCGCGCGGCCGTCGGGTGATGGCTTCGTCGAACCAGACCTTCTCGACGAAGGTTGCGTGTTTCACCAGGCCGAGGAGCGTGGTCCGGGAGGGTACCAGCGATCGTCGTGCTTGCTCCTCGGTCAGCCCGTCCAGGCAATGGTTGAGATCGCTGCGGTGCTCGTCGAGGAACGCCTCGAACTGGGCGCGTGCTGGCTGGCCGATGACGTCCTCGGCAGACGTGCTGGGCAGGAAGGACATGTATGCAGCATTGCAGGAGCATCACAGTTTCGGCGGACTGGCCCGGCGGTGTTAGCCGGAACAAGTCTTCAGCGTCGAGCTCGGCTCAGCCAGCGGCGCCGAGAGCGCAGATCATCCGAGTCTGCGCGCGTTGCCTGGATGCCATACTTACCTTGCTCTGTTCGCATGCCGTGAGGGCAGGAGCCACGGCTTTGACGATTCAGCGGTTCGCGCCCGTTACGCCGAGCTGCGTTACAGCGGACCCGTAGGCTGCAAAGGTCAGCACCCGGCCGCCGGGAGCAACGGCTGCCGGGCAGGACGACCCTGCGGAGTGACCATGGCGATTCGGACCCTGCTGTGGCGCGGGCTCGACGCGCCACGGATGGAGATCGTGCACGTGGAAAGCCTTGATCATGCCCGCGGCACGCAGATCGGCATCACCTACGAGCTGCGCTGGAAGCTCGACGGAGCGGTGCTGGAGCTCACGATGGACGGCGGCCGGGGCATCCGGGTTGAGCTGGGCGACGCGGACTTTTTCGACCTGCACCATTCGGCGTTCTTCAACTCGCTGCCCGTCGCCCGCGACGGGCTGCTCACCGAAGGCGCGGCCGCGCGCGAGTACACCATGCGCTTCGTGCGCGTCCCGGAGCTGACCGCAGAGCCAGCCTGGCAGCGGTACGAGCCGCTAGGGAACCGGGTGGTGCGCTACCGCTCCAGCGGCTACCAGGCGGACATCACCTTCGATGCGGACGGATTCGTCACCCTCTACCAGGATTATCTCGAACGGGTCGGGTGAGGCAGCTCATCAAGGCCTGTCCCAACGGCGGAACGACCCGGCAGCAGCACTGGCGCGCTGCTCATGCGGCCAGGTGGTGCACCAACGGATCGCCGAATACGCGCACAGGACCTCCGCTGCCTTCGCGTAGCGGGACATGTCCAGAACTTCCAGTTCTCGGCTGGCTGGAAGGGAGGGGCTGACGGGCGCCGTGCAGGCCGCCTGGTGCGGTGATGGTGCTGGTAAGAGGCGTGCCTGTGTGTGGAGGTCTGTCAGGGGGATGGAGCCGCCGAGGACGCCGAGGACGTGGCGGGCGAGTTCGGGCTGGTCGGCGGCGGCCCGGCACAGGGCCTCGAGCCGGGGTGAGAGGGGGGCGAGCCGGGCCGTGCTGAGGGTGAGTTCGAACCCGTTGGCGGTCGGGGCGTCTCGTCGCTGCTGGTAGCAGGCCAGTACCTGGTCCATCGGCTGGTGCCCGGCCAGGGCCTGGTGGATGGCGTCGGCGAGCAGGTCGGCGGCGAGGAAGGCATCGGACATGCCCATGCCGGTGCAGGGGTCCTTGTGGTGGCCGGCGTCGCCGGCCAGCGCCCAGCCGGGGCCGACCGAGGCCCGGTAGTAGTTCGGCAGGTCACCGGTGCCGGTGAAGCGTGCTTCCCGGCGCCCGGACGCGGCCGCCTCACGCAGTCCCGGGAACAGTTCCAGGGCGGAAAGGAAGCGGCCTTGGATGTCGCGGCGCACCTGGTGGAAGGCCTGCCGGGGCCAGGCGACGTAGATGCAAGTCAGGTCGTCGTTGGTGGGCCAGGCCAGGGTCAGCTGGCCGGGGCGGGCGTGAAACGATGCGCCCAGGCCGCCGATCCCGCTCCAGTAGGAGTAGTAAACGGCCGTCAGCGGGGGGTGCTTCCGGTAGGCGCGGGCGCCGACCCTGCGGGCGATGCCCGAATGCGCGCCGTCCGCACCGACGACGACCGCGGCCCGCAGCGAGGATCGCGCCGACCCCGGGTGATGGCCCCGCACGCCCGCGGCCCTGCCGTCAGACCACAGCACGTCGCTGATCGAGAAGCGCTCGATCACGTCGGCGCCGGACTCGGCGGCGGCCTCGACCAGGAGCATGTCGAGGACGGTCCGCCGCGGGCAGTAGGTGTCGGCCGCGCCGGCCACTGCCGGCCCGGTGCCGGAGATCTGCACCGGGCCGGGGTCGAAGGTGATCTGGCGGATGGGCACGCAGCCGCGGGCGCGCAGTCGGCCGAGCAGTCCCCAGGCCTGCAGCCGGGCGGTGCCCCGCTGCCACAGGAAATGGGTGGACATGGTATCGCTGGGAAACGACGCCCGGTCCACCAGGGCCACCCGGTGCCCGGCCCGGGCCAGCAGCATGGCCAGCGGCGCCCCGCCGCACCGGGCGCCCACCACGACGACGTCGTACACCGGCCTGTTGGCCTGCCGGGGACGTCCGGCGCTAGCCGACCGGCTGGCCGGCGGCCAGGGCCTTGACGTCCGCGGTGCTCAGCGGGTTGCCGGCGATGCCCCAGTCGCCGCTCTTCACTTCCTCGACCACCACCCAGGTGACCGGGCGCATGTTCTCGCCTTCGATCTCCACCATGGTGTCGGTCAGCCGGCGCACCATGTCCTGCTTCTGCTCGGGGGAGAAGACCCCTTCGATGACCTTGACGTTGACGAACGGCATGTCTTGTCCCTCCTCCGGGAGCCGATCCCAGACCGATGACCGTGAACGGCAGAATAGCACGCCCGTTCGTGCTATTCTAGGCGTCTATGGCGAGACACCCCAACAGCCATGGAGCCCAGACCCGCAGCACTATCGTGCGGGCCGCGGCCGATCTTGCCTCGGTCGAGGGACTGGACGGATTGAGCATCGGCCGGCTGGCCGGCGAGCTGGCGATGAGCAAGAGCGGGCTGTTCGCCCACTTCGGGTCAAAGGAGGACCTGCAGCTGGCCGCGATCGAGGAGGCCCGGCAGCGTTACGTCCGGCAGGTGATCACGCCCGCGCTGGCCGCCGGCTCGGGGATCACCCGCCTGCACGCGCTGTGCGAGGCGTTTTTGTCCTATGTCGAGCGCGGGGTATTCCCCGGGGGATGTTTCTTCGCCTCGGCCATGGCCGAGTTCGACGCCAAGGCACCGGGGCCGGTGCGCGACCGCATCGCCGAGTGCCAGCAGCAGTGGATGACCACGCTGGAGCGGGCGGCGCGGGACGCCCGGGCCCAAGGCCAGCTGCCGGCCGGCAGCGACCCGCGGCAACTGGCCTTCGAGCTGGAGGGGGCGCTGCTGACGGCAAATTGGTACTTCCACCTGTACGCCGATCCGGGCTATCTCAGCCGGGCCCGCCGCGCCGTCCAGGCCCGCCTGGCCGGCGAAGCAACGGCCGCTGGCAGGCGCGCCCTGCGGCCGGCTCCGCAAACCGGCCAGGCCGGCGCGGCGGGGGACCTGGCGACGCAAAGGGAGCAGTAATGACGAGGCCCGGCACGGGCGTTCCCCAGTGGGCGATGGTGGACCAGGGGTGGGGCCACAAGGCGGTGGACTTCGCCACGCTCAGCGAGCCGGGCAACTGCCGGGAGTACGTCGCGGTGCACCATCGGCTCGGCGTCGATGCCGGAGACCGGCTGCTGGATGTGGCGTGCGGGTCCGGGCTGGCGATCGAGCTGGCCCGCCTGCGCGGCGCTTGCTGCTGCGGGATCGATGCCTCGGCCAGGCTGGCCGCGGTGGCCCGGGACCGCAACCCCGGATGTGACATCCAGGTCGGCGACATGCACGCGCTGCCGTGGGAGGCGGCGTCGTTCGACGTGGTGACCAGCTTCCGCGGGATCTGGGGCACCACACCGGACGCGGTGGCCGAGATCCACCGGGTTCTTTGCCCCGGCGGACGCGCCGGGATCACGGTGTGGGGTCACCTGAAGATCTCTCCCGGGGCCTGGGCGCTGGCCCCGTTCCGCCTGGCCGCGGCGGACAAGGTGGACAACCAGGCGGCGATGGTGTCGCTGGGCCGGCCCGGCGCGGGCGAGCAGCTCCTGCAGTCATACGGGTTCGCCGGTGTTGAGCGCCTTGAGGTGCCGTTCACCTGGGAGTTCGCCGATCCGGAACTGTACGCGCGGGCGCTGGCCGCTACCGGCCCGGCTTATGAGGCGATCCAGAACGTCGGCGAGGCCGAGTTCCGCCGCGCGGCCGTCGAGCAGGCCCAGGCCCAGCTACGCGATGGCTTGCCGCTGCGGGCCGACATCAACGTCGTGGGCTACCTGGCCCGCAAACCATAAGGAGCCGAACGAGCATGACCGGCAGCTTCCTCGAAGAACCCCCGGTGTCCCGCCAAGTGCAGGCGCTGTTCGATGAAGACCTCGCCGACGGCGGCTACGTGTGGAACGTGTCCCGGCTATGGGCGCACCAGCCGGACACCCTCAAGCGGCTGTTCGAGCTGATGTCGCAGGCGTTGGCGCCGAGCGGCCTGGACTTCCGCCAGCGCGGCATCCTGGTGACCGCGGCCGCCTCGGCCCTCGGCGATTCGTACTGCTCGCTGGCCTGGGGCGGGAAGCTGGGCAAAGCGTCGGACCGTGCTGTGGCGGCAGGAGTCCTGACCGGCAGCGACACCGGGCTGACCGACCTGGAAAAGGCCATGGCGGCGTGGGCCCGGAAGATCGCCAAAGACCCGAACGCGACCACGCCCGCCGACCTCCAGGCGCTCCGCGATTGCGGGCTCGATGACGGGCAGATCTTCGCCATCACCGCCTTCGTAGCTCTCCGCCTGGCGTTTTCCGCGATCAACGACTCCCTCGGCGCCCAGCCCGACGCACAACTCGCCCAGTCCCTGCCTCAACGGGTGCGCGAGGCCGTAACCTACGGCCGGCCCGTAGCCACCTGAGCACCGGTGCGTGCCATGGCACCCGGATGAGCACATCACCGTGCCCGGTGCCTGGCGAAGCAGAACCCCCGCAGCCGGCTGACTGCTGGTGACCAGCAGCCGAGCCCGCGCTGCGCACGGCAAATGAGCGCGAATGGACGCGAAACCTGCGATCCTGCCGTGGCACACTGATGCGGGCAGAACAGGAGAACCGTCATGCCACGGCAGATCATCACCACCGCGAACGCGCCGGGTTCGCCGCTGTACAGCCAGGCAGTCAAGGCCGGACCGCACCTGCTCGTATCGGGCATCGTCGGCATCGACCCGGCCACTGGCAGCCTCGCCGGAGACACGATCCAAGACCAGACACGCCAGGCGCTGACGAATTGCCAGACCATCCTTCAGGCCAGCGGCGCCAGCCTCGATGACGTCACCGAGGTGGGAATACTGCTCACCAACCCCGCCGACTTTGCCGGCCTGAACGAGGAATACGCGCGGTGGTTCCCGTCCCAGCCACCGGCCCGCTACGTCGCCAAGCTCGGCGTCGACTTGCCCGGACTACTCGTCTCGATCCGGATGACAGCATTCACCACCTGACACGCCGGGGCCAACCAGCATGATCGGCGGCCCACTCGGCCTGTGCCCGGCCCTCGGCAACCAAGATGGCAAGCACAGATACCCAACCCCCGCATTCATCTCAGGCAAGAGCAACCGCGCTAAGCCGCCGGGCAGAAGGGGGCGTCCGCCGGCTGGTTTGTGGGCGGGGAGCGCCAGCTGCAGGCGGCATGAGGCAAGGCAATCCAGTGCCGGGCGGGCGTAAGGTGGCCGCGTGGTCGAGGTCACTGCCTGCGCAGGCGGGCTTGACGAGCAGGTCTCGCTTGACATCTACAACGCCGTCTGGCCGCACGACGCAATCACAATGGATGAGGTGCGGTCGTTTAAGGCAAGCGTGCGCGATCACGTCGACTACCTCGCGCGCATCGAGGGTGCCGCCGTGGGCTCGGCGGTCGGGGTCATCTTCCCGCAGCGCGCCGACCGCGTCTTCACGATCCTCACCGTGCTGGCCGGGCAGCGCCGGTGTGGCGCGGGCTCGGCGCTGTACCAGGCGATCTGTCGATGGACCGCGGCGCGGGGACGGCGCGAGCTCGAGGTCGCGGTCTTGGACAACGACGCCGGCAGCCTCGCCTTCGCGCAGCGGCGTGGTTTCACCGAAGAGCGTCGCGAGGTGGGCCTGGTGCTCGACCTCGCCGGGACCGCGCCGTACCAGGGCGGGCCGCCCGCCGGAGTCGAGATCGTCACCTGGGCTGAACGCCCCGAGCTCGCGCGCGGCATGTACGAAGTGGCGCTGGAGGCGCTGCCGGACATTCCCGGCTCCGAAGCTGACAGCGTCGAGCCGTTCGGCGACTGGCTGGCGCACGATATGCACGGCTCCGGCGACCGCCCGGAGGCGACGTTCGTCGCGCTGGCCGGCCCGGAGGTCGTCGGCTACGCCAAGTTCTCGCTCACCGCGGCGCAACCGACGATCGCGCGCCATGACCTCACCGCCGTAAAGCGAGCCTGGCGCGGCCGCGGCGTCGCGCGAGCGCTGAAAGCGGCGCAGATCAACTGGGCACTGGCCCACGGTTACACCGAACTGCGCACCCGCAACGAACAGCGGAACGAGCCGATCCGGCGACTCAACGCCCACTTCGGCTACCGGCCCGGAACCGGCCGCATCTACCTGGTAGGGCCCCCCGCCGCGGCTGGAGCGACCCGGCGCCGATCATCTTGATCTGTACCGTTGGCGCCCTGTCTGACTTCCAGGCCGCTGGCGACCAGATCGGCGGCAGCGGGCACATGTTCAGTGCTACAAGCCCTGTCACTGTGCGTGACGCGGGTCCGGGTCCGGCAAGGTTAAGGTGGCCGGTAGATGTCGCTCCGGGCGGCGATGTCGAGGACGTAGACGATGTGGCTGGCGTCGTCGATGCGGTGGATGACCCGTAATCGCCGCGACGTGCGCCGTGACGGCCGGCCAGCTGCCCGCGTTGGGGCTTGCCGACCCGCCGCGGATTCTCCGCCAGCGGGCCAGGCAGAACTCGGCGGCCGCGGCAGCGATTTTCTCGGGCAGCCGGGCGGCGAGCGCCCGGCTGGCGGCGGGGGAAAGTCCACCCGGTAGGCGGAAAGATTCACGCGCTGGCACGGCGGGCCGCCAGACCGGCCCGGATGGTGGCAGCGTCTGCCGTCTCACCACGTTCGATCGTGTCTTCGGCCTCCCGGATCCGGTTCATCGCCTCCGGGTCGGCCAGCACCTCCGCGGTGATCTCCAGTCCCTCCAATCGTCCGGGGGGATCAGCACCGCAGCGGGACGGCCGTTGCGGGTGAGCACAACCCGCTCATGCTGCGTTTGCCTTGCCGGCCTTGGGCGACTTTGTCCTGGGCCACGTCAGCGCGGCCTCGAACTGCTCGCGTCCAGCAGCCGCGGCAGCCGGTCCAGCGGGGAGGCCGGCGGCGCGGCCAGCAGCCCGTCCAGGGGCTACGCCAGCAGCCGTGCGCAGCCAGCAGCCGGTCAAGCCTACTTCGGCCCGGGTTCCTGGAGTCATCTGACACGTTTCTTACCAGGACTCCAAGTCCCGGAATGATCACAGCGTGTCAGCCTAAGCTGCCTGGCGTGGAAGAGTCCCTAGCCGAGCTGGGCGCCTATTCCGGCGCAGATTCCGGCTGCCCGACGAGGACCTGGTCCGGCTAACCAGCGCGGCCCGCGCCGCGGGCAGCCGCTGGGACGCCATCGCCGCCGCCTGCGGCCCTCCGGACGTGCAAAGACATGGCCGGCGTGCTCTACCGGATCACCGGCGAGACCCCGGCGGAGCTGCTATACGGCACAACTCAGTACGCCGTTGAGCACCTCATCGGCGGCCGCAGGTTCCCGCCGCTGACCTGGGCGTGCCCCGGATGCGGGCAGCAGGTCACCGACCGCCGCCGAAGGACGGCCCGTCCATGTCGAATACGGCCACGCCCCAGGCTGCGCCCGGCTGGCCCGCGACCAGGCCCTCGAGGATCAGCGCCGCCGTGAGCGGCTCCCCGGCCTGATCGCAGATTCCGAACCGCCAGCCGGGCCGGTGCAACGGCACCGGCTGCGCGAGCCGATCACCGATGACTGCCCGCGCTGCGGCTGGCACGGCTACTTCCACCACCACATCACCACTATCGACGGTGGCTGGGCCGCCGCCGTCTGCGGCAACGGCTATGCCGACCTGCATCCCGACATCGCTGTCACGGTGCGGTTCTACTCCGTCTGCTCGCCTGACCGTGACCGCCCGTTCGGCGTGATCCGCCAGCGGATCCGCAGCGACTATGAATACCCCGACCTCGGGCAGGTAATGTACTGGCGGCTGTGGTGGGAATTTACCCCGGCGCTCGTGGAAGACGCGCGCGGAGAGTG
>JAFAPY010000382.1 GCA_019246795.1 Streptosporangiaceae bacterium | reverse complement strand
CGCCGTGGCCAGCTCGTACTCCAGGCCGCTGACCGTCTCTTGCAGCGCCAGACGATCCGCCGGGTCCGCACCATCCGCCGGGTCCGCGCCGCTCGCCGGGTCCGCGCCGCTCGCCGGGTCCGCGCCATCCACCCGTCCCAGGCCATCCGGCTCGGTCGCGGCCAGCCGCCTGACCACTTGAACCAGCAGGCGGCGCGCCAGCTCGTCGTAATCGAAGCCGACGCCGTTCCCGGCCCCTGCCGCCGCGAAAGCCCCGCCAGCTCCGAAGGCCCCGCCGGCTGCGAAAGCCCCGCCGGCTCCGGAAACCCCGGAGACCGCAGAGACTCCGCGAACCCCAGAGCCTCGGCCGGCCACCGCGACCCCGGCAATCGCGGAGGCCCCGAAAGCCCCGCCTGTGCCCGCCGCATGGGCGGGTCCCAGGCTGATCCGGTACGTCCGTTTGCCCCGCACCTCGCGCTCGATCAGGCCCGAACGTTCCATCCCCGACAGCAGCTGCGCGAACGCGACGCTGGATCCCGGGTAACCCACCGCGGCGGCCAGCTGCGTGCTGGCCATCCCGTTGGCGTCATAGAGTTCGTTGATCTCGGTCAGGTACGCGATGATGTGCTCGCGCATCCCCACCGCCCGCTTCCTCGCGGCCTTCTTCCCGACCCCCACGTCAGCACCCTTTCCCATGGCAAATCACGCCTGCCGACGACCTCATGATAGTACGCATGCCCTGTCAGCAGCACAGATAGACGTTTTCTCGGTGGCGGCACGCAGATAACAGTTGGATGCCAATCACGTTGCGCGAGGGGCGTTATCAGGTTAACGGCCCGGCGCGCCGGGGTAGCGCAGCTCGGCGTCTAACGTACGATCGAAGGGCAGTCGCCGCACTGCGTCACGCTGACGGGCCGAAACTAGCCGTCAGTTGCGCACGTTGTCCTTGGTATCCGCACCTTTCGCACCTAGTAAGACAGAGCACGTGGACCTGGATTCGGACTACGCGACCACGCTGGTAGCGGCCGTTCTGCTCGGCGTCGGTTTCGTGCTGCAGCAGTACGCGGCCGAGCAGGAGCCCGAATCCCGCTTCCTCAGCCTGCGGATCATCACCGACCTGCTGCGCAAGCCGAGATGGCTGATCGGCATCGCGTGCATGGTGGCCGGCCAGCTGCTCGCGGCCTGGGCGATCGGGCACGCCGCGCTCACGCTGGTGGAGCCGCTGCTGACCACCTACCTGCTGTTCGCGCTGATCCTGGCTGTGCCGATGTCCAAACAGCCGGTCCGGTGGATCGAGGTGACGGGCGCCCTGATCCTGATCGCCGGCGTGACCCTGCTGTCGCTGTCCCGCTCCACCAAGCCCATCGGCCTGTCGTTCGGCTCGTTCTCGCACTGGCCCGCGGCGGCCATCATCGCCGGCATCGCCTTCGTGGCGGTGCAGGCCGGGCAGCGCACCAAAGGGTCGGCCCGGGCTACCCTGACCGGCCTGGCCGCGGGCCTGGTCTTCGGCATCCAGGACGCGCTGACCCGGCAGACGCTGGAGGTCCATCAGGGCCAGCCGCTCACCGCGCTGCTCACCACCTGGCCGCCGTACTGCCTGGTCGGCGCGGGGATCGTCGGCCTGTGGCTGATGCAGAACGCGTTCAGCGCGGGTCCGTTGCACTCCTCGCTGCCTACCATCGCGGCTGGCGAGCCGGTCGCGGGCATCGTGCTCGGCATCGTGGTGTTCGGCGACCGGATCCAGATCTCGCCCGGCGAGCTCGCGATCGAAGCCGGCGGCATCGCCGCGCTGATCGTCGGGGTGGTGCTGGTGGCACGCTCGTCGGCCTTCGGCGGGCTGCGCAAGATAACCGACGCCATCCCGCATCACTCCAGCCACGGGGAGATCCCCGCCTCGCACGAGAAGGTCCGGGTCCGCCGCCCGGACAACGCCCGGGCCCGCCGCCGGGAAGAGCTCAACAGCCTGCGCCAGGACCCCGAACTAGACGAGGCGGCCCCGCTCGACGCGTCCCGGTCTCGCCGGGCGCACCGGCGGCCGCTTCACGGTCCCGCATCCGGCGAGGAAGGCGGCTGAGCCCGCAGTTCGGCCAGCACGCCCGCGCGCGGCTTGCCCCAGCCCGACCCCCAGCCTGACCGGTCCGCGCCCCGGTTCAGTATCTTGTCCACCGCCGCGCTCATGCTTCCCTCGGCGGTTATCATCCGCCGGACGACAAAGTACATCGCCGGCACCGCCCAGAAGTCGCCGCACACCCACAAGATGGCCGCGCCGATCTGCTGGTCCGCGAACGGCGGCAGGGTCACGCCCGGAATATGG
>JAFAPY010000322.1 GCA_019246795.1 Streptosporangiaceae bacterium | reverse complement strand
CGGCACTCTCAGCCCTGCAGGCTAATGGCACGTTAATGGCACGAGGGCTCACCAAGCCCAGAGAACGATCAAGGCCCAGGCCGGAGATACACCCTCTGGCCTGGGCCTTCACATAAGAGCGGGTGACGGGAATCGAACCCGCACTATCAGCTTGGGAAGCTGACGTTCTGCCATTGAACTACACCCGCGTGTCAGCGACGGTTGGCTGTGGTGATCACCGCGTGGGCCGCGCTGTGTTCGCCCGAACATCGTACCGGACCCGGTAGGTTGCCAGCGTGCTGCTCTCCGATCGTGACATCAAGGCCGAGGTCGAATCGGGCCGGGTCAAGCTCGATCCCTATGCTCCCGAGCTGGTCCAGCCCGCCAGCATCGACGTACGGCTGGACCGCTACTTCAGGGTCTTCGAGAACCATCGCTACCCGCACATCGACCCCGCCGTAGAGCAAGCGGACCTCACGCGCCTGATCGAGGCCGAAGGCGAGGAACCGTTCGTCTTGCACCCGGGCGAGTTCGTGCTGGCATCGACCTACGAGGTCATCTCCCTCCCTGATGACGTGGCCGGCCGTCTGGAGGGCAAGAGCAGCCTGGGCAGGCTTGGGCTGCTCACGCACTCCACCGCGGGCTGGATCGACCCCGGCTTCTCCGGGCACGTGACCCTCGAGCTTTCCAACGTCGCCACGCTGCCGATCAAGCTCTGGCCCGGGATGAAGATCGGCCAGCTCTGCCTGTTCCGCTGCAGTTCCCCCGCCGAGCACCCGTACGGCTCACCCGTCTACGGCTCCAGGTATCAGGACCAGCGCGGGCCGACGCCCTCCCGGTCGTACCTCAACTTTTACCGCGCGAAGGTCTGACTCCCATCCCGCACTCACCAGGTCTCGGCAGGCCGTTCGAATAGACAGAACGGCCATAAGCGAGGGACCACGGTCACTCGGCTGTGGCCCCTTGCCCGTCCGTCCCTGTGGGCTGGGCGGCTCCGGCGGTGTCGCCCGCGCTGATGGAGCGGGCGAGGATCTGGGCGACGTCGGTGACGTCGAGGCTGTCTTTGGCCTGGCCGGCAGCCTTCTTGTCCCGGACGGCGTCGCCGAGCATGACCAGGCAGTACGGGCAGGCGGTGGTGATGGTGTCGGGGTCCAGGGCGAGGGCTTCGTCGATGCGCTCGTGGTTGATCCTTTTGCCGATGCGTTCTTCCAGCCACATGCGGGCGCCGCCGGCGCCGCAGCAGAACCCGCGGTTTTTGCACCGGTGCATCTCGGTGGCGGTGGTGCCGGGCACCGCGTCGAGGATCTTCCGGGGCGGGGTGTAGACCTTGTTGTGCCGGCCCAGGAAGCACGGGTCGTGGTAGGTGAGTTTCTCGGCCACCGGGCCGGCCGGGGTGAGCTTTCCTTGCTCGATGAGCCGGGCCAGCAGCTGGGTGTGGTGGATGACCTGGTAGTTCCCGCCGAGCTGGGGGTATTCGCGGGCGAGGGCGTTGAAGCAGTGCGGGCACGAGGCCACGATCGTCTTCGGCGCGGCGGCGTTCAGGGTCTCGATGTTGGCCTGGGCGAGCATCTGGTAGACGAACTCGTTGCCGATGCGCCGCGCCGGGTCGCCGGTGCAGGTTTCGGCCGGCCCCAGCACGGCGAAGGAGACCCCGGCAGCGTGCAGCAATTCGGCGATGGCCTTGGTGGTCTTCTTGGCCCGGTCCTCCAGCGCCCCGGCGCAGCCCACCCAGAACAGGTACTCCACGTCGCCGGGGAGCTTCCCGTCGGCAACGGGCACGTCGAAGCCGCACTCGGTGATCCAGTCGGCGCGGCGGTCTTCGGGCAGGCCCCACGGGTTGCCCTTGTTCTCCAGGTTGCGGAGCATGCCCGCGCCTTCGGGGGGGAACGCCGATTCGATGAGGACCTGGTGGCGGCGCATCCCGTCGATGTGGTCGATGTGCTCGATGTCGACCGGGCATTCCTCCACGCACGCCCCGCAGTTGGTGCACGACCAGATCACGTCCGGATGCATCACCCCGCCGGCCGGCTCGTCGCCGACCAGCGGCCGGGCGGCCTCGGCCTGCACCGCCTCGGGCAGTTTCTCCCGCTGCTCGGCCGAGGCGAGCAGCCAGGGGGCCTTGGCGAAGGCGTGGTCGCGCAGGTCCAGGATGACCTGCTTGGGCGACAGCGGCTTGCCGGTGGCCCAGGCCGGGCACTGTGACTGGCACCGGCCGCACTCGGTGCAGGTGCCCAGGTCCAGCATGCCCTTCCAGGACAGGTCCTCCACCACCCCGATGCCGAACACGTCAGCATCGGGGTCGGCCTCCTCGAAGTCCAGGACTTTCCCGCCGGACCGCATCGGCTCCAGCGCGCCGAGCGCGTCCGGCCGCCGGCCGAACAGCACGTTGACCGGGGCAAGGAAGATGTGCAGGTGCTTGGAGTAGGCCACGATCACCAGGAACACCATGATGACCGCCAGCTGGGCCACGATGAAGGTCGCCTCCAGCGCGGCATTGACCCCGTACCCCAGCGGGGCCAGCCAGTGCCCGACGACCTCCGAGGCGAACGCGCCGTGGTGGTAAGGAAACACCCCGGTGTTGATCTGCGCGCCCCGGTACACCAGCAGCGTCGCGATGACGAGAAAGATCATCGCCAGCACCAGCCACGCCGCGCCGGTGTGCGAGCCGTAGAACCGCGAGGCGCGGCCTTCCCGGTGCGGGTCCTCCCGCAGCCGGATCACCGCGAAGGTGATGATCCCGGCCAGCACCGCCACCGCGAACAGGTCCTCGGCGAAACCCAGCACCGCCCAGCGCCCGATCCCCGCGATCGCGAACCTCCGGGAGAACAGCGCCCCGTACGTCTCGATGATCGTGAAGATCAAGATGATGAAACCCCAGAACGTGGCCGCATGCGCGATCCCGGGCACCGTCCACTTCAGCAGCTTGCGCTGCCCCAGCACCTCCGCCGTCTCCGTCTGGGCTTCGGTGCCCGGATGCGCCCGCACCGTCGCCACCCGCTCCGGCGCCGGCTGCCCGGCAAACGCCAGCCGCTTCAGCCACCACAGCCGGTACCCGGCAACCGCCAACCCGGCCACAGTCAGCACCAAGCCGATGGCCATCCGTGCGACCACGCGGGACCTCCTCAACTCCGGAAGCTCAAGCGTACGCTGCCGTCGCGCGGGCCGGTGTCCGCGGACATCCCCCGTCGGGCAACGTTGCTACCAGACAGTAACTTAGCCCTCAGGGCGCGCAGGCGCACGGCCGCGGACCGCAAAAACGCGAAAACGGCGGCTCCGCGGGGAATGATCCGCAGCCGGCCGAAGTTGAGCCCATATGACTCAAGTCATTTGACAGCGCCAAACGGCCGCTGGCAAGCTTGAGGCCGACCACTCAACTTCAACACACCACAAGGACTGTCATGGCACGTGCGGTAGGGATTGACCTTGGGACGACCAACTCAGTCGTCGCCATCCTTGAGGGCGGAGAGCCCACGGTCATCGCCAACGCCGAAGGCTCCAGGACCACTCCCTCGGTCGTGGCCTTCGCCAAGAACTCTGAGGTACTCGTCGGCGAGGTCGCCAAGCGGCAGGCCGTGACCAACGTGGACCGGACCATCCGTTCGGTCAAGCGGCACATGGGCACCGACTGGTCCGTCACCATCGACGGCAAGAAGTTCACCCCCCAGCAGATCAGCGCGTTCGTGCTGCAGAAGCTGAAGAGGGACGCCGAAGCCTACCTGGGCGAGAAGATCAACGACGCGGTGATCACGGTGCCTGCGTACTTCAACGACGCGCAGCGCCAGGCGACCAAGGAGGCCGGCCAGATCGCGGGCCTGAACGTGCTCCGCATCATCAACGAGCCCACCGCGGCGGCGCTCGCCTACCACCTGGAGAAGGAGAACGAGGCCACCATCCTGGTCTTCGACCTGGGCGGCGGCACCTTCGACGTGTCCCTGCTCGAGGTGGGCGAGGGCGTCGTGGAGGTCAAGGCGACCAGCGGCGACAACCACCTCGGCGGTGACGACTGGGACCAGTGCATCGTCGACTGGCTGGTCAAGGACTTCAAGAACGGCTACGGCATCGACCTGTCCAAGGACAAGATGGCGCTGCAGCGGCTGCGTGAGGCGGCGGAGAAGTCCAAGATCGAGCTGTCCCAGTCGACGGAGTCGCAGATCAACCTGCCCTACATCTCCCACTCGGCCGACGGCCCGCTGCACCTGGACGCCAAGCTGACCCGCGCGGAGTTCCAGCGGATGACCTCCGACCTGCTCGACCGGTGCAAGGGCCCGTTCCAGCAGGTCATCAAGGACGCCAGCGTCAACCTGGCGGACATCAACCACGTGGTGCTCGTCGGCGGGTCCACCCGCATGCCCGCGGTCGTCGATCTGGTCAAGCAGCTGACCGGCGGCAAGGAGCCGAACAAGGGCGTCAACCCGGACGAGGTCGTCGCGGTCGGCGCCTGCCTGCAGGCCGGCGTGCTCAGGGGCGAGGTGAAGGACGTCCTGCTGCTCGACGTGACCCCGCTGTCGCTGGGCATCGAGACCAAGGGCGGCATCTTCACCAAGCTGATCGAGCGGAACACCACCATCCCGACCAAGCGCTCGGAGATCTTCACCACCGCCGAGGACAACCAGCCTTCGGTGCAGATCCAGGTCTTCCAGGGCGAGCGCGAGATCGCCGCGTACAACAAGAAGCTCGGCATGTTTGAGCTGGCCGGCATCGCGCCCGCGCCGCGTGGCGTGCCGCAGATCGAAGTCACCTTCGACATCGACGCCAACGGCATCGTCAACGTGTCCGCCAAGGACCTCGGCACGGGCAAGCAGCAGTCGGTGCAGATCACCGGCGGCCCGGCGCTGCCCAAGGACGACATCGACAAGATGGTCCGCGAGGCGGAGCAGTACGCCGAGGAGGACCGCAGGCGCCGCGAGGAGGCCGAGGTCCGCAACCAGGCCGACACCCTGGTCTACAGCACCGAGAAGTTCCTCGGCGAGAACGAGGACAAGGTGCCAGAGGACATCAAGGCCGAGGTGCGCTCCGCGATCGCCGACGTGAAGAAGGCGCTGGAGAGCAACGACACCGACGCCATCCGCACCGCCAGCGAGCGGGCCGCGCAGGTCAGCCAGAGGATGGGGACCGCCATCTACCAGCAGGCCCAGGCCCAGCAGGCTGGCAGCGCGTCCGGCTCGGCCGGTGCCGACGCCGGAACGTCCGGTGAGGACGAGGTCGTGGATGCGGAGATCGTCGACGAGGGCAACGCGAGCGAAGACGGAGCTGCCTGATGACGGACCCGACCGAAACCGGCACCGGGCCGGTCATCCGGGATAACCGGCGCATCGACCCGGTAACCGGGCAGGTGCGGCGGGCCAAGAACGTGGCCGCAAAGCCGGCCGGCGGCGCCGGCTCGGCCGGGCCCCGGGACAACGAGCCCGGACAGGCCGGGGCGCGGGGTGACCAGCCCGCAGCCAGCCAGCCCGCAGGACACGAGGACGGCGGCCAGGCCGCCGAGGAAGTTATGGAAGGGATCGTCACGCAAGCACCCGCCGGCGAGCGGCAAGCCGAGGCCGAGGCGCAGCTCGCAGAGCGGACGGCCGACCTGCAGCGGCTGCAGGCCGAATACGCCAACTACCGCAAGCGCGTGGACCGGGACCGGTCGGCGGTGCGGGATCAGGCGGTCGCCCTGACGCTGTCGGCGCTGCTGCCCGTCCTGGACGCCATCGACCAGGCACGCGAGCACGGCGAGCTGTCCGGCGGGTTCAAGTCGGTCGCAGACTCACTGCAGCAGGCGCTGGGCAAGCTCGGCCTGGTGGCCTACGGCGAGAAGGGCGACCGGTTCGATCCCAAGATCCACGAGGCGCTGACCCACACCTATTCATCCGACGTCGCCGAGGACACGTGCGTCGAGATCCTGCAGCCCGGTTACCAGGTCGGGGACAGGATCCTGCGGCCGGCCAGGGTGGCGGTCGCCGAGCCGGCGACCGGCCCTGACGGCGCCAGCAACGAGGCGGCATGGGCCCCGGACGAGGAAGGATACTGACAAGCCCAGCGAGGCGGCATGAGCACCAAGGACTTCCTCGAGAAGGATTACTACAAGACCCTGGGGGTCGCCAAGACCGCCAAGCCCGACGAGATCAAGGCGGCTTACCGCAAGCTGGCCCGCAAGTACCACCCCGACGCGAACAAGGGCAACCCCTCGGCCGAGGAGCGGTTCAAGGAGATCTCCGAGGCCTACTCGGTGCTGTCCGACGAGAAGCGACGCAAGGAGTACGACGAGGCGCGCTCGCTGTTCGGCAGCGGCTTCCGGGTGCCAACTGGCAGCCGGCCGGGCGGTGGTGGCGGCTTCAGCTTCGACCTGGGTGACCTGTTCGGCGGCTCTGGCGACGGAGGCGGCCGGATCGGCGACCTGTTCGGAGATCTGTTCGGCGGCGGACGCACCCAGACCAGGACGCAGGCCAGGGGACGGCGCGGTGCCGACGTGGAGACCGAGACCACGCTGTCGTTCAGCGACGCGCTGGAGGGCACCACGGTGGCGCTGCGGCTGACCGGCGAGGGCGCCTGCCCGACCTGCCACGGCACCGGCGCCAAGGCGGGCACCGTGCCCCGGGTGTGCCCGGCCTGCGGCGGCACCGGGCAGTCGAGCCGGAATCTCGGCACGTTCGGGATATCGGAGCCGTGCAAAGAATGCCGCGGCCGTGGCCTGGTGGTGGACGACCCGTGCCCGGACTGCTCGGGCAGCGGCCGCGCGATGAGCTCGCGGACCATCCAGACCCGCATCCCGGCCGGCGTGGCCGACGGGCAGCGGATCAAGATCGCGGGCAAGGGCGCGCCGGGCGAACGCGGCGGCCCCTCCGGTGACCTGTACGTGCGGGTGCACGTCAAGCCGCACCCGGTGTTCGGCAGGTCCGGGGACAACCTGGCCGTGACCGTGCCGGTGACGTACCCCGAGCTGGCGCTGGGCGCCGAGGTCAAGGTGCCCTCACCGAGGGGCGGCCAGGTGACGGTGCGGATCCCGGCCGGCACGCCGAACGGGCGGGCCTTCCGGGTCCCCGGCAAGGGCGTGCGCCGCAAGGACGGCACCTACGGCAGCCTGCTGGTCACGGTCGAGGTCACGGTGCCGCGGAACCTCAGCGGCAAGGCGCGCAGCGCCATCGAGGAGCTGCGCGAGGCCACGGCGGGCCCGGACCCGCGGGAAGAACTCCTCGAACGGGCCCGGCAGGCGTGATGGGAGGAGGCGACCGAGACCATGTCACGCCCATACGATCTGTCGGACGACCTGCCCGTCTACGTCATCTCCGTGGCCGCCCAGCTGTCCGGCATGCACCCGCAGACGCTGCGCGCCTATGACCGGCTCGGCCTGGTGTCACCGGGCCGTAGCGCCGGGCGGGGCAGGCGCTACTCGATGCGCGACGTCCTCGCGCTGCGCGAGATCCAGCGGCTGGCCAAGCAGGAGGGCGTCAACCTTTCCGGCATCAGGCTGATCATGGACCAGCACCAGGAGCTGGAGAAGGCCCGCAGGATCATCGCGGAGCTGCGCGCCGAGCTGTCCCAGCTCCGGGCGGAGCTGGAATCCACCAGGGCCGTGGCCGCCCGGCTCGCCGAGCTGCGCCGGGCAGGCAGCAACACCACATCGGGGCTGGTACCGGTCCGCAGTGCGCGCGCTGCGGCGTGGGAACCGGCCACCGGCCAGCACAGGGAAGAGAAGTAACAGCAGCAATGGCAGAAGACAAACTGACCCGTAAGAGCCAAGAGGCGCTGAGCGCCGCGGTGCGCCGCGCCGCGGCGGACGGCAGCCCGCAGGTGGAACCGCTGCACCTGCTCGCCGCCCTGGTAGATCAGGCGGATGGGACGGCTGTGCCGCTGCTTCGCGCGATCGGCGCCGACCCGGCCCTGGTCGCCAAGCAGGCACAGGAGCGCCTGGCCCGGCTGCCCCGGGCGCGCGGCTCCGCGCTCAGCGCCCCGGAGATGTCGCGGCCGCTGCTCGCGACGATCGCCACGGCAGCCAGCCGCGCCAGGCAGCTCGACGACGAGTACGTGTCCACCGAGCACCTGCTGGTCGGCCTGGCCGCCGACGGCGGCGACGCCAAGGCGATCCTCACCGCCAACGGTGCCACGCCCGAGGCGCTGGTTGACGCCTTCACCCACGTCCGCGGCAGCGCCCGGGTCACCAGCGAAGACCCGGAAGGCACCTACAAGGCGCTGGAGCGGTACGGCATCGACCTGACCCAGCAGGCCAGGGACGGCAAGCTGGATCCGGTGATCGGCCGGGACGCCGAGATCCGGCGGGTGATCCAGGTGCTGTCCCGGCGGACGAAGAACAATCCGGTGCTGATCGGCGAGCCCGGAGTGGGCAAGACCGCGGTCGTCGAGGGCCTGGCGCAGCGGATCGTGGCCGGGGACGTTCCCGAATCGCTGCGCGGCAAGCGGCTGATCGCGCTGGACCTGGGCGCCATGGTGGCCGGCTCGAAATACCGCGGCGAGTTCGAGGAACGCCTCAAGGCGGTCCTCGACGAGATCAAGCGGAGCGAGGGCCAGGTCATCACGTTCATCGACGAGCTGCACACGGTGATCGGCGCAGGTGCCGCCGAAGGCGCCATGGACGCGGGCAACATGCTCAAGCCCATGCTGGCCCGCGGCGAGCTGCGCATGATCGGCGCTACCACGCTGGATGAGTACCGGGAGCGGATCGAGAAGGACCCGGCTTTCGAGCGCAGGTTCCAGCAGCTGTTCGTCGGCGAGCCCTCGGTGGAGGACACGATCGCGATCCTGCGCGGGCTGAAGGGCCGCTACGAGGCGCACCACCAGGTGCAGATCTCCGATGCGGCGCTGGTCTCGGCCGCTGCGCTGTCCGACCGGTACATCACCGGGCGGTTCCTGCCGGACAAGGCCATCGACCTGGTCGACGAGGCGGCGTCCCGGCTGCGGATGGAGATCGACTCCCAGCCGGTCGAGATCGACGAGCTGCGGCGCGCCGTGGACCGGATGAAGATGGAAGAGCTCGCGCTGGCCAATCAGGAGGACCCGGCGAGCAAGGAGCGGCTGGAACGGCTGCGCGCCGCCATGGCCGACCGGCAGGAGCAGCTCAACGCGCTCGTGGCGCGCTGGGAGCTGGAGAAGGCCAGCCTGAACCGGGTAGGCGAGCTGAAGAAGCGGCTCGACGACCTGGAGGGCCAGGCCGAGCGTGCCCAGCGCGACGGCGACTACGAGGCTGCGTCGCGGCTGCTCTACGGGGAGATACCCGTGGTCAAGGAGCAGCTTGCCGAGGCAAGCACCACCGCTCGCTCGGCTTCACCCGACGAGGGAACCGCGGCGGCGGGAACCCCGGCTGCGGCGCCCATGGTGAAGGAGGAGGTTGGCCCGGACGACGTCGCCGACGTGGTGTCCTCCTGGACCGGCATCCCCGCCGGGCGGCTGCTGGAGGGGGAGACCGCCAAGCTGCTGCGGATGGAGGACGAGATCGGCAGGCGGGTGATCGGCCAGGCCCGGGCGGTGCGGGCGGTGTCCGACGCGGTCCGCCGCGCCAGGGCCGGGGTGTCTGACCCGGACCGGCCGACCGGCTCGTTCCTGTTCCTCGGACCGACCGGCGTCGGCAAGACCGAGCTGGCCAAGGCGCTCGCCGCGTTCCTGTTCGACGACGAGCGGGCCATGGTCCGCATCGACATGAGCGAGTACTCGGAGAAGCACTCGGTCGCCAGGCTGATGGGCGCCCCGCCCGGCTACGTGGGCTACGAGGAGGGCGGCCAGCTCACCGAGGCGGTACGCCGCAGGCCGTACAGCGCGGTGCTGCTCGACGAGGTGGAGAAGGCCCACCCGGAGGTGTTCGACGTCCTGCTCCAGGTGCTGGACGACGGGCGGCTCACCGACGGCCAGGGCCGCACGGTGGATTTCAGGAACACCATCCTGGTGCTGACCTCCAACCTCGGCTCGCAGTTCATCGCGGACCCGTCCCTGGGCGAGACGGCCAAGCGGGACGCGGTGATGACCGCGGTCCGCGGCGCGTTCAAGCCTGAGTTCCTGAACCGGCTCGATGACGTGATCGTCTTCGACGCGCTGTCCACGAACGAGCTCACCCAGATCGTCGACCTGCAGATCGAGCGGCTTGCCAAGCGGCTGGCCGAGCGGCGGCTGACGCTGACGGTGACGCCGGCGGCACGGGAATGGCTGGCGCTGACCGGCTTCGACCCGGTGTACGGGGCGCGGCCGCTGCGCCGCCTGGTCCAGTCGGCGGTCGGCGACCAGCTCGCCCGCGCGCTGCTGGCCGGGGAGATCATCGACGGCGACGAGGTGCTCGTCGACCTGGACGCGGGCAAAGACACGCTCACCGTCACCCGGGCCGCTGACCGCGCGGCCGCGCGCTGACCGCCGGTCACGGCGATTGCGAGGGGCGCCCTGCGGGGCGCCCCTCGTGCCTGGCTAACCCCCGGCCGCGGGGTGGTCCCGCTGCGCCTGGCCGGTGTCCAGCAGCTTGTCGTAGTCGTCTTCGCCCAAGCCGAGGTCGATCCGGATCCGGTACCGCAGCCGCAGCAGCAGCTGCAGCTCATCGCGTTCCTCGCCGCGCAGGCAGGCATCGACGCCTGCGGTGGCCCAGTCGAGCGCACCGGCCAGGTCGCGTTGCTCGGCGAGCAGTTCGGCCACCAGGTCGCAGGTCCGCGGCTGCGCCATCGCGCCGGATTCCTTCAGCTCACGGAGCAGGTCTTCGGCCTCGGCGCGCCGTCCGAGCGCGAACAGCGCGCGTGCCAGCGGCACCCTGGGGTCGTCAAGGGTCGGGCCGGCATCGGCGATCGCCTGGCGGAACTCCGCCACAGCCTCCGTCGGCTCGTCGGCAAGCAGCCACTGCTCGCCAGCCCGCACGTGCGCCTCAGCCCGGGACATGCCGCTCGGGGCGGCCTGGGCCGCCAGCCGGCTCATCCGGACCGCGGCGCGCTTGTGGTTGCCGGTGCGGGCCGCGTTGACCTCGATGGCATCGAACAGCTCACCGGACAGCCCTGCCATGTGCCAACCGTACCCGCCGCCGCTATAGGCAATCGCGGCGCCGGCCAGGTTTCCGCCCGGTGAAGGGCAGCGTGCGCGGCACTACCGCCGGGTACGCTCGAGCGCGTCCCAGAAGCCACGCCGCAGCGCATGCCGCACCTCGTCGTGCAGCAGGAAATCGATGGGCAGCGCCGAGCCCTGCAGCAGCCTGGCCTCCAGGTCCGAGGGCATGCGCGGCTTCCTCGCCAGCACCGCCTCCAGCCACAGCGCCGGAGCGTCACTCACCACCGAATCGCCGAATTCCTGGCCCTCTTCGTGTGCGGCCTGCACTGCCTCGG
>JAFAPY010000032.1 GCA_019246795.1 Streptosporangiaceae bacterium | reverse complement strand
TCACGCATAGACCCATCACCCTGAGTGATCGAGAAAGTTCTAGAGCACGCGCGCAAAGCCGCCGTTCTTGTTGTCAGCCTCATTTAGGTAGCGCCTACCTGGTGCCGCGCCGGACTGATCGATCTGAGCGCAGCTGCAACACGGCTGTCGGCCGGTCAGCGTGGGGATCTGGACTGAGTGGTGCCGTGGTGTAGCAGACGGGTGCCTCCTGAGCCTGGCTTGGCCCGCGGCGCCAGGGAAGCCGACTCGGTCGTGTGCGGTAGCTTGGCCACGTCCGACTGGCTGGGCATCTTGACCATGGTGTTGCCCGACGCGTCGACGTCGTTGCCGCCGTGCTGGCCCGGCCCGGTGTCACCCGGTCTGACGGCACGCTGGTGAGAACGCTATGCGAATGCTCAGCTGACGATCGGGGCGGCCAGTAGTGCCTCCTCAATACCTGCGGCGGCACGCACGGGCATAGACTCGGCGACCGCCTGGGAGTCTTCATTCGCGTCGATGTCCACGATCCGGAACCACTTCATCTGCACGACGTGTACCCCGTGGTTCGAATACAGAGATCCGTCGGGCAGCTGCTCATGATTGTCCCAGCGGATGATCACATAGGTGTTCCACGGCCCGCCCTTCACCCATATGTCGCGGATCACCAGAGTCAGATCCGGCCCGACCCGGCCCAGGCGCTCAAACCATCGTCGCAACGCCTGTTTGTCGTGGCGCTCGCCGCCCAGGGCGTGGCTGCCGCCGAAGCGATGGTGAATGTCCGGCGCACAGGAGGCCAGGAGCGGTTCGTAGTTACCTTCGTTTACCAGCTCAAAGTTACGGGCGGCAATGCGCTTAACGATGGCGTGGTACACAGTCGTGGTCCTCTCGATCGGCGCCACATTCCGTTCCCTGAGGTTCGCGGGAGGCGATGGCCACGCCAGGACGCCCTGCCCGCCTGGTCAATCCCGAAACGGCGGCGTGGTCCCGGTAAGGGTGCCCGGTCGCGCTTCGGACACCAGGAACCCAATCCCGCCCTGCCGCGCCAGCGGTATACGGCCCAGAACCCCTGCGGCACTGCGCCGTGGAGCGGCACTCCACCGGGCTGAGCGATAGCGAGGAAGCCCCTGCACACTGTCGTGGTCCGCCGGCCGACAAGACCACAGATGAAGCGGCCGGTACAGTGGCGCCAGTAGCTCTCGCCGTGGAAGATACTAACGGCAGAGCCAGGTTTCAAGAAGGCGTGGACACCAGATCATGCTGTGCCCAACGGGTTGGTGTGAATGCCGTCAACTTCCGTTTAGGTGACTGTTTTCTTGCTGTGTTGGCAGTCGCGTGGGCGCCGTAGGTACTGCGGGACCGCGCTGGCGCGCGCAGGCGCGGCGGCAGCGCGGCGCTGCTGCCAGGAGTGGTAGACGAACCACGCCATGGTCCCGCAGATTTTGAAGGAGAGGAGCCGGTAGAGCAGCGTGGCAGCCACTGCCGCGGCCGTGTGGACGCCGACACCGGCGAAGGCGGCGATCAGGACGATGTCGACGATGCCGATGCCGCCGGGAACCGGGCTGAGGCTGGCTGCCCCAGCACCGGCGCTCCATATCAGCAGGATCTTCGTCACGGGCAGGGCGGCTCCTACGGCATGCACGGCACAAGCTAGGCAGCAAATGTCTGCGGCCCAATTGACTAGTGCGTAGGCGAACGCTTGCGCCAGCGCCAGGGAGCTGAGCCGCAGGTCCCCGGCGCGTTCCAGCGCGGAGCTGATCTGCGCGGCTACGTCGCGGCGCGGGCGGCCGCGCGTGGCCCGGCGCACGATCCGCACCGCCCGGTTTGCCAATGTGATCAGCCGGGCCCGGAAGCGGGGGAAGCGGAGGCTCATGACCAGAGCCACCGCTACCCCGGCGCAGGCCAGGCTGCCTGCCAGGCCAAGCAGGGCGGCGGCTGTGTTGCCGCTCAGCGCGGCGCCGAGCGCGGCGAGGATGGCGAAGGCCACAGTGGACAGCGCCCCGGCGAGGGTCAGGGCGACGCTGGCCTGCCCGACATCGGCACCGGCTCGCCGGAAGTCACGGATGGCGTAGGCCGTCGCGATACCCGAGCCCGCCACCGGCACTGAGATCGCGATCGCGTTGGCGTTGGAGGCGGTGGCCAGCACCGAGCGCAGGGTGAGCCGGGCGCCGGCGGCCTGCAGCAGCACCCGCTCCAGTTGCCCGAACGCCATCATCGACAAGAGTTCGGCACCTGCGGCGGCCAGGACCCAGCCCCCCCGCAGGTGGGGGAAGAAGTCCAGGCCTTGCCGCAGCGTGGCCCGCTCGCCGTAGATCGCCGCTGCGGCGCCGATGACGATCACCGCGATGGCCACGAGCTGGGCGACGCCTACCCAGCCCCGGCGCAGCATCCCGGAATGCGCCTCGGGCGGCGCCGGCTGGGTGCGAGTCCCGGTCATGGCTGCCGGGCCAGCGTGGCGCAGCCCGTCACCACTAGCAAGACCGCGAGGACCGCGAGACGATGCCGGACGCAGAACCGCGCCCGCTGGCAGAGCATACTTGTCATGATCCGGCTTCCTTCTCTTCAGCAGCGGCGCCACCGCTGCGACATGGCCTGACGCCAACGTGCCGGGCTGCCCTGCCCGGTCACAAGAGGGAGATCCCGCGGGTTTTCCCTACCGTTTTCCCCGAACGGTGCGCGGACCGCGAGGACTACCCGCCGGTAGCGGAGGCCCAGCTTCTGGCAGGCCCGGTGATGGTAACGCTCGACCGTCTTGTCAACCACGAACGGCACCCGCGCGATCTTCCGGTTGATCTGCCCCTGGGGGGCTGACGGCACCCCCGCGACTCCGCCGCCGTCAGCGCGCTTGGCCTGGTCAAGTCGGTCCGGGCCCGGTACCCCGCCGACGTGCAGCCGGGCCATTGCGTCGTCCGCCAGCGAGATGGCACCGCACTGGCCGCCAGGCTTATGGGCCGCCCAGCCGTTCCCGGGCCAGGGCCGCTGCGGCGGGCTCGCTCAAACCACAGCGCTACCGCATATGGACGTAGGAGAGCGGCCTCTTGGCGGCGGCCGTCGGCGGTAGCTCTCTCAGTCCACCGCGCCCGGCGCCGTTCGGGAAAAGCGTAGGGAAAACCCGCGGGAACACTCCCTTGTGACCACCGCGGTGCCGCCGGGATCCTGACGCATGTGAACAGCGTCAGCGAACTCAACAAGCTCAAGATCCGGCTGTTCGTCGAGGCCGTCGTGAACGAAGGACGGCTAGAACTGATCAGTGACCTGGTAGCCGCCGACTATAGAGGCTTCGTCTCGGGGGGCGAAGCCGAAGTGATCGGGCCCGAGGGCCTGCGACGGCTGGTGACCGGCCGCCGCCGTGCCCATCCCGGCCTGTACGTCAAGATCGAGGACCAGATCGCCGAAGACGACCGGGTCGTGACCCGCTGGCTGGCGACAGCCACGACGCCAGGCAGCCGGACCGCCGGAGCCCGGGGGCGCCCCATCCCGTGCTGTGTCGGAATCTCGATCACCCGGTTGCTGGCTGGCAAGCAAGTCGACTCGCACACCGAATGCACCAAGCTCATCTTTGAGCCGACCGACCGGGAGGAAGCGCCGGCTATGCCTTGACCAAGAAGGCCAGGGCGTGGGCATGCGTCCGTCCTGGGCGACGACGCTTTCTTGCCCGACTGCGGCATCACCCCGATGCCGGGGTCATGGATGGAGCAGGTCTGCTGCGGCGGGCAGCCGTGCGCGGGAGCTGTCGACCAGTAGGGGAGCGCCCAGTTCCGGCCCGAGGGCGCCGGGGTCTCGACCGTCAGCGGGTTCGAGCGCGTCCAGGAGGACTTTCACCAACGCATCGGGCCGGTCGGCCTGGAGGTAGTGGTTCGCGTCCGGGATGAAGTACAAGCGGTTGCCGCCGGGCTTGAGCATCAGGTATTCGTTCCACACGTAGCTCGCCACCCGTAGCGGTGAAACCGTGTCGTACAGGCCCCAGATCACCATGACGGGAAACGGGGCGCTGGCGAGTGCGGTCAGCCATCTCTGCTCGTCCTGGGATCGCTCGACAAGGTACTGGATCCCTTCGTGCAGGACGTTGATGCCGTCGTGGTAGGCGAAGGTGGCGGTCAGAGCCTCGACCTCAGGATCGCCAGCTTTGCGCGGCGGGGTGAACGCGCTGGCGCCCATGCCCTCGGCCAGGACCGAGGGAGTCACCGCGGCGGCAATCTGGGACCAGGACTCAGCGTCGAGTGCCTGTCGCTGGGCTTCGGTCAGGTTGGACAAAGGCAGGAAGATGTTGCCGTTGGTCAGGACCAGGTGCTGCAGCCCTGTCGCCGACCGGCCTTCAGCGCATCGGGCCGCATGGATAAGCGCCACGCTGTCGCCGCGGTCGTGCGCGACGATCGCGCCGGCCTTGGCGCCGATCACCTCCGCTAGGTAGAACTCGATGAGCTCCTCGTCCCGCACCAGGCTGTAGCCCCACCCTGGCGGCTTGTCCGAGAACCCGTAGCCCGGGAAGTCCAGCGCGCAGACGCGGAAGCTGGCGCTCAGCTGGCCGGCGACGTCGAACCAGTCGATGCTGCTGGTGGGCCAGCCGTGGATGAGCAGGAGCACCGGAGCACCGGAGTCGCCCATCTCCACATGGAATATCTCCACCGGCGAGGCAGCCTCGGCCGCCGGCCGCCAGGAGAAATAGCCGCCATGACGTCGCCATTCCTCAGCTCGCGGCACATTCATGATCCGCCTCCTCCAGACGGCTCCCAGGCCCCGGCACGGATCCGCGCCCGGTCCGGGCTCAGCCCGGTCACCTCGCTTGCTCGGCGCCGGCCGCCGGTGGCTGCCAGCCTTTGGTCGCTGCTGTTACCGTCCTTGTCGCTGCAGCCAGTGAGGGCGCCAGCAACAGGGACGGCTTGGGCACCTGCATGCTTAGCTCTTGTTGCCTTGAAGTCCCAGGGTAGTCTGCTAGGAGATCCGCTGATAGGAATCGAACAGGTTGTCGTTGACTACGTAAGCGAGCCCGTTGCTGTTGAGGTTCAGCGTATGGGTGAGTTTCTGCCACGAATACGACCAGCCCGGGGGCAGCGTCAGCAGGCTGGCCAGCCCGGGCAGATCCCGGTATTTGAGATTCTTGTCTACGAGCTGCGCATAGGACTGCATCACGTATACGTGGCCGTCCGGATCCGTCAGCTCGAAGATCGGCTTTCCGGCGTCGTAGGTCCAGATCGTGTCCCGATTCACCTCGTTGACGACGTAGGGCTGCTCTCCGACGGTCGGCTGCCCGGCCTGCGTGGTCAGCGTCCCGACCAGCCCCATCTCGATGCCGCCGAAGGTGAACGTCTTGCCGGTTCCGGTCTGCGGCCCGGTCGACTGCGCGTGGTCGATGACCCAGTACCTGGGGCCGTTCAGCTGGGCTTTCTGCGACCCGAACGCCTCGTTGACCTCCTGTTCGGTCAGCTTGTCCCATTTGCCCGGCGGGCAATGATGGAAGCCCGTAGTGTTGTATATGTAGCTTGTTACGGTCGAGCCGCTCTGCACCGAGGGAATGACCTCGCAATAACGGTAGTTGCGCAGCTTCTGCGGCGCCGACGATGCGGTCGAGGTCTGCTGCGCGAAGGCTGAACCCCCGGCCAAGACCAGCGTGGCCGCAGCGAGGAAGGCGGCAGTCATAGTTCCGGTAAGGCGAATGCTGCTTTTCATTGTTAACCTTTCTAGGTTTGCGTTCATGGAGCCACGGCTCCATCTGCGCTTGCCGGCTTGCCTTCCGGCAGCAGCCGGATGACCGAGATCCCGCGTAGCACCGGGTGCGCCCGGCGGCCCGGGCGTCCGGGGTTGCGGTCGTTGCCTGCCGGCGGGTCACGGCCCCGTCGCTTCGGCGATCTGATCCTCGATCTTGAGGCACAGGCCGGGATGGACGTAGCGGCGGTGTGCGGCGAGCCTGCGCACCTCTTCTGGTTCTGGTCCGGCCACGCCGGGCTCCGGGCGCAAGCGACGTGGCCGGCGTAGCCGGCGGTTAGGAGCTCGGCGATGGGCTCTGGCCGCCCTTTGTTCCCGGCTGCCCCCCCACGAACAGCTGGGCCTTCCAGCTTGTTAGGTTCGCTGACGCTGGTCACCCGGCCATCGTCTGGTCGGCGCTGCCGCCGTTACAAGGGAGGATCCCCGAGGGTTTCCCCTTATGTTTTTGGATTTCGTCACCGGCACGCGTGTATGGTCAGGTTCGTGCCGTTCGTCACGGTCGGAGTACTTGTCGAGCGCGAGCGTGAGCTTGAGATGCTGCGTGGGGGACTGGTTCGGGCGCGCGCTGGCGAGGGGACGCTGCTCCTGGTCGAGGGGCCGCCCGGGGTGGGCAAGACGGCGCTGGCGCGCGAGGCGCGCGCGGCGGCCGGGCGGGAGCAGATCACGACGCTGGATGCCAGGGGTTCCGAGCTTGAG
>JAFAPY010000139.1 GCA_019246795.1 Streptosporangiaceae bacterium | reverse complement strand
GGCCGCGCGGCGGCTTGCCCGACGCGCGCGCTCCAGACAGCACTGAGCGGCCGCGCGGCGGCTTGCCCGACGCGCGCTCCGGCAAGCACTAAGAGCGAACCACCCTCCGTGGGTGATCCCGGCGGGAATCCCGCACGGCACTGTATTGGGCGCGGACAGTGCTGCTGCCCGGAAACAGCGGGCCGCCGTGGATCAGGAAGGGAGACAGCATGCCGCTGGCCAGTTCCACCAATTACCCGCTGCTCGACGCGTTCTGGACGATCCTGGAGATCTTCCTCTGGATCGTGTGGATCTGGGTACTGATCTATGTCTTCATCGACATCTTCCGCAGCCGTGACCTGTCCGGGGGGGCCAAGGCGCTGTGGTTCATCTTCGTGCTGGTGATACCGCTGATTGGCGTCCTGGCCTACCTGATCGTCCGCGGCGGCAAGATGCACGAGCGTGCCGTGCACCAAGCCCAGCAGCAGGACCAGGAATTCCGCCGCTACGTCCAGGACGCCGCGGGGTCGGGGACTCCGGCAGACCAGCTGGCCAAGCTGGCCGACCTGCGTGACCGCGGCGTCATCACCCCCGACGAGTTCGAGCGCGAGAAGGCCAAGGTCCTGGCCGCCTAGCCTCCGCGCGGCGGCCGCGCGGGCGGGGGCCGTGCCCAGCCGGGACCACCCACCGCGGGTGATCCCGCCGACCACCATCCGCCCTTTTTTCTGCCGAACGAGCAGTAGTGCGTGCCCTCGGCACGCCGTCTCCTCCCAGATGCAACCGGGACGGCGGCAGCGCCGTCATAATGTCTGGACGCGGTACCGACGAAGGGCACGCCAATGATCTCAGCGGCGGGGAAGCCATGCGCGGCCGTCGTGGCGGCCGCGCTCGCCTGCCTGGTGGCCACCATCACGGCGGGCTGCGCCTCATCGCCAAGCTCGCCATCGTCAGGCACGACGCGCACGCCCGGCTTCAGCCCCACCGCGCCGGCCGACAGCACGGCGCCCTCCGCGCGATCCACGTCCACCTCCCCGGCTGCCTGCCCCACCCGGTCGCTGCGGGTCAGCCTCGGGCCGGGTGAGGGCTACGCGGGCGGCGTCTATCAAGTGATTACCTTCACGAACTCGTCGGCGGCCTCCTGCACGCTGGACGGCTACCCCGGCGTCTCGCTGGTGTCCGGGCCGTCCGACGCGCAGATCGGGCTTGCCGCCAAGCGTGTCGCCACGGTCCCGGTGACGCTGGTCACGCTGGCCCCTCGCGCGACCGCCCGGGCTGCGCTGCAGGTCGTAGACGCGGGCAACTACCCGCCCAGCACATGCGGCCCGGTCAAGGCGGCGAGCCTTCGGGTCTACCCGCCGAACCAGACCGAGCCTGTCTTCCTACCGTCCACAGCGGAAGGCTGCGCCAAGCCCGTGCAGGTCCTTTTCGTCGCCGCCGTGCAGAAGGACCCGGCGGCCAGTCCTAACGGATAAATGTTTGCCGGCCACCGGCCCATGGCGGGAGGATGTGGCATATCCTGGCCCAATGACGGACGTCGCCGAGCAGGCCCGTCCAGACGTCACCGGTCGCACCCGGCACGACCGCCTGGAGCTGCCCCGGCCGTGGCGGCTGCTGTGGACGTTCGGCTGGAGCGTGGGTGAGGCCGCCGGACTACCGCTGGCCGCCTACCTGGTCGGGGACGCCGTCGCAGGCGTGCACGCCGGGATGCTGGCCGGGCTCGGCGCCGTCTGGCTGGTGGTGGGGATACGCAAACTGGCCTGCGGCCGGGTGCCCGGCCTGGTGATGCTCTCGGCCATCCTGCTGTGCATCCAGACGGCCCTGGTGTTCGCGACCGGCCAGGTCTGGATCTACCTGCTGCAGTTCCCCCTCGCCAAGCTGGTGCTCTCGCTGCTGTTCGCGCGGTCGGCGCCGACCGAGCGCCCGCTGTGCTCCCGGCTGGCCACCGAGGTCATCTCGCTGCGGCACGGCGGCGTGACCAACCCGGGCCTGCACCGGTTCTTCCAGGGTGCCACCTGGCTGTGGGCGGCGGTTTTCGGCGTGCTCGCGGTCGTGTTCGCGGTGCTCGTCGCCACCGAGCCGGTCACCTTGTTCATGATCGTTTCGGCCGGGGTCACCGTCGCCGCGATCGCGTGCGGGATCGCCGGTTCCCTGCTGTGGTTCTTCAAGGTGCTGCGCCGCAACGGCATGCGCCTGCGGTTCGCCGCCGTCTGACGTTCCGCATTGGCGGGCTAGCATCACCTCATGGAAACCGTGCTCGCGTCCGGCTACCATGGGCCGCCCGAACTGACGCTGAGCCGCGCCTTCACCGAGTGGACGCTCGACCCGCCGATGCTGGCGCTCGTCCTGCTCCTCGGCGGCTGCTACCTGGCGGCGGAGCATAAGGTCCGCAGGACCGGGGACTGGCCGGCGGCGCGCCGGGTCTGGTTCTGCGGCCTGGGCCTGGGTTTCCTGGTGATCGCCACGATGTCGTGGGTCGGCGTCTACCAGGCGGTCCTGTTCTACGCCCGCGCGGTGCAGACGGTGCTGCTCGTCCTGGCGGTGCCGCTGTTCCTGGTGCTCGGCCGCCCGATCACGCTCGCCGCCGAGGCGTTCCCCGGCGCCGGGCGCCGCATCGGGGCGGCCATCCGCTCCCGCCCCGCCCGGGTGCTCACCTTCCCCGCCATCACCACGTTCGCGCTGGTCGCCGTGCCGTTCATCATGTATTTCACGTCCTGGTACGAGGCTTACTTTCACAGCAGCGCCGTCCGCGAGCTCACCTACCTGGCGCTGATGGTGCCGGGCTTGGTGTTCTTCTGGACGCTGCTGCGGGTGGACCCGGTGCCCAAGGCCTACTCCTACGCCGTTTCCATGTGGATCACCGGCGCCGAGGTGATAGGGGACGCCGTGCTCGGCATCTCCGTGATCGCCACCCAGACCCTGATCGCCGGCGCCTACTACCACGCGCTGGGCAGGCCGTGGGGGCCGGACCCGGCGACCGATCAGGTCATCGGCGGGGGAGTGCTGTGGATCCTCGGCGACCTGGTCGGCCTGCCGTTCCTGGGCGCGCAGCTCATCCAGCTGATGCGCGAAGATGACTCGCAGGCCGCCGCCATCGACGCCGAACTCGACGCCGAGCAGGCCCGGCTGCAGGCGGCCGCAGCGCCGCACGACCCGGGCCAGCCAGACGGCGCGGCCGAGCGCCAGGAGGCCCAGGAGCCCGCGAGGTCCACGCCATGGTGGGAAGACGACCCCCGCTTCACCAGGCGATTCAAGCCGCAGTGACCGACCGCTTAGACCTGGCGGCGGATGAACAGGGCCCAGCCGCGGGGAAGTTCGGTGTGGCCGGCGAACTCGTGCGACTTCATCGCGCACCATGAGGGCACGTCGGTGTAGGCGGCCGGGTCGTCGGCAAGGACCGCCACCACCGCGCCCAGGGGGACGCTGCTGATCTGCTCCGCGAGCATAATGATCGGGATCGGGCACTTCCTGCCGAGCGCGTCGATGGTCAGTACGGGCGCCAGGGCCGGGGCCGGGGGAGTCACCGTTCGTTCGGCTGAAAAGCGATCGTCTGCGGCAGCGGCGGGCGACGGTCCGGTACGGCGGGAGGCCCGGCGCAGCACGCGGGCACGGCGGCTCACGCTTCCCATCATGCCCGTACCGGGCCGCGGTACGCGCGGCGGGCGCCAAGATCGGCCGAAAGGTCCGGGGCCCCCTCGCGGGCCCGCGGATGGCGCGCGATACTGTGTGCACGACACGCTGTAGCAGAACGAGGAAGGCCCCTCGCCTTGACTACCGATCACGCCGAGCGCAGGCCTGCCAGGACACGGCGGCCGCGACGCGGCGCGCGCACGGTCGGCCTGGCCGCCGGGGCGGCCGTCGGCGTGGCAGGCCTGACCGGATGCTCGACGAACAACGCGTTTACCAGGATGGGCTTCCCGAACCCGATCACCGAGCAGGGCAAGACCGTCCTCACGCTGTGGCAGGGGTCCTGGGTCGCCGGGTGGGCCGTCGGCGTCCTGGTCTGGGGCCTGATTCTGTGGGCGGTGCTTTTCCACCGCAAGCGCGGCGACCGGCTGCCGCCGCAGGCGCGCTACAACATGCCGATCGAGATCATGTACACGGCGGTGCCGTTCGTGCTGATCGCGATCCTTTTCTACTTCACCGCCAAGGACGAGAATGTCATCGACAGGCTGTCGCCCAAGCCGGACGTGGTGGTGAACGTGCTGGGGTTCCAGTGGAGCTGGCAGTTCAGCTACCCGCAGTACCCGGTGAACAGTAGCGGCGGCGTCGTGACCAACGGCGGGTACATGTGGGGGGACGGCCCGCTGCCGGTGCTGGAGATCCCGGCCGGGGAGACGGTCAGGTTCAACCTGAGCTCCCCGGACGTGGATCACGCCTTCTGGGTGCCTGAGTTCTTGTTCAAGCGCGACGTCATCCCCGGCCACCCGAACCACTTCGAGATCACCGCGACGCAGACGGGCACCTTCACCGGGCACTGCAGCGAGCTGTGCGGCCTGTACCACAGCCGGATGCTGTTCACGCTGAAGGTCGTCACGCCGGCGCAGTTCCGGGCGTACATGACCGCCGAGCAGGCGGCGGAGAAGGCAGCAGGGAGTACCCAGTGAACGCCATCCGGTACACCGACGGGGAGGGATCTGTGTGAGCACGGTCGAGCAGGAGCCGGTCATCACCATCCCCCGGCAGCGGACCGAGCGCAAGGGGTCGGTCCTGGCGGGCTGGCTGTCCTCCACCGACCACAAGATCATCGGCCACCTGTACCTGATCACCTCGTTCTTCTTCTTCTGCTGCGCCGGGGTCATGGCGCTGCTGATCCGCATCCAGCTCATGGGCCCGGACCGGCACTTCGTCTCCGACCAGCAGTACAACGAGCTGTTCACCATGCACGGCATCCTCATGCTGCTGCTGTTCGCCACACCGCTGTTCGTCGGGTTCGCCAACGAGGTGCTGCCGCTGCAGATCGGCGCGCCGGACGTGGCGTTCCCGCGGCTGAACATCCTCAGCTACTACATGTTCGCGTTCGGCGGCCTGATCCTGCTGGCCAGTTTCCTGGCGCCGGGCGGGGCGGCCTCGTTCGGCTGGTACGCGTACGCCCCGCTGAATAGCTCGGCCTTTTCCCCGGGCGTCGGCGCCGACATGTGGATCATGGGCCTGGCGCTGTCCGGCACGGGCACGATCCTGTCCGGGGTCAACTTCATCACCACGATCTTCTGCATGCGCGCGCCCGGCATGACGATGTTCCGGATGCCGATCTTCACCTGGAACGCGCTGCTCACGTCCATGCTCGTCATCATGGCCTTCCCGCCGCTGGCCGCCGCGCTGCTGGTGCTCGAGATCGACCGGCGGCTCGGCGCGCACGTCTTCGACGCCGCCAACGGCGGGGCGATCTTGTGGCAGCACCTGTTCTGGTTCTTCGGCCATCCCGAGGTCTACATCCTGGCGCTGCCGTTCTTCGGTATCGCCACCGAGATCTTGCCCGTGTTCAGCCGCAAGCCGCTGTTCGGTTACCGGACGCTGGTCGCTGCGACGGTCGCGATCGCGGGCCTGTCCATGTCGGTGTGGGCGCACCACATGTTCACCACGGGCGCGGTGCTGCTGCCGTTCTTCTCCTTCATGACGTTCCTGATCGCGGTGCCGACGGGGGTGAAGTTCTTCAACTGGATCGGCACCATGTGGCGCGGGCAGCTCACCTTCGAGCCGCCGATGCTGTACACGGTCGGGTTCCTGATCACGTTCCTGTTCGGCGGCATCACCGGGATCATCCTGGCCTCGCCGCCGCTGGACTTCGCCGTGTCGGATTCCTACTTCGTGGTCGCGCACTTCCACTACGTGCTGGCCGGCACGGTGCTGTTCGAGATGTTCGCCGGCTTCTACTTCTGGTGGCCGAAGATGACCGGCCACATGCTGAACAGCAGGCTCGGCAAGGCCCAGTTCTGGGTCATGTTCATCGGCTTCCACATGACGTTCCTGGTCCAGCACTGGATGGGCGTGGAGGGGATGCCGCGGCGCATCGCCAACTACCCCTACCTGCCCGGGAACGTGACCACGCTGAACATCATCTCCACGGTCGGGTCGTGGCTGCTCGCCCTGTCCATCCTGATGTTCTTGTGGAATGTGTACATCAGCTGGCGGTACGGGGAACGGGTGACCGAGGAGGACCCCTGGGGTTATGCCAGCTCGCTGGAGTGGGCGACGACCTGCCCGCCGCCGCGGCACAATTTCTACCGCATCCCGCGGATCAGGTCCGAGCGGCCGGCGTTCGAGGCGCACTACCCGCACATCAAGGTCGGGCGCGCCTCCCGGGAGGTGGACCAGAAGATCCCCGCCATCTCCAACGGGGACCGGGCGCGATGAAGGTCGAAGGCTGGCTGTTCCTCGGCTGCGGGCTGTTCTTCGGCGGCGTGGACGTCGTGTACTGGTTCACCTCCCACGACCCGACCGGCACCACCGCGCTGGCCATGGCCGTGGGGATGACGGTCCTCACCGGCTTCTACGTGCTGTTCACCGGCCGGCGCCTGCCGCTGCGCCCCGAAGACGACACCCAGGGCGAGATCGAGGAGGGCACCGGCGAGCTTGGCTTCTTCCCGCCGAAGAGCTGGTGGCCGCTGTTCCTCGGCCTCTCCGCGGCCATCGCGGCGCTGGGCGCGGCGCTCGGCTGGTGGCTGTTCCTGATCGGGATGCTGTTCACCGTGTGCTCCGTGATCGGCTGGGTGTACGAGTACTACCGCGGCAACTACGCCCACTGATCGCGCGGCCCGCGAGGGCCGACGGCCCTCCGGCCGCGCGATACTACGGCGAGAACCGCAGCGGGCGATCGGGGGGTTCTAGGGGGGTCGTCCCCCTTGGTCACAGAGCCCGGACTGGTAAGCGATGATGACGAGCTGGATGCGGTCCCGGGCGTCCAGCTTGGTGAGCAGGTGCGCCACGTGGGTCTTGGCGGTGGCGGGGCTGATGGTCAGCTCCGTGGCGATCTCCGCGTTCGACAGCCCGCGCGCGACCATCGTGAGCACCTCGAGCTCTCGCTCGGTGAGCAGATGCGCCAGCCGGCCGCGGGCCGCGCGGTCCCGGGAAGGGGCCCCGGCGGCTGGCCCGGCGAGAGCGGCGGCCAGCCCCGGGGGAGCGGCGGCCAGCCCGGGGCGAGCAAGGAGCGGCAGCCCCGGGTGCGCGAGGGACGCGCTGGTGAACGCGCCGATAAGGCGCCGGGTCACGCTCGGGGACAGCAGCGCGTCGCCCGCGGCCACCACGCGGATCGCGTTGAGCAGATCGGCGGGAAGCGTGTCCTTGAGCAGGAAGCCGCTGGCGCCGGCCCGCAGCGCCGCGAACACGTACTCGTCGAGGTCGAACGTGGTCAGGATGAGGCAGCGCACGTCCGTAGCCCGCGTGATCTGCCTGGTCGCCTCGATGCCGTCCATGACCGGCATCCGCACGTCCATCAGCATGACGTCGGGCCTGGCCCGGAGGGCCGCCGCTACCGCCTGCTCGCCGTTGCCCGCCTCGCCCACGATCTCGAAGCCAGGGGTGGCGGCGATGATGCCGCAAAAGCCCACGCGGACCAGGGCCTGGTCGTCGGCGACCACGACCCGCAGCGGGCCGGGCGTCATGTGCCCGGCGGAAGCGGGATGCGGGCGCTGACCCGGAAGCCGTACCCGGGCAGCGGCCCGGCACTGAACTGTCCGCCGAGCAGGGTGACCCGCTCCCGCATCCCGGTGAGTCCATGCCCGTGCCGTACCTCGGCGGCCGTGCCTCCGCGATCCCCGGCGCCGGCCATCGCCAGGGCAGGCACGCCCGCCCCGTTGTCGGTCACCTCGACGGTCAGCTCATCGCCGCCGTAGCCGATCAGCACCTGGCAGTTATCGGTGTGCGCATGCTTGACCACGTTGGTCAGCGCTTCCTGCACCAGCCGGTAGGCCGACATGTCGACGCTCGCGGGCAGGTCCTTCGGCTGCCCGTGCCGGGTCACGTCCACATCCACTCCGGCGCAGGCGGTGCGGGACACCAGCCGGTCCAGGTCGGCGAGTCCAGGAGCCGGGAACAGCGCCGGCGGCGTGCCCGGGCTCTCGTCGGCCTGCCGGAGCGCGCCGAGCATCCGGCGCATCTCCTCCAGCGCCTCGCGGCTGGTCGTCTGGATGGCGCCGAGGGCGCGGCGGGCATCGCCCGGCTGCGCGTCGATGACGTACTGGCCGTAACCCGCCTGGACCGCGATGACGCTCATGCTGTGCGCCACCACGTCGTGCAGTTCCCTGGCGATGCGCAGCCGCTCCTCGGCCACCGCTTTGCTCGCCGCCTCATCCTGCAGCCGCACCGCGTACCTGCGCCGCTGACGCACGATATACCCGCATGCCCAGGCGACGATCACGCACAACACGGCGGGGATCAGGACGGGCCGGACCAGGGCTCCGTTCCCGTTCAGCTCGAGCAGCACGGCGTCCGCGGCGACGGCCGCGGCAACGGCGGCCAGCACGCGCACGGCGTCGCGCCTGGTCCGGTACGTCGCCGCGACCAGGTAGAGCACGTAGGCGACGGGCAGGAAGTAGGTCAGGGCGTCGGCTTGCCCGCCGTCCCGCCCGCCGGTCAGCGCGGTCGCGGCCACGGTACCGGCCAGCAGCAGGGCGAGCATCAGCACCGGCCTGCGGCGGCGCAGCGCCACCGCGAACCCGGTGACGGCGACGAGCAGCACCCCGAGCGGCCGGCCGAACCCGCCCGCATGGTCGCGGACAGGGCCGTACGGAAAGCCCGGCGGCTGGATCAGGCTATGCCACAAGACAACGAAGACGAGCAGGGCCAGCACCGCGCCGGCCAGGTAGTCCAGCCCGGCCCAGTGCCCGGGCCGCAGCCGTTTCGCCAGCGGCGGCCGCGCCGCCGGATCGGAGATGCGCACGTGCCTACGGTAACGCCCGCGCAGGCCCGCGGCGTCATCCTGCAGGCGTACGCCGCGCGGCACGCGGTTTCGCTCTGGCGGAGGATGACGCCGCCGCCCGCCCGCTGGCATGGTAGACACCATGCCACCCAGCCAGTATTGGCCCGGGGGGACGACACCCCCAGACCTCTCCGCAGCGTTGCCCGGGGGGACGACCCCCCCAGACCCCCCCGCAGCGTTGCCCGGGGGGACGACCCCCCCAGACCCCCCCGCCCAGGCTGTCATCCAGACCAGGGCGCTGACCAAGGTGTACCCGGGGAACGTGACCGCGCTTGACGGGTTGACCGTCGGCGTGGCGCCAGGCGTCACCGGGCTGATCGGTGCCAACGGCGCGGGCAAGTCGACGCTGATCAAGATCCTGCTCGGCCTCCTCCCGCCGACCAAGGGCCAGGCCACGGTGCTCGGCCGCGACTGCCAGACCAGTGGTGAGACAATCAGGACCCTGCTCGGCTACATGCCGGAACACGACTGCCTGCCGCCGGACGTGACTGCCACCGAGTTCGTGACCCACCTGGGCCGGATGTCCGGGCTGCCTCCCACCGTGGCCAAGGAACGCGCGGCCGAGTCGCTGCGTCACGTCGGGCTGCATGAGGAGCGGTACCGCCTGATCGGCACCTACTCGACCGGCATGAAGCAGCGGGTCAAGCTGGCTCAGGCGCTGGCCGGCGATCCGAGGCTGCTGCTGCTCGACGAGCCGACCAACGGGCTGGACCCGGCCGGGCGCACCGCGATGCTGGAGCTGATCGGCCGGATCGGCGCGGAGTTCGGCATCTCGATCATGGTCGCCTCCCACCTGCTCGGCGAGATCGAGCGGATCTGCGACCATCTGGTGGCTATCGACGCCGGGCGGCTGCTGCGCGCCGACTCGATCACCAGCTTCACCGCGGTCAGCGAGGTCCTCGCGGTCGAGGTCGAGGAGGGCCTCGCGCAGCTGCAACAGGAGCTGAAAGCCCGCGGCCTGACCGCCACCGTCGCCCAGCGGGCGCTGCTCGTCCCGCTGGGGGGCGACGACACCTACGACGTGGTGCGCGACGCCGTGGCCGACCTCGCCCTGCCGCTGTGCCGGCTGGAGCAGCGACGGCACCAGGTCGAGGAACTGTTCCGCGGCGACGAGGGGGCGGCCCATGTCTGAGACCCCCGCCGGCGTCATCCACGACCTCGGTTACCGCCGCTACGACGGCCCCAGGCTGGGCCGCGCGCAGATCGTCAGGGCACTGACCTGGCACAGCTTCCGCTCTTCGTTCGGCATCGGCCGGGGAGTGAAGGCCAAGATCGTCCCGGTCCTGGCCTGCGTCGCGATGTGCCTGCCCGCGTTCGTGAACGCGTTCGGGGTGGCCAGGGGCAGCCCGCGGCTGTTCGGCTACGACGTCTACGTACCGCAGCTGCGGGTCGTGGTGCTGACGATCTTCGTCGCCGCGCAGGCGCCCGAGCTCGTCTCCCGGGACCTGCGCAGCCACGTGCTGCCGCTGTACTTCTCCCGGCCGATGCGCCGCGGCGACTACCCGCTGGCCAAGTACGTCGCGCTCACCGCGGCGTGCCTGCTGCTGATCGAGGTACCGCTGCTCATCCTGTACGTCGGCACGATCGCCTCGGCCAAGAACGGCCACGGCGTCTGGGCCGAGACCAGGGCGCTCATCCCCGGCCTCGGGGTAGGCCTGATGTGGGCCGTGCTGATGGCGGCGGTCGGCCTGGTCCTGGCATCCCTCACCGGCCGCCGCGCGTACGCCACCGGGATCGTCGCCATCTCCTGCTTCCTCACCTGGACCGTGTCCGAGCTGCTGATCCAGGCCGAGGGCGGCATCACCTCCGCCTCGGCCGGGGCGCGGATCGGCGGTCTGTTCAGCCCGTTCAACATCCTGGACGGGGTGCGGATCTGGCTGGGCGGCACGTCGCCTGGTGAAGACGCCAATCCAGGCCACTTCGGCCCGCTGTACGGGGTCGTGGCCGTGCTCCTGCTCGCGGCCTGCCTCGGGGGCCTGGCCGCGAGGTACCGGAAGCTGAGCATGTCATGACCATCGAACTCAAAGGTGTCTCCCGCTGGTACGGCAACGTCGTCGCGGTCAACGACGTCACGATGTCGATCGGGCCTGGTGTGACCGGCCTGCTCGGGCCGAACGGCGCGGGCAAGTCCACCTTGATGCACATGATCGCCGGCTTCCTGCCGCCGTCCCGCGGCGAGCTCACCGTCCGGGGCGGCCACAGCTGGCGCAACCCCGACATCTACCGGACCGTCGGCCTGGTCCCGGAACGGGACTCGGTGTACGCGTTCCTGACCGGCGAGCAGTTCGTCACCGCCACCGCGAGGCTGCACCAGCTCTCCGACCCGGCCGCGGCGGCGACGGCTGCTATCGCCCGGCTGGACATGGCTGACGTTGCGCACCGGAAGATCACCACCTACTCCAAGGGCATGCGGCAGCGCATCAAGGTGGCCGCCGCGCTCGTGCACGACCCGGAGATCCTGGTGCTCGACGAGCCGTTCAACGGCATGGATCCGCGGCAGCGCCTGCACATGATGGACCTGCTGGACAAGCTCGGCAGCGAGGGGCGGACCATCGTGTTCAGCTCGCACATCCTGGAAGAGGTGGAGAGGCTGTCCGGCACCATCCAGGTGATGGTGGCCGGCCGGCTGGCCGCCTCCGGCGACTTCCGCGCCATCCGGCGGCTGATGACCAGCCGGCCGCACGTGTTCACCGTGCGGTCCTCCGACGACCGGCTGCTGGCCGGCACGCTGATCGGCAGGCCAGCGGTGACCGCTGTCGAACTCAGCCGCACCGGCCTGCAGATCCGGACCTCTGACTACGGCGCGTTCTGCCGGGACATCGCTGTCCTGGCCCGGGACCACGGCATCCGGCTGCGCGAGGTGCAGCCCACCGACGAATCCCTGGAAAGCGTCTTCGCCTACCTCGTCGCGGACTGAAGGAGCCTCGTGTTGTCCCTGTTCAATCCGACGGTCGCCTGGATCACGACCCGTGCCACCCTGGGCCGCAAGCGGGCGCTGCTGTTCGCGATCCCGGCGGTGGTCCTGATCGTGGTCACGGTCGCGCTGCGGGCCAGCCGCCCGCCGTCACGGCCGTGGCCCTCGCACGTGCTCGGAACGTTCGGTTTCTCGGTGCTGCTCCCACTGACCGCGCTGATCATCGGCTGCAGCGTGCTCGGCGCCGAGATCGACGACGGCAGCATCATTCACCTGCTGGCCACCCCGGTCCGCCGGTCCTCGGTGATCATGACCAAGTTCGCCGTGGCCACCGTGTTGACCATGATCTTCGCCGCGGTTCCCGAGCTGATCGCGGCGCTGATCTCCGGCGGCGGCGACACCGCGCCGGTCATCAAGATCACGCCAGGCAGCCCGCCCGTCGTCATCCCCGGCACCGCCGTCAACAGCACCGACTTCGCGATCGGCCTGTTCGTCGGGGCGCTGGTCGGCGCGGTGATCTACAACGCGATCTTCGTCATGGTCTCGGCCGCGACCACCCGCGCGATCGCGGTCGGCCTGCTCTACGTGCTGGTCTGGGAGGCGCTGCTGTCCAACTTCGTCAGCGGGGCGCGGTTGCTGTCGGTCAGCCACTACTGCCTCGGCATCGCCAACGGGATCGCTCACGACGTCTCCCTGGGCGCGGGCCTGACCGTGCTCACCTCCGTGGTCATGGGCGCCGTCGTCACGGTGGCCGCGCTGGCCCTGGCGGTAAACCTGCTGTCCTCGTTCACCCTCAAAGGCGAGCCCGCCTGAGCCCGGCCTCAGCCGAGGCTCAGTGCCGGGCGGCCACCGGGGCTATGAGCCGGCGGAGTCGCCGGCGTCGCCGCGGTGCTCCGGCGGGTCGGCCTCGGCGCTGCTGCCCGACCCGATCGCGGTGTATTCCTCCCCGCCGGTCACCTGGGCGCCGTGCCCGTTGCCGTGCCCGTCGCCGTGGCCGTCCGGCTCCGCGATGATGGTCTCGGCGAAGGCGCGGTTGGCGCGGGTCCGCATCTTGCCCAGCACGCCGCGGGAGGCCGGTGCGGGCACCCCGTTGACGTCTTCGGCGCCCGGCGCGGGCAGCAGCGCGGGCACATGCTTGGCTTCCAGCACGGCGCGCCGGTCGGCGTCGACCGGCCGGTGCGCCTCGGTGAACTGCCCGTCCGGCAGCTGCCGGATGATGCCGGACTCATAGCCGTGCAGCAGTTCCTCCCGGTCGTGGCGCTGCAGGCCCAGGCAGATCCGCCGGGTCGCGAAGAACGCCACCGCGGGGCCGACG
>JAFAPY010000129.1 GCA_019246795.1 Streptosporangiaceae bacterium | reverse complement strand
CTCGAGCTCGTGCTCGCCCTCGGGCCGTCCGCCGACCGGACCGAGCGGATCGCGCGTGACCTGGCCGCCGCCGAGCCGCGTGTCACGGTGGTGGCCAACCCGAGCGGGAAGATCCCGGCGGCCCTCAACCTCGCGGTCCGCACCGCGCGGCACCAGGTGATCGCCCGGATAGACGGGCACGCGCTGTTCCCTCCGACCTACCTCAAGACCGCGGTGGAGGTGCTGGCGCGGACCGGCGCCGCCGACGTCGGCGGGGTGATGGCAGCCGAGGGCGTCACCGCGTTCCAGCAGGCCGTGGCCTGGGGGATGACCTCCAAGGCCGGGGTCGGCTCGGCCGGCTGGCACACCGGTGGCCAGGCGGGTCCCGCGGACAGCGTCTACCTCGGCGTGTACCGCCGGGACGCCATCGAGCAGGCAGGGGGGTATGACGAGGGGATGCTGCGCGCCGAGGACTGGGAGCTGAACTACCGCATCCGCGCCCGCGGCGGGCTGATCTGGTTCACTCCGGAGCTGCGCGTCACCTACCGGCCGCGGGGCAGCGTTTGCGCGCTGGCCGCGCAGTATTTCCATTATGGCCGCTGGCGGCGGGTGGTCGTCCGCGACCACCCGGAGACGGCGAGCTTCCGCTACCTTGCCCCGCCGGCCGCGGCGGCCCTGGCCGCCGCCGGCCTTGCCACCGGCCTCGCCGGGCTCGCCGGAATCGCGGCCGGAGCTCCGGCGCCGGCGCGCTGGCTGGCGGCAGGGCTGGTGGCCCCGGCCGGGTACCTGGCCGGGATCACGGCCGTGGCGGCGGTGCTCGCGCGGGACGTTCCCGCCCGGGTGCGGGCCCGCATCCCGCTGGTCCTCGGCGTCATGCACATGTGCTGGGGAACCGGGTTCCTCACCAGCCCCGCAGCGCTGGCCCGAGGGGACTCCGCCCCCCCGGGCCCCCCCGGCAGACCCCCCCGCAGGGGCATGGCCCGTGGCCGCAGGCTGCACGCTCATTCGAGACAGAACGACCAAGCAGCCGCGGAACGAGCGGCCGTTTTTCGGGGACAATGAGCCATGGACTTCGATCTCGCCGGGCTCCTCGCCGCGCACCGCGGCGCGGGATACGAGCTGTACGGCCGGTACCTGAACCCCCAGCAGCCGCGGATGCTGCGCGCGATCGGCTTTGACAAGGTCTATGAGCGTGCCGAGGGCGCGTACCTGTATGACGCCGACGGCAACTCCTACGCCGACTTCCTGGCCGGCTTCGGCGTGTTCGCGGCAGGGCGCAACCATCCGGTCATCCGCGCGGCGCTGCACGACGCGCTCGACGCCCAGCTCGCCGACTGGACGCAGTTCGACTGCCCGCCGCTTCCCGGGCTGCTGGCAGAGAGGCTGATCGCCAAGGCACCAGGCCTTGACCGGGTGTTCTTCTGCAACAGCGGCACCGAAGCGGTCGAATCCGCGCTGAAGTTCGCCCGGCACGCGACCGGGCGCGGCCGGATCCTGTACTGCGACCACGCCTTCCACGGGCTCACCACCGGATCGCTGTCGGTGAACGGCTCAGATGAGTTCCGCCGCGGTTTCGGCCCGCTGCTGCACGACACCGTCATCCCGCTGGGCGACCTGGACGCGCTCGCTGCCGAACTGCGCAAGGGAGACGTGGCCGCGCTGATCATCGAGCCGATCCAGGGCAAGGGCGTGCACATGCCGCCGCCCGGCTTCCTCGCCTCCGCGTCCGCGCTGCTGCACTCCCGCGGCGCCCTGCTGATCTGCGACGAGGTGCAGACGGGACTCGGCCGCACCGGGAAGTTCTTCGCCTACCAGTACGAGGACGTGGTCCCGGACATCGTCACCGTCGCCAAGGCGCTGTCCGGCGGGTTCGTCCCGGTCGCAGCGATGCTGGCCAAGGGGTGGATCTTCGAGAAGGTCTACTCCTCCATCGACCGGGTCATGGTGCACAGCACCACGTTCAAGGGCGGCGCGCTCGCCATGGCCGCCGGGCTGGCCACGCTGGCGGTGCTCGAGTCCGACCGGCTGGTGGAGAACGCGGCGCGGACCGGTGACGCGCTGCGCGCCGCGCTGGACGGCCTGGCCGCGCGCTACGACATCCTCGCCGACGTGCGGGGCCGTGGTCTGATGATCGGCCTGGAGTTCGGCAAGCCGTCGTCGCTGCGGGCCAGGACCCGCTGGAACATGCTGCAGCGGGCCAGGGTGGGCTTGTTCGCGCAGATGGTGGTCGTCGCGCTGTTCCAGCGGCACCGCATCCTCACCCAGGTCTCCGGCGATCACATGGAGGTGATCAAGCTGATCCCGCCGCTGGTAGTCGGCGACACCGAGGTGAAGCTGTTCACCGACGCGTTCGGCGAGGTGCTCGAGGACGCCAGCCGCGGCAGCGGGCTGATGTGGGAGTTCGGCCGTACCCTGGTCAAGCAGGCCGTCCGGGTGCGCGGCTAGCGGCCCGCAGCAGCGCCTCGGCGACGGCGAGGTCGTGCGGGTAGGTGATCTTGACGTTGCGCTCGCTGCCCGGCACCACGTGAACGTCGACGCCGGGCAGGTAGCGCAGCACTACCCCACAGTCGTCGGTCGGGATGAAACCCGGATCGGCGGCGGCCAGCTCATGGGCGCGGGCGATCACGCCGAGCCGGAAGCACTGCGGGGTCTGGCACCGCTGCAGCGTCTCCCTGGTCGGCATGGACCGCATCATCCCGTTCTCGGTGACCACGATGGTGTCCGAGGACGGGACCGCCACCCCCACGGCACGGTGCACGGCCAGCGCGGCCACGCAGTCCGCGATGATCCGCTGGTCCACCAGCGGGCGCGCGGCGTCGTGCAGCAGCACGCCGCAGCCGCAGCCGCCGTCGGCGGCGCCGGCGTGCCCGGCCAGCGCGGCCAGGGCCGCCCTGGTGGAATCCGCCCGGGTCGCGCCTCCCTCGATCACCGCGCTGACCTTGCGGTAGCCGCCTTCGGCGAGCATGGCCTTGACCTGCTCGGCGTATCCACGCGCCATGACGACCAGGATCTCGTCGACCCCCGGCGCGCTGCCGAAGGCCGCGACGCAGTGCTCGACCAGCGTCTTGCCGCCCAGGGCCAGGAGCTGCTTGGGCAGCGCCGCGCCGAACCGCTGGCCGGCGCCGCCGGCCAGCACGACCGCCACCATCCGCATGAGCCGGACTCTACCGGCACCGCGCCGCGCAGCAGCCGGCCGTTCCGGCGGCGGCTGGCCGGCATCGCCCGGCGTGTTCCTGCTGGTCCGCGGGCGGGCTGGCAGCTACACTGTGTAACGCTGCACGCGCAGTCATGGCCGCCTGTGCCGGTGGGAGGGCATGCATGACGGTTGCGCTGGTGCTCGCGGCCGAGGCGGACGCCGGGACGATCGGCCAGCTCACGGCGCTCGGCGTCCGCAGGGTGGACGCGGCCGAACAGGGCGGTCAGGGCCTGCTGACCGTTGCCGCCGCGGCCCGTGCCGCCGGAGAGCGCGTGCTGATCTACTCGGGTGAAGGCGCGGTCCCTGAACGCATCCTGGCCAGATTGCTCGCCGAGCACGGCACCGCCGCTTTCACCGGGGTCAGCGCACCGGGCCGGGCACCGGCGTCAGGCGGGGACGCCCCGCCGGCCCCGGGCGCGCTCGTGGTGGACACCCCCGACCTGGGCGTGCTCGCCGCGTGCGCCGAATCACTCGCGGCCACGCCGGAGGCGCCCGTGGCGGTCGGCTCGCTGCTCGGCGAGCTCAGGCGGTGCGGTGTCACGGTCGCGATGGTGGCCGCCGGGCCGGACGGCGACGGCCCCGTCGCGGTCCTGGCCGGCCCGGCCTCCCGGGATATAGCCAGGTGGGCCTCCTGGCGCATGCTCACCCCCGCGGCGATGTACGGCATCTCCCTCGGGCTCGGGCTGCTCGCCGCGGTGTGGTTCTCCGAGTCGGCCACCCGGGCCGAGCTCGCCGCGGCCGCGGCATTGCTTGCCTCGTTCCTGGCCAGCCGCGCCGGGTCGCTGCTTGCCGCCTCTGGCCGCGAGGACTCCGCCGGGGCCCTCGCCGCGTGGGTCGGCGCCGCCGCCGGGCTGCTCACCGAGATCGCGGTGTACGCGGCGCTGGCGGTCAGCGCCGGGCTCGGCGCGTCCCGCGCCGCGACCGCATCGGCCGGCCTGACCGGGATCTTCGGCCGCGTGCTGCAGCACACCGCCGCCGCGACCTGGGCGGGCGCCGGCCCGGGCGGGGTATGGCGGCTTGCCGTCGCGGCCGTGGCCATGCTCGGCATCCGGCACCTGGCCGGGCTGACCCGGGAATGCAGGCCGCGGCGGCCGGGCAGCCGCGCCCGCCTGGTGGCCGAACGTGCCGTTGTTTTCCAAGCGGGCGAGCGGTTCGCGGTCATCGCGGTGACCGTGGTGTTTTTCGGCCCGCGGCTCACGTTCTTGGCGCTGCTCGGGCTGGGCGCCGTGGCGGCCGCGTTCGCGGTGGCCGGGTACGCGGCGGCCCCGGCCGCGCCGGAGCAGCCGGCCGGTGGCGGCCCGGCCGGCTACCGCGGAGACGGCGACCTGGCGCACTGGCTCGGCGGCTTCGCCCGTGGCATGCTCCCGCCGCTGCTGCCCGTGCTCGTGGGCCTGTTCGTGATCGGCGTCCTTACCGCGCTCGGGCTGCAGAACCTCCCGGGCGTCCTGGCCCTTACCCCGGCTGCCGCGATGCTGCCCGCCGCGCTCGGTGCCTGCCACCCGCACGACGAGGGGATGGACTGGCTGGTGCCGCCGCTGTTGATGACCGGCGAATGCGTCTACCTGGCCGCGCTCGGCTTCTCGCACCACGTCCGGCAGGAGCTGGTCTTCGCCCTGATAGCCGCCGTGGTGCTGCGCCACGCCGACCTCGGCTACCGCGCCAGGTGCGGGCGGGGCCTGGCCGCCGACCGGCTCGGCCTGGGCTGGGACGGGCGGATGCTGGTTGCGGGCCTCGCCGCGATGGTCGGCCTGACGCCGCCCGCCTACGCGGTGGTTTCCGGTTATCTTTGGTTGCTCTTCTGCTGGGATTACCTCACGGCATGGCTGGGCAGCGCGCAGGAGGCGAGCGTTGATCGGGATGGTCCTGGCCGCAGGCGCGGGTCGGCGGCTGCGGCCTGATACCGACACGCTGCCGAAGACCCTGCTGCCGGTCCGCGGCGAGGTCACCATCTTGGATATCGCCTTGCGCAACCTAGCCGAGGTAGGCGTGCGCGACGTGGTGATCGTGGTCGGCTACGCGGCGGAGGCGGTGCGGGACCGGGTGGCGCCGCTGCAGCGCGCCCACGGGGTCCGGCTGACGCTGGTGCACAACGACCGGGCGGAACAGTGGAACAACGCCTACTCGCTCTGGCTGGCCCGCGAGCATTTCGCGGACGGGGCGCTGCTGGTCAACGGCGACACGCTGCACCCGGCCTCGGTGGAGAAGACGCTGCTCCGGCAGGAGCACCGCCCGCGAGCGGGACGCCGGCCCGGCATCATCCTGGCCGTCGACGACATCAAGCCGCTTGCCGAGGAGGAGATGAAGGTCGTCGTCGGGCCCGGCGGCCTGCTCACCCGGATCAGCAAGGGCATCGACCCGGCCCTTGCCCACGGCGAGTACATCGGCGCCGCGCTCATCGGCGCGGCCGCGGCCGCGCCGCTGGCAGCGGCGCTCGAGGCGACCTGGCGCCGCGACCCGTCGCTGTACTACGAGGACGGCTTCGCCGAACTCGCCGGGCGGGGCAGCGCGATCGGGGTCGCGCCCATCGGGGAGGTGGAGTGGGTGGAGGTGGACAACCATGACGACCTGCGCCGGGCCCGCGAGATAGCCCCCCGCTGCTGACTGCACGTGCCTGCGGTGCAGAACCGGTAGTCTCCCGGGTAACCGCCGTCGGCCGCGCGAAGACCACCGAAGGAAGCCGATGCCGCTGCTGGCCCGCATGCTCGCCGCGCCGCTCGTCGTGGACGTGCGCCGCGGGGCGGTCGCGGACCTGGGCGGACTGCTCGCTGACCGGCGGATCGCGATGGAGGGCAGGGTCGCCATCGCAGTGGGCCAGGGGCAAGGCGACGGGGTGGTGGCCGAGCTCGACATCGCGGCCGCCCGGGTCTTCCGGGTCGCCGACGGCAGCGTCGACACCGCGGTGGCGCTGGGCAAGCGGCTGCGCGCCGAAGCCTACGAGGCGGTCGCCGCCATCGGCGGCGGCAAGACCATCGACGTGACCAAGTTCGCGGCGCACATGGCCGGCATCCCGATGGTCGCGGTCGCGACCAACCTGGCCCATGACGGCATCGCCTCCCCGGTCAGCTCCCTGGAACACGAGGCGGGCAAGGGGTCCTACGGAGTCGTCCCGCCGGTCGCGGTGATCGTGGACCTGGACCGGGTGCGGGCAGGGCCGCCCCGCATGGTGCGGGCGGGGATAGGCGACGTGATCAGCAATCTGTCCGCGATCGCCGACTGGCAGCTCGCCGCCGCCGACCGCGACGAGCACGTCGACGGGCTCGCGGTGAGCCTGGCGCGGACCGCCGCTCAGGCGGTGTTGCACCAGCCGGGCACGATCACCGACGAGGCGTTCCTGACCGTGCTCGCCGAATCGCTGGTGCTGTCCGGGATGGCCATGACGGTCGCCGGCTCGAGCCGGCCCAGCAGCGGGGGCGACCACGAGATCCTGCACGCGATCGACGAGCTGTTCCCCGGCGCCGGCACGCACGGCGAGCTGGCCGGAGTAGGCGCGCTGTTCTGCGCGCACCTGCGCGGCGACGCCGAGCAGGCCCGGGTAATCGCCGCCTGCCTGGCCAGGCACGGGCTGCCGCGGTCCTGCGCCGACCTCGGCCTGACCCGTGCCGAGTTCACCAAGGCGGTCCTGCATGCCCCGGCGACCCGGCCAGGCCGTTACACCATTTTGGAGCGGCTCGGCCTTGACGAATGCGGGATCGCGCGGCAGGTGGAGGAGTTCACCGACGCGACCACGGGCGGCCGCTGATGCCCGGGCCCACGCTGGCCGAGGTGCGCGCCCGGGGGCAGCCGCCGGAGGTGCTCGCGCGGCTCAACGATGAGCACTGGTTCGGCAGGCTGTACATGCGCCGGCTGTCCCCGTACGCGACGTTGCTGTTCGCCAGGCTCGGCTGGTCGCCGAACGCGGTCACGGTCTGTTTCATGATCTCCGGAGCCGCCGCGGGCGTGCTCACCGCGGTGCCCGGCCTGGCCGCGGCGATCGGGGTCGCCGTGCTGATCCAGCTCTACCTGCTGCTGGACTGTTCCGACGGGGAGGTGGCCCGGCTCACCGGCCGGTTCTCCGCGACCGGAATCTACCTGGACCGGATGGGGCACTACCTCGCCGAGGCGCTGCTGCTGGCGGGCCTCGGCGTGCGAGCGCAGGGCCATTTCTCGCTGGCTGGCGGCTACGTGAGCGCGGGACTCGCCGCTGCGGTGTGCGCCACGCTGATCAAGGCGGAGACCGACAGCGTGATCGTGGCACGTGCCTCCGCCGGGCGGAACGGCCAGCACGACGACCAGGCACTCGTCCCGCGCTCGCGCGGGCTGGCGCAGGCCAGGCGGCTCGCCGCGGCGCTGCGCGTGCACCGGATCATCCAGGCGCCCGAGCTGTCGGTGCTTATCCTGGCCGCCGCGATCGCGGACGCGGTAACCGGCAGCCTGACCGCGACCCGCGTCCTTGACGTGGCCGTGCTGGCGGTGGCCGCGGTCATCGCCGCGGCGCACATGGTGGCCATCGTGGCATCCCGGCGGCTGCGGTGACCGCCAGGCTGTCCTGCGTGATCCTCACCATGGGCGACCGCCCGGCCGAGGTCAGCAGGGCCGTCGACAGCGTGCTGGACCAGCGCGGCACCCAAGTGGAGCTGGTCGTGGTCGGCAACGGCGCCGGCGTGCCGGGCCTGCCGTCCGGCGTGCGCACCGTGCTGTTGCCGCAAAACGTGGGCGTCGCCGCCGGCCGCAATGCGGGCGCCGAAGCCTGCGGCGGCGACGTGGTGCTATTCCTCGATGACGACGGCTGGTACCCCGACACCGGGCTGGCCCGCCACGTCGCGGCACGGTTCGCCGCGGATCCGGCGCTGGCGGTGCTGTCCATGCGGGTCGTCGATCCCGACGGCGGACCGGGCGCCCGCTGGCACGTGCCGCGGCTGCGCGCCGGGGACCCCGGGCGCTCGTCGGTGGTCACCACGTTCCTTGGCGGGGCGTGCGCCATCAGGCGTTCTTCCTTCACCGAGGCCGGCGGCTACCCCGGCACGTTCTTCTACGGTCACGAGGAAACCGACCTGGCGTGGCGGCTGATGGACCGCGGGTACCGGCTGGAGTACGACGCCGCCGCCCGCATCTGCCACCACACGCTGCCGAACGCGCGGCATGGCACGTTCCGCCGCCGCGACGGGCGGAACCGCGTGCTCCTGGCGCGGCGCAACCTGCCCTGGCCGCTGGCCGTTGTCTACCTGGCGGACTGGATGGCGCTGACGGTGGCCCGCGAGCGCTCGCCGGACAGGCTGCGGCCATGGTTCTCCGGCTTCGCCGAAGGCTGGCGCACCAGCCCCGGCGGGCGGCAGCCCATCTCGATGCGCACCGCGTGGCGGATGACCCGGGCAGGCCGCCCGCCTGTCATCTAAGCGGCCGCGCGGCGGCTTGCCCGACGCGCGCGCTCCAGGCAGCACTGACCAGGCCGGGCAGGGCGTACCATTGTCGGGTTGAAGGCTGCGGGACTCGCGTGCTCGCGCTGCGACAGCGGCCGCCTGTGGCGGCGGCTCCGGCAACCGGGGGCAGCGGAGGGAGCATGATGGCTTCGCGATGGCAATCCGTGACGACCATGCCCAGGGTGTGGCTGGTTGCCGGGCTCATCGGCTGCGCCATTTTCGCGGGCGGGGTTTCGCTGTTCAGCGCTGACTCGCTGCACCGGCTGTGGGGAACCGCAGCCGCCTGCGCCTACGTGCTGGCTGCGCTGGCGGTCATGGCATGGCGGTCCCGCGCGACCACCGGGATCGATGTCGCGCTCGGCGTCATGATCTGCGGGGCCATCCTGGTTCCGCTGCTGTGGATGATCTGGACCGGCCATGGGGAGCCAGAGGTCGGCGTGGTCGCGAACTCGGCCAGGACGCTCATCAAGCACGGCACCCCGTACCGGAGCGCCAAGGTCCTGGCAACCACCACCAATCCCAACGCGTACAACCCGTACCTGCCGTTGATGGCGGCGTTCGGCGTGCCGCAGGCGGTGGCAGGACGGGGCCCGCTGACCGATCCCAGGGTCTGGTTCGGGATCGTGTTCCTCGCCGTGTTCGCTGTGGCGCTGAGGACCGCCGGGGCGCGCGACAGCTTCCGCTGGGCCCTGCTGCTGACCACCTCCCCGGTGATCGCGTTCGAGCTGTGCGTCGGCGGCACCGACGTCCCCATGGTCGCGTTCATGTGCCTCGGCTTTGCCCTGCTCTGGCGGCCGGCGCCCGGATCGCCAGCGGCAGCGGCGCCGCGCGGGACGGCGGCTCCGCCGGGATCGTGGGCCACGCAGCGGGCTGCCGTGCTCCGCCAGGCCCTGGCCACCAGCCCGGCGGCCGCCGGGCTGGCGCTCGGTGCCGCGTCGTCGATGAAGGCCACCGCCTGGCCCGCGCTGATCGTGGCGTTCGCGCTGCTGTACGTCAGGGAAGGCAGGCAGGCCGCGTGGCGGTTCGCCCTGGTGGCGCTCAGCGTGGTTGCCGTCATCGTCGGGCCGTTCGCGGTGCTCCGGCCCGGTGCGCTGGTGAAGAACACCATCTCGTTCCCGCTGGGCCTGGCCAGCGTCAAGTCGCAGGCGGCCAGCCCGCTGCTCGGCCACGTGCTCGCGCAGACCGGCGTCGTCGGCCATACCGTGGTCGTCATCATGCTCATCGGGTCCGGGCTGGCCGTCGGGCTGTCGCTGGTTGTCCGCCCGCCCAGGGACGTGCCCGCCGCCACCGTGCGTCTGGTCGTCGGGCTGTGCGCCATGTTCGTGCTGGCGCCCTCCACGCGGTTCGGCTACTTCATCTACCCGGCCGCCATGATGGCCTGGCTGCTGGTGTCCGTGGTCGGCCGCAAGGCCGCCGCCCGCGGCGAGCCGGCCGCCGGGCCCCCGCCGGGGATCGTCGCTGCAGCCGGATCCTGACGGACGGGTCAGTGCAGGTGCGGCGCCCTGAGGTACCGCGCCGGGTATCCGCGCCTGCCACTCGTTTGCCGGCACCGGGGCCGGGCACGCTTGATGGTCATGGGCGCGCCACCGTCCGTTCGGGCTGAGGAAAAGACGGGACCGGTGCGGCGGGCAAGCGTGGTCGCCTGGGCGTCGCTGCTCATCGTGTGGGTCGTGTGGGGAAGCACGTACCTGGCCATCAGGGTCGGTGTGCAGACGATCCCGCCGCTGCTGATGGCTGCTGCCCGGAACCTGGTGGCCGGCCTCATCATGTTCCCGTTGGCGCTGCGGAGCCGGCGGGGGGCGGCGCGCGGGGCAGGAACGGCAGGGTGGTTGCCGGGGCGGGCGGAGAGGCTGGGCTGCGCGATCGTCGGCGTGCTGCTGCTGGGCGCCAACGCCGTCGTCGGCGTCGGGGAGCGCACCGTGCCGTCGGGTCTGGCCGCGCTGCTCATCGCCACGGTGCCGCTGTGGCTCCTCGGCATGGACGCGGCACTCAACCATGCCCGGTTCGGGCTGGCGCCGCTGGCCGGCCTGGTCCTGGGGCTGGCCGGCGTCGCGCTGCTGTCGGGTCTCGGCGGCGGCCCGGGCGGGGCCTCCGCCCTCGGCGTGGTCACCATTCTCGGCGCTGCAGCCACCTGGGCGCTCGGGACGATCATGGTTCGCCGGGTCACGCTCCCGCAAAATGCGGCCCTGGCCAGCGGGATGCAACTGCTCATCGGCGGCGTGGTGCTGGCGGCACTTGCGGCGGCGGCCGGGGAGCTCGGGTCGCTGCGGCTGGCCGCAGTGTCGGCGCAGTCGTGGGCCGCGCTCGGGTACCTGATCGTGGTGGGCTCCATTGTGGCGTTTTCCGCTTACGGCATCGCGGTCCGCGCCCTGCCGACCGCGATCGTCGCCACGTACGCCTATGTCAACCCGGTGATCGCGGTGCTGCTCGGCACGCTGATCCTGAACGAGAGGCTGACCCCGGCAATGGCCGGCGGCGGCGCGCTGATCGTGGGCGCGGTGATTCTCGTGGTGCGCCGCACGCCGTCGGCGCACTGAGCCTTACCGTGCTTGTCATCACACTGGCATCGTGTACCGCTGACCGCTGGTCACTGCCCGGAACGGGCAGCAGCCTCGGCGATGCCGAGCCGGGCCAGCTCGTCGGCGCGCTCGTTGCCGGGATCTCCTGCGTGCCCCTTGACCCACTGCCACCTGATCTCGTGGTCGTCCATGACGTCGATCAGCCTGCGCCACAGGTCCACATTCTTGACCGGATGCCTGGCCGACGTCAGCCAGCCGTTGCGCTGCCAGCCGGTGACCCACTTGGTGATGCCGTCGAGCAGGTACCTGCTGTCGGTGTACAGCTTCACCTTCGCCGGCCGCCGCAGCGCCTCGAGCGCCTGGATGGCCGCCATCAGCTCCATCCTGTTGTTCGTGGTCACCGGGTCGCTGCCGTGCATCTCCTTCTCCTGGCCCCTCCACTGCAGCACTGCCCCCCACCCGCCCGGGCCGGGGTTGGCGCGGCACGCGCCGTCGGTGTAGATCACGACGTCGGTCATGCGCGAAGGGTACGCGCTGTCCTGGCCCAGCACCCACGGGCCGCCGCAGCGGGGCGCATGATTTGCTTTGGCCACCTGGAGTTCATACAGTTGAGTGTCCGACGCGGGGTGGAGCAGTTCGGTAGCTCGCTGGGCTCATAACCCAGAGGTCGCGGGTTCAAATCCCGCCCCCGCTACCAAGGTCAGAGGCCTCTTCCATGATCGGAAGAGGCCTCTTGCATGTCGTTTGCTAACGGATTTGCTAACGGAGACAGGCTCACGAGGCCTCATCGCCGCCGTCCCCGTCCGCTCCGTTCGTGACCTTGGCCGAGACCAGCGTCCCGCCGATGATCAGCTCGGCGAGACTGCTCGCGACCTGCCGGTCGGCTTTCAAGCGTGATTCAACGTACTGCCTCATAGTGAAGGCGACATCCGCATGACCGATGCGCTTGCTCAGCGCTTTTTA
>JAFAPY010000046.1 GCA_019246795.1 Streptosporangiaceae bacterium | reverse complement strand
CGTCGGCGGCGGCCAGCAGCGCTGCGGCCGCGTCGCGGGCGGCGGCCACGGCGGTATCCAGGTCCGGCGCGCCGTCGAGCTGGGCCAGCAGCGACTCGCGGTGCCCGGCGGCGCGCTGGCCGGCTTCCGCGGCCCTGCGCAGCGCAGACTCGCGCTGGGCGGCGAGCTCGGCGATCCGGCGGCGCCCATCGGCGATGGCCTGGTCGGCCGCGTCGAGCGCCGTCTGGACATCATGCAGCTGCGCGGCCGCGGCGGCCAGCCGGGCGGCCTCGGCCTCGAGCTGACGGGCGGTCGCGCGCAGCCGGGCGGCTTGTTCATCGACGGTGGCCGGGTCCGCGGCAGCGGAGAATCCGGTGGTGTCAAGCCGGGCGGTCAGGTCGGCGACGAGGACGTCGGCGGCGGCCAGCATGGCCCCGGCCGACTCCGCCCTTTCCGAGGCAGCGGCCGCCTGGGCGTCGGCGTCCTCTTCCTGCTCGCGAGTGATCCGGTCGCCGCGCAGCTCGCAGGGCTCCGGATGGTCCAGCGACCCGCAGACCGGGCACGGCGTGCCGTCGACCAGGGCGGCCGCGAGCTCGGCGCGCATGGCGTCGATGCGAGCTTCGCGCAGCCGCATCGCTTCCTCACGGAGCTCAAGCGATTCCATCTTCGCGGCGAAGTAGGCCTCCTGGCGGCGGCGGGCATCGGCGCGCGCCGCTGCCAGGGCGGCGCCATCGTCGGCGGCGCGGCGGTACCGCCCGGCCTCGGCCTGCGCGGACGGCAGCCGCTCCGCAGCCTCGCGGGCCCTGTCGCGCCGGTCAGCCAGGTCTGGGCGCTGCCGGCGCCTGATGCCGGTTTCGGTCTCGGCGGCGTCCATCTCGGCCTGCAGCGCCGCCGCGGCTGCCTGCTCGTGCGCGGCGGTGGCGTCTTCGTCGGCGGCCTGGCGTGACAGCGCCCGCAGCGCCTGGAGCCGGCCCGATCTCGCGATGTGCGCGTTCGCGGCCGCCCGCAGGTCCGCGGGGGCTTGGCTGAGGGCGCCTGCTGCTGCCCGGGCCTGCTCCTCGTCGGCCCGTGCCTGCGCGAGCGCGGCGCAGGCCCGCTCGGCCGCGGCGAGCGCCGGGGCCACTTCGGCGGCGCGGACGGCGGCGTGGAGTTCCCGGCGCAGGCCGGCGATGCGCGGTTCCGCCGTTGCCAGCTCGTCGCGGCGCCGCAGCGCGCCCGCGCGGCGGTCCTGAAGCCCCGCGAGCCGCTCCGCGTCGCGCTGGGCGGCGAGCGCCTGGTCGAGATCGTTGCCGGATCGTGCCGCCTGGCCCGCGGCAGCGGCGGCCTCGGCGGCGGCTGCCGCGGACAGCTGCGCGGCCCAGGCGGCGAGCTCCTGCGGGTCTCCGGGCGGGTCTTCGGGAGGGGGGACGCCCGCCACCTGCGCGATCCTGGCGGCGAGGCCGGCGATGCCGCGCGCGGCCTCTGCCACGGCGGACGCGGTGGCCCGGCGCCGCTCGGCGAGCAAGTCCTCGACGGCGCGGAACCTGTCGGTGCCGAACAGCCTCTGCAGCAGGCTGGCCCGCTCGGCGGCGTCGGCGTGCAGGAACTGGGCGAACTGCCCCTGCGGCAGCAGCACGACCTGGAAGAACTGCTCGGCCGACATGCCCATCAGGTCCTTGACCTCCTGGTCGGCCTCCCCCGCCCGGGTGGAGACGGCATGCCAGGTCGCGGTCCGGCTGCGGAACTCCTCGAGCACGACCTTGGCCTGCTCGGTGGTGGTGCCGCCGCCGCGCAGCTTCGGGCGCTGCTGCTCGGGCCTGCGGGTGACCCGGATCCGCCGCCCGCCGATGGTCGCCTCGAGCCGGACCTCGGTCCGCGTGCCTGCCGCCGCATGGTCCGAGCGCAGCCGCTTGGCCTTGCCGCGCTCCCCTGGCACCCTGCCGTACAAGGCGAACCCGATCGCGTCCAGCAGCGTCGTCTTGCCCGCGCCGGTCTCGCCGTGCAGCAGGAACAGCCCGGACCTGGCCAGGTCGTCGAAGCTCACCTCCGCGGTGCCGCCGAACGCGCCGAACGCGCTGACCTGCAGCAGGTGCGGCCGCATCAGGAGGGCTCCTCGCCGGCGCGGACGGCTGCGAACGCCTCGCGCAGCAGCTTTGTCTCGCCCTCGGTGGCCGGGGAGTTCCTGACGTGCGCGACGAACTGCCCGGCGATCTCCAGGTCGCCGCGCCCGGCGACCCTGGCCCGGTAGCCGCGGCTGTCGGGAGCGGCGCCCTCCGGCTCGAAGCCGAGCACGAGGACGTGCGGGAACCGGGCCCGCAGCGCGTCCATTGCCGCCTGCGGGCGGCCCGGGTCGGTCAGCGTGACCGACACGAAGTCGTCGGCGTAGCCGGCGTAGGCAGGTGAGCCGAGCAGGTCGGCAAGCCGCCCGCGGAGCACGCTGAGCCGCCGGTAGGCCGGCGCGGGGATTGTCTCCGCCCGGCGCAGGCCCGCCGCGTCCAGCTCGACCAGCCAGCTTCCCTTGCGATGCGATGCCTCGGAGAACGAGTACGGCAACGGCGAGCCGCTGTAGCGCAGGTGCCCGTCGACCGCCTGCTGACCGTGCAGGTGGCCGAGCGCCACATAGCTGAACCCGTCGAACAGCCCTGCGGGCACCTGGCCGGTGCCGCCGACGGTGATGTCACGCTCCGATTCGCTTGCCGCTCCCCCGGTGACCCACCCGTGCGCGATGACCACCCGGCGCCGCGCGCCGCGGGCGTCCGCATCGGCACGGATGCGGCCTACCGCGTGGCCGAGCACCCCGGCATGGCCGCCCGGCGCGCCGGGCAGCTCGCCGCGCACCGCGTCCGGCTCCAGGTACGGCACGCCGTAGACGGCGACCGTCCCGTGCCGGTCCTCCAGCAGCACCGGTTCGGCCAGCGCGCCCGGCCTGGTGCGCAAGTGCACCCCCGTCCTGGCGAACAGGCTGGCGCCGAACCCGAGCCGGCGGGCCGAGTCGTGGTTGCCGCTGGTGAGCACGATCCGCGCCCCGGCGTCACGCAGCCGGAACAGCGCGTCCTCGCACAGCCCGACCGCGTCCACCGGCGGCACCGCGCGGTCATAGACGTCCCCCGCGACCAGGACCGCGTCCACCTTCTCCGCCCGCACGACGCCGACCAGGTGGTCGAGGAAGGCGGCCTGCGCCGCCCGCAGGTCTGCCCGGTGCAGCGACCGGCCGAGATGCCAGTCGGAGGTGTGCAGGATGCGCATGCCCGGACCCTAGCGGAGGGCACCGACATTGGCTCGGCACATGCGCCCGGCGGCGTGGCGGACCTGCCGTACCCTTGCTGGGCATGGAGCTGCGGCGAGCGTGGCTGCCGGGCGCGGCCTGCCTGATGGCTGTGCTGCTGGCGGGCCTGGCCGGCGGGTGCAGCTCAGGGCCGGGGCCGCAGGCGACCGCCGGCCCCTACCTGACCGCGTGGTCCAGGCAGGACTGGGCCGCGATGCGGCAGCTGACCGAGAACGCGCCGGCCGACTTCACCGCGGTCAACGCGGCCGCGTTCCGCAGCCTGTCGGTGAGCCGGGCCAGCATCACCGCAGGCACGATGCGCCAGCAGGGCACTGCGGCCAGCGAGCCGATCAGCGAGCGGCTGACGCTGGCCGGCCTCGGCACGGTCACCGTCAGGTCGGCGCTGCACCTGGTGCAGGTGCAGGGACGGTGGCTGGTCCGCTGGACGCCGGCCACGATCGCGCCCCCGCTGCGCGCCGGCGACCGGCTGGGACTGCAGACAACCTGGCCGGCCCGGGCGGCGATCCTCGGAGCCGGCGGGGCCCCGCTGACCACGCAGGGGCAGGTGGTGACGATCGGCGTGGCGGGGATGCGGGTCAAGGACGCCGCCACGCTGCGCGGCGCCCTGATCGCCGCGGGCGCGACCGCGAGCCAGGCCGACAGCGCGATCGCCGCGGCCAAGGCCCACCCGACGTACTTCGAGCCGGTCTTCACCGTGTCCCGGGCGCGCTATCAGCAGCTCCGGCCGGCCATCTACCCGGTCCCCGGCACGGTGTTCCAGGCCGGCACCGCGCGCAGCGCGATCACGCCCGGCCTGGCCGGCGGGCTGGTCGGTGCCGTCGGGCCGGTCACCGCCCAGGAGCTGGGCCAGCTCGGGCCGCCCTATGATGCGGCCAGCGTCGTAGGCCATACCGGCCTGGAGCAGGCCTACGAACGCCGGCTTGCCGGGACGCCGGGCGCGACCGTCGCGGTGCTCGGCCCCGGCGGTTTCCGCGTCGCCACGCTGGCCACGCTGCCGGCCCGTCCGGGCACCCCGGTCCGCACCATGATCGACCCGGCGGTGCAGCGGGCCGCCGAGGCGGCGCTGTCCGGCGAGAAGAAGAGCGCCGCGCTGGTCGCCGTGAACGCAGGCACCGGGGCGGTGCTCGCGGCGGTGTCGGTCAACTCCGGCGAGTTCGACCAGGCAATCGACGGCGGATTCCCGCCGGGCTCGACCTTCAAGGTGATTACCTCGGCGGCGCTGCTCGGCCACGGGATCACGCCGGCCTCGCCGGCAAGCTGCCCGCCCGCCACCACAGTGGACGGCGAGGTCTTCCGCAACGCCGAGGGCGAGGCGCCGGTGAGCACGGTGCTGCAGGCCTTCACCGAGTCGTGCAACACCGCCTTCATCCAGCTGGCCGCCGGCCACCTGGCGCGGGCCGACCTGCCCGCGGCGGCGGCCATGTTCGGGGTGGGCAGGAGCCCGCACCTCGGGCTGGCGGCGTTCGGCGGCTCGGTGCCGCAGCCGTCGGATGAGGCCGACCTGGCCGCGACGGCTATCGGGCAGGGGCGGGTCCTCATGTCGCCGCTGGCCATGGCTATGGTCGCTGCGGCCGCCGACACCGGCACGACACGGTCGCCGAGCCTGGTCACGGGCGCGGCCGGCGCCTCCGGCGGCACGGTGATCGGCACGCTGCCTGCGGCGACCGTCAGCGACCTGCACCAGATGATGGCCTCCGTCGTCGCCCGGGGCACCGCGGCGGGGCAGGGCCTGCCGGGCGGAACCTACGCCAAGACCGGCACCGCCGAGTACGGAACAGGCACGCCGCTCAAGACCGACGCCTGGCTGATGGGCTTCCGCGGGAACATCGCGTTCGCGGCGCTCGTGGTCGACTCCAGCGGCAACGGCGGCCCCACCTGCGGCCCGATCGTGGCCAGGTTCCTGGGAGGGCTGCCCGGCTGAGCAGGCGCCGGGCCGGGGCGCGATGAATCCCGCTGCGCAGCGCCGTCATACCTGCGCGGATCAAATGATTGGCCAGCAGGCGTTGCACTCCCTAGGGTCGTCTGATGGCGGGCCGCGGTCGGCAACGTCGCGATATAGCTTGACATCACACCGAACGCGATACATCGTATTGAACGGAGCCGGCGCCGGCCGGGCGCTGCGCGGAAGGGCGAGAGATGCCAGCAAACACCGGGGGTCCCGCGATCCTCGTGGAGGGCTTGACCAAGTCGTTCGGGCAGGTGCACGCGCTGCGCGGCATCGACTTGTCGGTGCCGCGCGGCACGGTGCTCGGGGTGCTCGGGCCCAACGGCGCCGGCAAGACCACCATGGTGCGGATCCTGACCACCCTGCTGCCCCCGGACGGGGGGCGCGCCGCGGTGGAGGGCCGAGACGTGGTGCGGGAGGCCGCCGCGGTCCGCCGGTCGATCGGGCTGGCCGGGCAGTCGGCCGCGATCCAGGAGGAGCTGACCGGGCGGGAGAACCTGGAGATCATCGCGCGGCTGTACCACCTGAGCCGGGCGACCGCGCGCAGCCGCGCCGCGGCACTGCTGGAGCAGTTCGGGCTGGCCGACGCGGCGAACCGGCCCGCGAAGACCTACTCCGGTGGCATGCAGCGCCGCCTGGACCTGGCCGCCAGCCTGGTCGGGCAGCCCAGGGTGCTGTTCCTCGACGAGCCGACGACCGGGCTGGACCCGCGGTCGCGGCTGGGGATGTGGGACGTCATCAGGTCGCTGGCGGCAGGCGGGACCACCCTGCTGCTCACCACCCAGTATCTCGACGAGGCCGACGAGCTTGCGGACGAGATCGTGGTCATCGACCAGGGCCAGGTCATCGCCGCCGGCACATCGGAAGAACTGAAGAACAGGGTCGGCGGGGACGTGATCGAGTTCACGGTGCCTGACCGCGGCAGGATCCCCGAGGCGGTGGCGGCGATCGCGCCGATCGGCGAGGGCGAGCCGCATGCCGACACCGAGACCGGCGTGGTCAACGTGGGCGTCGGCGGCGGCGGGTCCGACGCGCTGATCGAGGCGGTACGCGGCCTGGACGCGGCAGGCGTGGTCACCCGCGGCCTGGCGCTGCGCCGCCCGTCGCTCGACGACGTGTTCCTGGCGCTGACCGGGCACGCCGCGGAGGAAGACGGCCAGCCGGCCGGCCGCGGGCGCGCAGGCCGCGGGCGCCGCCGGAGCTCCGGCGGGGAGCGGGAAGAAGAGAAAGTGAGGACAGCGTCATGACGGCGATCACAGCGCCGGCACCGGCACCAGGCCTGGCCGAACGCGTCCGCTGGGGGGTCAGCGACACGCTCACGCTCAGCCGGCGCAGCCTGCTGGTGTGGCTGCGGGTTCCGGCCTACCTGGTGTTCACGGTGATCCAGCCGGTGATGTTCGTGCTGCTGTTCCGTTACGTGTTCGGCGGCGCGATCCCGGTGCCGGTCCCTGGCGGCTACGTCGAATTCCTGATCCCGGGCATCATCGCGCAGACCGCGGCGTTCGCGACGTTCGGCACCGCCATCGTGCTCGCGCAGGAGCTGAAGAAGGGCGTGATCGACCGGCTGAAGTCGATGCCGATCGCGCGCTCGGCGGTGCTGACCGGGCGGCTGGTCGCCGACACCGGGCGGATGGTCATCACGATCGTCATCATCGTCGGCGTGGGCTACGCGGTGGGGTTCCGGTTCCTCAACGGCGCCGGCCCGGCCGTGGCCATGGTCGTGCTGGCCACGGTGTTCGGCGTGTCTTTCGCCTGCATCGCCGCCTTTACCGGGCTCGCCATCGGGGACGAGGAATCGGTGCAGGCGTTCGGGATGATCTGGCTGTTCCCGCTGACGTTCGTGTCCTCGGCGTTCGTGCCGATCGCGACGATGCCGGGCTGGCTGCAGGCGTTCGCCAACCACCAGCCGGTCACCTACGTCGTCGACACCATGCGCGCGCTGGCCCTCGGCGGCCCGATCGAGGCGAACCTGTGGCGGAGCTTGGCGTGGATAGCCGGGATCTTCGTGGTGTTCCTGCCGCTGGCGGTGCGCGCCTACCGCCGGGCCGCCTGACGCGGGCCGGGGCGGCCTCACGGCGACCCGGGCCGGGGCCTAGGTCCCCTGGCCGCGGCCGGCCCGGAAGAAGTGCGTCTCCGGCCGCTCGAGCGGCTGGCCGCCCAGGAAGATGTCGACCTTCTCGTTGTAGAAGGCGATCATGCCGGCGATGGGCAGCAGCTGGCGGGTCGGGAAGTCATAACTCCAGGCCAGGTCCTTGTGCACGGCGCCGCCGCCGCGGACCGACCAGTAACCGCTGGTCACGCCCTTGTACGGGCACGCGGTCACGGTGTCGCTGGGCATCAGGTGCCGGAAGTCCACGGCGGTGCGGCTGACGTAGTAGCGCGTCGGCAGGCCGGTCTCGAACACCATCACCGGCGATGGCGAGTCGGCCAGCACCGCGCCGTCCAGCTCGACGCGCACCGGGCGGTCGGAACGCAGCGCGTCGACCCTGACGTAGGGGCTGCGCGGGTGCACGAACACCTGCTCGTCCTCCTCGAACCAAGCGTCCAGCGCGTCCCAGTCGAAACGGACGGTGCCGGCCAAACCGGCTATCGGGGACTCGGTCATCAGCCGGGCGGCCCGCGGGCGGTGCAGGCCGCCCGCCTTCAGCGCGTGCAGCTCGGCGGCACCGCGGCCGGTGCGCTGGGTGTGCCCTTCGGGGACGAGCAGGTCGCGGCGCACGTCGGCGACCGGGATGTAGTACTGGGGGTAATGCGTCCACTCCCAGACGTATGTGACCCGGGTGCTGTCCAGGACCTTCTCGCCGCCGAGGTAGGCCCGGATGCGCCGCGGCACCGGCTCGGTGTGGTTCACCGTGGTGATCATCGCTGGATAGTCGCTCACTGCGGCTCCTTCTCCGACACGCCGCCAGTAAGCACCTTATCCGGCAACGGTCCTGGCCTGGCTGCGGCAGGGTCCTGGCGGGCCGCGGCGGACCAGGACCGGAACCGGCGGTATCCCTGCTCGGCCTCCGGCGCTGCGCCCGGGACCGCCGCTGATTTTTCAGCCGGTTTTTCAGCCGGACGAACGGCGGTTTCCCGGTACCCGGCCGCCGCGGCGGCAATCATCGCGGCGCCGCGGGCGGTGAGCCATCCGTCCCCGGCCGGGTGCAGCGGCACGGCCAGCGCACCAGCCAGCAGCGTGCGCCAGGCCTGGTTCCGGCTGCCGCCGCCGCCGAGCTGGACCTGCTGCGGTGCGACGCCGGCCGCCCGCAGGTCATCGAGCTTGGAGCGCAGGCCAAAGGCGACGCCTTCCAGCGCGGCGCGCATCAGGTCATCGCGCCGGTGCGCAAGGGCCAGGCCGGCCCAGGTGCCGCCCGGGCCGTACTCGTCGCCGCGCTCGCCGGCAAGGTACGGCAGGAAAACCGGACCCGCCTGCTGCCACGGGCGCGCCGCCGTGGCGTACAGCTCGTCCCAGGTGGCGCCGAGCGTGCGCCGCACCCAGTCCAGGGCCGCGCCGACGTTCTGCGCGCCGGCCAGCCGGTAGGCCCCGCCGTTGACGGAGCAGAACAGGTTCGTCCTGCCGCTGCCATCGGCGCGGGCCGTCGGCGCCGCGGGCACGATCCACTGGCCGCCGGTGCCGAGCGTGAGCAGCCCCCAGCCTTCGGGGAGGCCGGCGGCCAGCAGGGACGCGGCGGTGTCGGCGGCTCCGGTGGCCACCGGCAGGCCGGGACGCAGGCCCAGACCAGCTGCCGCGTCCGACCGCAGGGTGCCCGCAACGTGCGCCGGCGCAGCGACGGGCGGCAGCAGCTCGGCGCGCAGCCCGAGCGCCGCCACCGCGTCGGCAGCCCAGGTGCCGCGGCCCAGGTCGAACAGCAGCGTGCCCGACGCGTCGGTGGGGTCGGTGCCCGGCTTGCCGGTCAGCCGCAGCCGCAGCCAGTCCTTCGGCTGCAGCATCCAGCGGGCCTTCCGGTAGGCGCCGGGCTCGTTCGCCGACAGCCACAGCAGCAGCGGGCCTGCCATGCCGGGGCTCGGCGCGTTGCCGAGCCGCTCGCGCATCCCCGGCGACAGCCGCCGGTATGCACCGGCTTGGGCCGCCGCCCTGCGGTCCAGCCAGACGATCGCAGGCCGGAGCACCACCGCTCGTTCTGTGACTAGGACAACGCCATGCATCTGCCCGGTGATGGCGATGGCGCAGACCTCAGCCAGAGCGGGACCTTCCATGGAGCGCACCGCGGTGCGCGCCGCGCGCCACCAGTCCTCCGGTTCGGCCTCGGCCCAGCCCGGCCGGGGCGCGCTGAGGCGGTAGCCGGCGCTGGCGCGTGCCAGCACGGTCCCGTCCGGGGTGCTCGCCACCGCCTTGAGCTGGCTGGTGCCCAGGTCCAGGCCCAGCACCGTCGTGGTCACAGCGGCCCGGGTCATAGCGGCAGGTCGAGGATCATCGGCCCGGTGGGCCGCGGCGCGCCGACGGCAGGCTCGGCGGACAGGCCCAGGCGGTCCCCGTGATGCAGTCCTGCGGCGATGACCGGGCCGGTCATGCCGCTGTGCATCGGCAGCGTGCCAGCCGGGCGGTCGCCGCGCGGGCCGATCAGCCACAGCTCATAGCCGCGCGACGGCGGCAGCGCGGGCAGGCCCGCGGCGGTGAACACCAGCGCGTGCCGGGACGGCGACATCACGATCGTCGCGGTGCCGCCGCCGGTGACCGGCCGGGTCATCATCGTCGCATCCCGCGCGGTCAGCACCGCGGCGATCTGCTGGCTGCTGGCCTGCGCCTGGTTCAGCTGCTGGCGCATGCTGCCGTTCGCCACGCCGAACACCACCGCCAGGGCGACCAGCCCGGCCGCCGCGGCGGCGCCGACCGCGAGCACCGCCCGCAGCCGCGGCCGGACCCGCACACTCGCCGGGCCGCTTTGCCTGGTGGTCGCCGCGGCGGCCATGACCCGCTGCCGCAGGCCGGGCGGCGGGCTGGCCGCAGCCGCGGCGCCCAGGGCGGCGGCGGCTTCGCGCAGGCCGGCGGTCTCCTGCGCGCACGCCTCGCACCCCGCCAGATGCCGCTCGAACCTGGCCCGGTCGGCTTCGGCCAGCGCGTCCATGGCGTATGCGCCTGCCAGGGTGTGCGGTTCCCTGCCCGTGCGGTGGAGCCTGATCCCGGTGAGCTTCATCGGGCCACTCCCAGGCAGTCGCGCAGCCGGATCAGCGCATCACGCATCCTGGTCTTCACCGTACCCGCCGGCACGCTGAGCAGGCTGGCCACCTCGCCGTAGGTGTAGCCGCGGTAGTAGGCGAGGACGACCGACTCGCGCTGTATCTCGGTAAGTGAGTCCAGGCAGCGCCGCACCCGCTCACGATCCAGGCTGGCTTCGGCGGCCTCGGCCACCTCGTCGAACGGGATCTGGGCCGCCGCGGTGCGGCGCTCGCGTTCGGACTGCTTGGCCGACGCACGGACCCGGTCCACCGCGCGCCGGTGCGCCATCGTCATCACCCAGGTCATCGCGCTGCCCCGCGCGGCGTCGAACCTGGCCGCGGTCCGCCACACCTCGAGCAGCACCTCCTGGGTGACCTCCTCGGACTGGGCGGGATCGCGGACCACCCGGCTGACGATGCCGAACACCGGTGCCGCGACCCGGGTGTAGACGGCGTCGAACGCCGCGGCGTCGCCGCGCGCCACCAGCCGGAGCTGCGCGGCAAGGTCGGTGCCGCGTCCGGCTTGGTGCCTGGCGGGGTCCGCAGCCCCCGGTGCAGCCCGCGGGGGGGTCTGGGGGGGTCGTCCCCCCGGGGCAGCCCGCGGGGGGGTCTGGGGGGGTCGTCCCCCCGGGGCAGCAGGACCCGGGATGTCCATAACAGTAATTCGTAACAGCACCGGCCGAGGTTTGGCCAAACCTCGGGGCCTGCCGCGCCGAATACAAGACATGAGGAGCGCACGTGGCGCCGTGGCCGGGCTGCTGGCCGCGGCCGCCGCACTGGGCGTGGGACAGCTCGTGGCCGGGCTCACCGGCGCGAGCGGCTCGCCGGTGGTCGCCGTCGGGCAGCTGCAGATCGACCTGACGCCGCCGTGGCTGAAGAACTTCGCGATCAGGCAGTTCGGCTCGCATGACAAGCAGGTGCTTGTGGGCGCCATCCTGGTGCTGATCGCCGTCTTCGCCGCGGTGATCGGCATGCTGGCGGTGCGGCGGCTCAGCTACGGCATGGCCGGCATTGCGGTGTTCGGGGCGGTGGGGGTGACCGCCGCCGCGACCCGGCCGACCGCGACGTTCGCCAGCCTGCTGCCGACCCTGGCCGCGACCGCGGCGGCGGCCGTGGTGCTGCGGGTGCTGATCCCGCGGGCAGGCCGGCACGACGCAGGGCAGCCGGAGCCGCAGCCTGGCGGGGCCGCCGGGGCCGCCGCGGCTGGCGGCCCGGCA
>JAFAPY010000025.1 GCA_019246795.1 Streptosporangiaceae bacterium | reverse complement strand
CGTGTTGCCGAGCAGCGTGATGGCGACGGCGGCGACGAGCACGACCAGCGGCGAGGCGAGGCCGGCCAAGATCACGATCCCCGCGAAGCCGAAGTAGAAGCTGTAGGCCGGGCCGATGTTGGCCATCGTCGACGCGGAGATGTCGACTAGCCCCAGCGCCCCGCGGTGCAGCCGCTCCGCGGTTTCGGGTGCCTTCGATTCAGTGAACGGAACCGGTGCCGCCGCGTCGCTCATCTCGGATCACTGTCCCTTCCTGCCATTAGTACGGATCATGCGCGCTACCCGGGATGATGGTCAACAAGCGACAGACATCAGGTCGTTCTGGTAAAGGGTTTTGCTTGTGACAGGCGTGACGAGGCCGCCGGAGGAGGATGCGAACCTGCCGGGGTTCTGCCGGGCGCTGGGAATCCCCGGCCTCGCCGACGTGCACACCCACTTCCTGCCGCCGCGGATGCTGCGCCGGGTGTGGGAGTACTTCGACCAGGCCGGCCCGCTGGTCGGCGTTCGGTGGCCGGTCCGGTACCAGTGGAGCGACGCGGAGCGGGTGGCGCACCTGCGGGCCATGGGCGTGCGCCTGTTCAGCGCGCTGGCCTACGCGCACCGGCCCGGCATGGCGGCGGACCTCAACGCGTGGACGCTGGCGTTCGCGCAGGCCACGCCGGGATGCCTGCCGTCGGCGACGTTCTATCCCGAGCCCGGTGTGCACGGCTACGTGCGCCGGGCGCTGGATGCCGGGGCGCGGATCTTCAAGGTCCACCTGCAGGTGGGCGGATTCCCGCCCGACGACCCGCTGCTTGACCCGGTGTGGGGGCTGCTGGCCGAGACCGGGGTCCCAGTGGTCGTGCACGCCGGGCACGCGCCGGTGGCCGCCAGGTACACGGGCCCCGGGCCGTTCGGGTCGCTGCTGGCCCGGCATCCGCGGCTGGCCGCGATTGTCGCGCACATGGGGGCGCCGGACTACCAGGCGTTCTTGCGGCTGGCCGCCGGCTACGAGGGGGTGACGCTGGACACCACGATGGTGTTCACCGGCTTCTTCGGCGCGCTCGCTCCGTTTCCCGCCGCCGCGCTGCCGCTGGCGCGCGAGCTGGGGCTGGCCGGCAAGGTGCTGCTCGGCAGTGATTTTCCCAACATCCCGTATCCCTACGCACACCAGATCGCCGCGCTGGCCGGGCTCGGCCTTGGTGAGCAGTGGCTGCGCGCGGTGTGCTGGGACAACCCGGTCGCGATGTTCGGCGACCCGTGCAATCTCAGGGCTCCCACTTACCCACAATGAAGGTTGGGTGCCACAGGGCCAAAGGCCAGAACAGGATCGAGATAATGTACTGGACCCAGCTGTGCACCGACGCGAAGCTGCCCGCGGTCGTGGGCAAATGGGGAGGCGCCGTGTTGAAGAAGACGCCAATCAGGATGTAAACCATAATGAGGAGGCCAGTCGTACTGAAGAGAGTTCTCAAGAAGGCCACTCAGCTCACATCCTTTCGCGGATTATCGTGGTCTCTGGCGGCCGGGCTGGCAGTAATCCGGCGATCGAGGCGAGACCGCTACGTTGCGGCACACATCGGGCACACCATTCCACTGTCCCAACATAGGCCACGCATGGCAAGATGCCGGCTGCGACACTCCGGGGCCGCCCGGGGAACCGGACGCAGCCAAGGGCGGCCGCCGACCGGCCGCTCCGGGCTTTGTTCACCCCATGGGCCCTGCTGACCTGCGCTGACGCGGTTCAAGGGCATCGGCGCAGCCTGGTGCCTGGCCGGTACCCACTGCCCGGCGTCCGAGCAGCCGGGCACAGCTGCGCTCACGGCATGGGCCAGCGCCGGATACGGCCACCAGGTCCCGTGTCCGCGCGGGCTGCGGCGGCCGGGGGCCGCAGGTGCCGCCTCCCGGCGATCGCGCCGTGACGCCTGCGGCACCCGCTGCGACAGTGCGTTATATTCAGATAACGAGACAATTACCCGCGGCAGTGGCGTTTTGATCACGCCAGGTGATCTGTGGATATGCTGTGGACGGGCGGTGCATAAATGGCTTCGGATGCGGATAACCTCGCCGAAGGTGTGGAAACCATGTGGACAGCCAAAAACTCAAGAAAATTTGCCCGCAGCCCCTTGCGCTGTGCACCGGAAAGCAGTAGAAATACTTCATCGCCGGAAACGGGCTCCACCTGGAGGAGACTCCGGGAACGGCCGGGAGACCGGGAAACCGGTGCCTCGGGCGGGTGTCTGGCACTGGCGGTAGCCGGCCAGCGCCGGGAAGGCCGGGCAACTGGCAGTACTGGCGCGGCAAGGCCGGGAGGGCCCCTCCATCTCATACATGGAGGGGCCCTCGCGTATGTCCGCTCGCTGCTATTGTGCCCGACCGCGGCGCGCCCAGCCGAGACCGACACGCCGACGGCGTAAAGGCACGGCGACAGTGACCGGCCTGGCGCGGGGCGGCAGGAGGACGGCGGCGGGGCTGCCGGACTCGCGGACCAGGGCCGCGAAGCGGCCTGCGTCGCCGGTGTTGCCCCGCACCGCGTCGTAGTGCATGGGAATGACGTGCGAGCAGCCGACCTCGGCGCACAGCCAGGCGGCTTCGGCCTCGTCCATGTTGCCGACGATCCCGGATGACTCCCGCATGTAGTCCCGGCCGTTGACCGGGACCATCAGCACGTCCGGCGCGAGCCCGGACACGATGCCCGGCAGTGCCGGGTACAGCAGGCTGTCGCCGGCGTGGTAGACACGGACCCCGAGGCCGGCGGCGGGTAGCGCCGGTGAGCCCCGGGAGACAAAAACGGGTCGATCAGCACGTTCACGCCGTCTGCGGCGAGCCGGAAACCTGACTGCCCGTACCAGGTCACGGTGACCGAGGTCATCGGTCGTCGCTGAAGATCGGCTCGGGCAGGGTGCCCGCATTGTGTTCGAGCAGCCGCCACCGGCCCCAGCGGTTGCTGAGCAGCGACCAGGAGCCGTTGGACAGCGGCCCGAGCACACCGAACAGCTCGTCAGGCAGGCCCAGCAGCCGGGACATGCCGAGCCGCAGCGCGGCGCCGTGGCTGACCACCACGGCCAGGTCGTCCCCCGTCATCACCGCCGCGACGCGCAGCAGCGCGCCCGCGACCCGGTCAGCGACCGCCGCGTGCGACTCGCCGTCCGGCGGCATCCATGAGGCGTGCTCGGCGGGGTACCGCTCGCGGATCTGCCCGTCGGTCAGCCCCTCCCAGCTTCCGCCATGCCGCTCCCGCAGATCCTTGTCCAAGACCACGTCCAGGCCGGTCAGCCTGGCCAGCGGCGCCGCGGTGCCGGTGGCGCGGCTCAGGTCGGAGGACACGATCAGGGCGGGGCGCAGGGCCGCCAGCAGCCTGGCCGCGCGTTCGGCCTGCGCGTGTCCGGTCTCATCCAGGGGGATGTCGCTTTGCCCCTGGAACCGGCGCTCGACGTTCCACAGCGTCTGGCCGTGCCGCCACAGCACCAGCCGGACCCCCGGGGGGGTACGGGGAGGCGGCGCAGCGCTCAGCGCGTCCTCCCTGGGTCAAGCGGGGACGCCAGGGGGGACGGGGGGCGGGAGCTCACCGCGCGAGAGGGCTGCGGGGGTCGTCCCCCCGGGGCAACACTGACAAGCTCGGGGAGCGGGATCTGCGGGCAGTCCTTCCAGATGCGCTCCAGCGCGTAGTAGCTGCGCTGCTCGGCCTGCTGAACGTGCACCACCACGTCGAGATAGTCAAGCAGCACCCAGCGGCCCTCGCGCTCGCCCTCCCGGCGGACAAGCTCCGCGCCCGCCTGCTGCATCCGCAGCTCGATCTCATCGACGATGGCCCGCACCTGCCGGTCATTGGACGCCGAACACAGCAAGAAGGCGTCTGTGATCACCAGCTGGTCGCTGACGTCGTAGGCGATGATGCCGTCGGCGAGCTTGTCCGCCGCGGCCAGGGCGGCGGTCTCCACGAGCTCCAGGGCCCTCGGTGTGGCTGTCACGGGTGCTTGCCGGCCTCCTTCGGTTGGCTGGTCTCCTCTTACCATCTCACGCCCCGGCCTTGACATAGAGGCCGCGCTTGGCGATGTACTGCACTACCCCGTCCGGCACCAGGTACCACACCGGCTCGCCCGCCGCTACCCTGGCGCGGCACTCGGTGGAGGAAATGGCCAGCGCCGGGATCTCCACCAGGCTCACCTTGCCGTCAGGCAGGCCCGCCCCGGACAGCCGGTGCCCCGGCCTGGTACATCCTACGAAATGCGCCAGGGCGAACAGTTCGTCGGCGTCGTGCCAGGTAAGGATCTCGGCCAGCGCGTCGGCGCCGGTGATGAAATACAGCTCGTCGGCCGCCCCGGCGGCGGCGCGCAGGTCGCGCAGGGTATCAATGGTGTAGGTGGGGCCCGGCCGGTCGATGTCAACCCGGCTGACTCTGAACCGGGGATTCGACGCGGTGGCGATCACCGTCATCAGGTACCTGTCCTCGGCGGGCGAGACGGCGCGGACGTTCTTGGAGTAAGGCTGCCCGGTCGGCACGAAGACGACCTCGTCGAGCGCGAAGATGTGCGCGACCTCGCTGGCGGCGACGAGGTGGCCATGGTGGACGGGGTCGAACGTGCCGCCCATCACGCCGAGCCGGCGCATATGCTCATCCTTCCTCATGCCGTCGCCATGGTACCGGCCCAACCGCTCGGCGCTCGGGCTACCATACGAGATATGACTTCAGTGCCTGATCGCGCGCGGGTCCGGCTGCCCGGCATCTCCTCCCGCGCCTACGAGCATCCCGCGGATCGTTCGGCGCTGGTGGCGCTGCGCAAGCTCACCGGCTTCGACACGCTGCTCAAGCTGCTGAATGGCCTGTTCAACGAGCGGGCGATGCGGCTTAATTTCCTCGCCAGCGGAGTGAAGGTCTCCGAACGGCAGTTCCCGCACATCCACGAGATGCTGCGAGACGGCGCGTACGTGCTGGACATGGACACAGTGCCCGAGCTCTACGTCACCCAGGCTCCGCTGGTGAACGCGATGGCGCTCGGCACGAACAGCCCGTTCATCGTGGTCAACACCGGCGTGGTCGACCTGATGGACGCCGAGGAGCTCAGGTTCATCGTCGGACACGAGCTGGGACACGTGCTGTCCGGGCACGCGGTCTACCGCACCATGCTGTACAACCTGATCCTGCTCGCGCAGCGGATCGCGTGGATGCCGCTCGGCTACGTCGGGCTGCGGGCGATCATCTGGGGCCTTGAGGAGTGGTACCGCAAGTCCGAGCTGTCCTGCGACCGGGCCGGGCTGCTGGCCGGGCAGGACGTCGACGCCGCGCGGCGCGCGCTGATGAAGACGGCAGGCGGGTCCAAGCTGGCCGAGATGAACGCCGACGCCTTCCACGACCAGGCGCACGAGTACGACGCGGTGCCCGACCTGCGGGACAGCGTGCTGAAGATCCTGCAGCTTCAGGGCAACACCCACCCGTTCGCGGTGGTCCGCTTCGCCGAGCTCGACCGGTGGGCGCAAAGCGGCGAATACGAGCGGATCCTGAGCGGCGATTACCTGCGCCGGGACGGTGACCGCACCGCGTCGGTCGGCGAGGCGCTGCGCAACGCCGCGCGGGCCTACCAGGACTCCTGGAACCGCTCGGAGGACCCGCTGATCGGGATCTTCCGCGGCGCGGCGGAGAACGCGGCCAGGACCGGCGCCGGCCTGTTCGACCGGCTGTCCAATCCCAACCGCGGCAACCGCGACAACGACAACTGACAGCTGCGCCCGAGCGGCCGCGCGGCGGCTTGCCCGACGCGCGCGCTCCAGCAAGCACTGACGGTTTTAGGGCGGAGGATTTGTGCCCAGCGAAGGAAAAGCGGCCAAATTCGGCGCACTATCCTTCGCGAAGCACAAATGGTACGTGCTATCTGAAACACCAGTTCCCGCAGCGGCGATGCCGGATTACCGAGACGCCCGGGATCATGGTCACAGGCCCGCAGCACCTCGCGGAACGCCTGCCCGGCGGACCCATGGCGCCAGCTCACCCGAACCGATGCCGTCGACGACCACGCCAACCACGCTGCGGCTGAACTCGCCGGTCAGCTGCAGGTGGCCGAGCAGCAGGCGGCGCTCCGCGGCACCGAAGCCCAGGTCCAGCGCCACCTCCTCATCCACCAGGCCGGGATCTCAGAGGACGACGAGGTCGTCGCGGTGGATGACCTCGCGCTGGTATTCCGGGCCGAGCCTGCTCGCCAGCCACCTGGTGGAGCGGCCCATCATGCCCGGGATCTCCGCCGCGTCGTAGTTCACCAGGCCGCGGGCCACGGTCCGGCCCTGCTCGTCGCACAGGTTCACCGGATCGCCGGCGTCGAAGGCGCCCTCCACGCCGGTGATGCCGGCCGGCAACAGGCTGGTGCGGCGCCTGGTCACCGCGTCGACGGCTCCCTCGTCCAGGCGCAGGCTGCCCCGGGCCACCGCGGCGTGCCGGAGCCACAGCAGCCGTGTCGCGGGCCGGCGGCCGCCGGCCGCGAAGTAGGTGCCGACCGCCGCGCCTGCCAGCGCGGCTGATGCGCTGGCCGCGTCGGCGACCACGACCGGGATCCCGGCAGCCGACGCGATCATCGCGGCTTCGACCTTGGTCGCCATGCCGCCGGTGCCGGTTCCCTGGCCGGGCTGGACCGGCCGGCCCTCCCGCCTGACCCGGCCCACCGTGACCCCGTCCAGGTCGGCCCGGCAGCGCACCTCGGCGATCGGCGCCGGCGGCGGGCCCGGGCCGCGGCGCGGGTCGCCGTGGTACAGGCCGTCGACGTCAGACAGCAAGATGAGCGCGGAGGCCCGGGTGACGTGCGCGACCAGGGCGGCCAGCCGGTCGTTATCGCCGAACCTGATCTCGTCGGTGGCGACCGTGTCGTTCTCGTTGACCACGGGCAGCACGCCCAGCTCGAGCAGCCGGTCGAGGGTGCGCTGGGCGTTGCGGTAGTGGGTGCGGCGCATCAGGTCATCGGCGGACAGCAGCACCTGCCCGGCGCGGATGCCATGGCGCGCGAACGCGGCGGTGTACCTGGCGATGAGCAGCCCCTGCCCGACGCTGGCCGCGGCCTGCTGGGTGGCCAGATCACGGGGGCGGCGGGACAGCCCGAGCGGGGCCAGGCCCGACGCGATCGCGCCGGATGACACCAGCACCACCTGGGCGTGCTGCCGCCTGCGGGCGGCAAGGGCGTCGGCCAGGCCGGTGATGCGATCGTCTGCGATCTCCCCGGCCGGGGTGGTGAGCGAGGAGGAGCCGACCTTGACCACGATCCTTGCGGCCGTTGCGATGTCAGGCCGGGCTGTGGTCACCGGCTCAGCCTCGGGTCGGTTCCGCGCGGGCCGCGGCGCCTGTTCCCGCTGCTCATCGGGACCGCGGGATTCCAGTCGAACACGACCTCGTCACCTGGGTCGCCGATCAGGACCTCTGCGCCGGGCTCGGCGCCCGCCTCGGCCAGCGCCTGTTCCACGCCGAGGCGGGCGAGGCGGTCGGCAAGGTAGCCGACCGCCTCGTCGTTGCTGAAGTCGGTCTGCCGCACCCACCGCTGCGGCTTGTCGCCCCGGATACCGAAGGTCTGCGGGCCGAGCCGCACCACCTCGAAGCCGGGCTCCACGGCCGACCGGACCGGCACCCGGACCCGGGCGCGGGCCTGTTGTCCGGCGGGCTTGGCGGCGCGGTCCGCGGCGACCAGCGCCGCCATCGCGAAGCCCAGCTGGCGCAGGCCTTCGCCGGTCGCGGCGGAGACCTCATGCACCTGGTAACCGCGTTTTTCCAGGCCCGGACGGGCCTTTTCGGCTCGTTCGCGTGCGGCCGTGATGTCGATCTTGTTCAGTGCGACGAGCCGCCCCCGTCCCGCCACGCCGACGCCGGTGGCCTCGCCGTAGGCGACCAGCTCCGCCTCGATGACCGACAGGTCTGCTTCCGGATCGCGGCCCGGAAGTTCGGCGGCGCAGTCGATCACGTGGACGAGGGTGGAGCAGCGCTCCACGTGGCGCAGGAAGTCGTGGCCCAGCCCCTTGCCCTGGCTGGCCCCGGGGATCAGGCCCGGCACGTCGGCCAGCACGAACTGGACGTCGCCCGCCTCGACCACGCCGAGGTTCGGGATCAGGGTGGTGAACGGGTAGTCGGCGATCTTGGGCCGGGCCGCGGACATGGCCGAGATCATCGAGGACTTCCCGGCGTTGGGGAAGCCGATCAGGCCGACGTCGGCGACCGTCTTGAGCTCCAGGACGATGTCGCGCTGCTCCCCCGGCTCGCCCTTGAGGGCGAACCCGGGCGCCTTGCGCCGCGGGCTCGCGAGGGCCGCATTGCCGAGGCCGCCGCGGCCGCCCGCGGCCGCCACGAACCGGGTGCCCACGCCGACC
>JAFAPY010000016.1 GCA_019246795.1 Streptosporangiaceae bacterium | reverse complement strand
GGCCGGACCCTCCGTTACCAGTACGACTGACCGGACTAGGGGTCGATTCGCTTAGTGATAATCGGCGTTAGCGATCTCCTCCAGGTCCAGGCTGATCAGCTCAAGCACGCGGCCAGGATTGATCCCTGCACCCGACCGCAGGCGCCGAGCCGGCGATACGCGGCAGCACGGTGCGCGCGGCGGCGAGAGGATGTACTCAGGAAGAGCATGCTGTCGGCCGCGCCGTTGTCAGTCGGCAGCGTTCGCCGAGGTGCAAGGAGGTCCGATGACCGACAACGAGTTCCCGGCTCCGCAGAGCGGGTTCGTGGTCACACATTTCCTGGTGGTCTTTGACTAGGACCGGTCCCGCGATTTCTACCAGTCGGTGTTCGGGGCCACGGTGGTGCTGGAACGCGACCCGGTCATCTTGAAGATCGCCAACAGCTGGCTGATCCTCAACGTAGGCGGCGGCCCCACCGATGACAAGCCTACGGTGACGCTCGCGCCGCCGGCTGACCCCGGCCGGGCCAGCGCGTTGCTGAACATCAGGGTCGCGGACATTGCCACGGCCTACGCGGAGTGGTCGGCGAAGGGCGCCCAGTTCCTGACCGAGCCCAAGGACCATGCCCGCGAAATCCGCGCATACATCCGCGACCCCGATGGTCACCTGATCGAAGTCGGCCAGAATAAAGCAAGCCCGAGCTCGCCGTAAAACAGGCGACTGTGCTTACGCCGGCACCCGGCACGCTCAATCGCGGCCACTTAGCCTCGCCGGACGATCCGCACGATACGCGAAGCGGATAAGCCTGCAGTGGGCTCATGGTAAGACCCGTCCTGCGGGATACTGGCGCTCATGCCTGAACTGATCCGCGCGCCGAGCCGGGTTACCGCGGCTGGAGAGCCGCCGAAGCTGATCGATGAGTACGTGGGACAGGCCAGCACCGGCCACGCAAGACTGAGCATCGCGCACATGCGCAGCCCCGCTGGCTGGGCTGAGCCCGGGCAGCATCCAGAGTTCGATGAGTTCACGATCGTCCTGCGCGGCGCCTTGGTCGTGGAGTCTGATGGCGGCCAGATGACGGTGCAGGCCGGTCAGGGAGTTCATGCCAGACCTGGGGAATGGGTGCGGTACAGCACTCCCGGAGCTGACGGTGCCGAGTACATTTCCGTCTGCGTGCCCGCTTTTACCCCGGGCACGGTCCGCCGAGATGATTGATCTCCACCACGCCACGAGCGCCCGCCCAGCGGCATGAGCGCGCATCCTCGGTCCAGCGGCCAGCGCATAAATACGCAGGCAGACCTCGTTGTCCGTCCCGGCAGCATGAGAGTCCTCTAATGGCGGCATGAGCACCGCTCTCGGCTACGGATCCCCTAAGGGTCGTGGCTGTCGGTTCATGGCCGAGGTGTCGTTTTGCTGCGTTGCCGACGCCATCTGCGGCGGCGCTGGCTTTTCTCGGCCGGATGCATCACGCGGATTGTGCCCATGTCGCAGGTGGCGCTGAGCCGCACGATGGGAAAGCCTGGAATTGGCGGCTGAAGGGCGGCGGTATTGACCGGGCCGCTCCTGCCCACTGGCCGGACCTCGAGGCCGCGGGGAACGATGACGGTGATTGTCCCCATGTGGGTGTGGACGGCAATCTCGATGTCCCGGTCATCGAACTCGGCCTGGCTCAAATCAATCGTCACCGAGCCCATACCTGTGTCGATCTTGGTGAGACGGCTCACCTGCCAGCGGCCCTCCAGGCGAACCTCGCCCATCGAGGTAGAGATCTGGAGCGGCTCTTGACGCCGCCGTGCGGGCGGAGTGAATTCGACGGGGGCCGGCAGGCTGCGAACCACCAAGGCGAAGCCGGCCTGGGTATGGGCCCCGAGCAGTGCATCGAGGGCTGTCTGGAAACGGTCGAGATCGATCTTGCCGCTGGCCAACAGTTCCTGCAGGTAGTCGATCCCGCGTTGCCGGAGGTCCTCGGAGACCGGGGGCTCGGTCTGGGCTGGGAGCCCGTCGCCGTTCATGCCAGCAGATTATCGCCGGATGCTCGTACCGGCGCCACGTCGCTGTCCCTGGCTGCCATCGATGTGCCGCCGGGGCGGCATCGTCCACGCAACAACAAGCTTGACGACGCACACACCCTGCCAGCGGCAGAAGAGTGCGACAGGCGTCGCTCGGCACAGGCCTGGTGAACGCGAGACCATAGGTACGGTCGCCACCCGCGCGCTGGCCGAGGACTCGGTCGAGATGGAGTTCCTGACCGACGACCCGATGGCGCAGGCCGTCACCTGCCAGCGAGTGACGTTCGACGAGTGAGCTGGACCTGATGGTCCGGCTGGCTGGCCTGCGGCTGCGGGAGCGTCCCCAGGACTGGGACCGCGGCCCGTTCACCGGGAGAGCCAGGACCGCATCTCGGTCTATGAGGTCACTGCAGCGCCTGGCGGATGAAGGTGGCCACGGCGACCGGCTTGGCGATGAACGCGGTGTGCGAGCCGTCAATGGTGTCGGTCGTGGCGCCCATCCGCTGCGCCATGAACCGTTCCGCGTCCGGCGAGATCGCGTTGTCGTGCTCGGAGACCAGGAACCAGGACGGCTTGGTCTTCCAGCCCGCCGCGGTGGCGTTCTCGTTGAGCGCCGCGGCCGCGAGCGGGCGCTGGGTCGCGAACATGACATCGGCCATGTCCACCGGCACGTCGGCG
>JAFAPY010000363.1 GCA_019246795.1 Streptosporangiaceae bacterium | reverse complement strand
GATGAGCCGCGGCATGACCGAGGACGAGGCGATGGCCACGATCGTCCGCGGGTTCGTCGAGCCGATCGCCCGCGAGCTGCCGATGGAGTACGCGCTCGAGCTGAACCGGCTGATCGAGCTGCAGATGGAGGGGGCGGTCGGCTGATGCCAGCTGGGCTGCAGGGGGCGATCGAGTCAGCTCCCGTGACCAGGCTGCACGAACGGCAGTCCTACGACCCGGCCGACTTCGCAGTGCCCGCCGGCCGCGAGGAGCAGTGGCGGTTCACCCCGCTGCGCCGGCTCCGCGGGCTGCACACCGATTCCCCGCCGCTGCCCGCCGGGAAGGTGACCGTGGAAACAGACGCGGCTCCCGAGGTGGACACGTTCGTTTTGACTGAACGATCTGAGCTGACTGGACTCGGCAAGTCGTTCGTCCCGTCCGACCGGGTCAGCGCGCAGGCGTGGCAGTCCTTCTCCGAGGCGACCGTGCTCACCGTGCCGGCGGAAGCCGACGCGTCGCGGCCCACCGTGGTGACGGTCACCGGCTCCGGCGGCGCCAGCGGGTACGGCCACCTGCTGGTGCAGGCCGAGCCGTACTCGCGGGCCGTGGTGGTGCTCGACTACTCCGGCAGCGCCACCTACGCCGACAACGTCGAACTCGTCGTGGGCGACGGCGCATCGCTGTCGGTGGTGAGCCTGCAGGACTGGGCCGGCGACGCGGTCCACGTGTCGCATCACTACGTCACCCTCGGGCGGGACGCGCGTGTCCGGCACACCGCGGTCACCCTGGGGGGTGACGTGGTGCGGCTGTCGCCTTCGGTGCGCTACGAAGGCCCCGGCGGCGACGCCGAGCTGACCGGGCTGTACTTCGCCGACGCCGGCCAGCACCTGGAGCACCGGCTGTTCGTCGACCACGACATGCCGAACTGCCGCAGCCGCGTCGCCTACAAGGGCGCGCTGCAAGGCACCGGGGCGCACGCGGTATGGATCGGCGACGTGCTGATCCGGGCCGACGCGACCGGCACCGATACCTACGAGTACAACAGGAACCTGGTGCTGACCGACGGCACCCGGGTGGACTCGGTGCCGAACCTGGAGATCCTCACCGGGGAGATCGTCGGCGCCGGGCACGCCAGCGCCAGCGGCAGGCTGGAGGACCATCACCTGTTCTACCTGATGGCCCGGGGCATCCCGTACGCTCAAGCGCGCCGGCTGGTGATCCGCGGCTTCTTCGGCCAGCTCATCGGCACCATCGAGGTCCCCGAGCTGCGGGACCGGGTTGCCGAGGCGGTCGAGGTTGAGCTGGAGAGGTCCCTGCGATGACGGAAACCCCTGTCTACACCCGTGCCTGCTCGCTGGCGGACCTGCCGGGCGAGGGCGCGATCGGCGTCGAGGTGGACGGCGAGCCGGTCGCGGTGGTGCGTGCCGGGGGCCAGGTGTACGCGATCCGCGACGTGTGCTCCCACGCCGAGGTGCCGCTGAGCGAGGGCGAGGTCTACGACACCACGGTAGAGTGCTGGCTGCACGGCTCCTGTTTCGACCTGCGGACCGGGCAGCCGACCGGCCTGCCTGCCACCGAGCCGGTGCCGGTCTACCCCGTCAAGATCGAAGGCGACGACGTCTACGTCGCCGCGACGAAGGAGTCATAGTGGCCACCCTGGAGATCCGCGACCTGCACGTCAGCGTGGAGGGCTCTGCCAATTCGGCCGGCGGTGCCGGCGGGCCCGGCGTGCACCGGGAGATCCTGCGCGGCGTGAACCTGGCCGTCCGCGAGGGCGAGACGCACGCGATCATGGGCCCGAACGGCTCCGGCAAGTCGACCCTGGCCTACGCGATCGCCGGGCACCCGAAGTACCTGGTCACCCGCGGCAGCGTCACCTTGGACGACGAGGACGTGCTGGCCATGTCGGTGGACGCGCGCGCCCGCGCCGGTCTGTTCCTGGCTATGCAGTACCCGGTCGAGGTGCCCGGCGTGACGGTGTCGAACTTCCTGCGCACCGCGGTCACCGCGGTGCGCGGCGAGGCGCCAAGGCTGCGCGATTTCGTGCGGGAGCTGCGGGCCGCGATGTCCGCGCTCAACATCGATCCGGCCTTCGCCGAGCGCAACCTGAACGAGGGCTTTTCCGGCGGGGAGAAAAAGCGGCACGAGATCCTGCAGCTCCAGCTGCTGGACCCGAAGGTCGCGGTGCTCGACGAGACCGACTCGGGTCTGGACATCGACGCGCTGCGGGTGGTGTCCGAGGGCATCAACAGGTTCCGGGAAAAGCCGGGTCACGGCGTGCTGCTGATCACCCACTACACCCGGATCCTGCGGTACGTGAAGCCCGACTTCGTCCACGTGTTCGTCGGCGGCCGCATCGTGGAGGAGGGCGGCCCGGAGCTGGCCGAACTGCTGGAGAGCGAGGGCTACGAGCGCTTCATGGGCGTGTCGGCATGACGGCGGGCCCGCTGGACGTCGCGGCGATCCGCGGGGATTTCCCGGTACTGGTGCGGACCGTGCGCAACGGCAGGCCGCTGGTCTACCTGGATTCCGGCGCGACCTCGCACAAGCCGCGCCAGGTGCTCGACGCCGAGCGCGAGTTCTACGAGCGGCACAACTCGGCCGCCCACCGCGGCACCCACCTGCTCGGCGAGGAGGCCACCGACGCCTACGAGGGCGCGCGGGCCAAGGTGGCCGCGTTCATCGGCGCCGGGACCGATGAGGTCGTGTTCACCAAGAACACCACCGAGGCGATCAACCTGGTCGCCTACGCCATGAGCAACGCGCGCTGCGGGCGGTTCGCCGTCGGCCCCGGCGACGAGATCCTCATCACCGAGATGGAGCACCACGCCAACCTGGTGCCATGGCAGCAGCTGTGCGAGCGGACCGGGGCCACGCTGCGCTGGCTGGCCGTCGCACCCGACGGCCGGCTCGACCTTGACGACCTGGAACCTATGATCACCGGGCGCACCAGGATCGTCGCGGTGACCCACCAGTCGAACGTCACCGGCACGATACCGCCGGTCACCGAGATCGCCCGTGCCGCGCACGCCCGCGGCGCCCTGGTGCTCGCCGACGCCGCCCAGTCGGTGCCGCACCAGCCGGTCGACGTGACCGAGCTCGGCGTGGACTTCCTCGCCTTCTCCGGGCACAAGATGCTCGGCCCGTACGGGATCGGCGTGCTGTTCGGGCGCGGCGAGCTGCTCGAGGCGATGCCGCCGTTCCTCACCGGCGGGTCGATGATCGAGGTGGTGCGGATGGAGGGCAGCACGTTCCTGCCGCCGCCGCAGCGGTTCGAGCCCGGAGTTCCCGCGGTGGCGCAGGCGGCGGGGCTGGCCGCCGCCGTCGACTACCTCACCGGCCTGGGCATGGCCAGTGTCGCCGCGCACGAGGAATCGCTGACCGCGCACGCGCTGGACGCGCTCGGCGAGATCAACGGCGTGCGCATCCTCGGCCCGGCCACCACCAAGGACCGCGGCGGCGCGGTGTCGGTCGAGGTCGAGGACGTGCACCCGCACGACGTGGGCCAGGTACTGGACGAGCTCGGCATCGCGGTGCGCACCGGCCACCACTGCGCCTGGCCGCTGCACCGCGCGCTGGGCGTGCAAGCCAGCACCCGGGCCAGCTTCTACGTGTACAACACCCACGCCGAGGTCGACGCCCTGGCGGAAGGAATCCGCTATGCTCAGCGTTTCTTCGGCACGGCTTGACCGCCGTCGGCTTGGCGCTCGCCGCCCGCGTGAAACCGGACGGGGGTCAAGGCCTTGGTTGGCGCAACCACGCCCACCCGAGGGCATGGTTGGCGCAACCACGCCCTTGCTTGCCCGCCGACGGAAACATCTCCGGGGAGCATGAGGTTGGAGGGAAACATGATGCCGCTCGAATCGCTCTACGGAGAGGTGATCAAGGATCACGCTGCCAGCCAGCATCACGGCGGGCTCCGTGAGCCTTTCGACGCTGAAGCGCATCACGTTAACCCGGTCTGCGGGGACCAGGTGACCCTCCGGGTGGCGCTTAAGGATGCCGGCGACGAACTCATCGTGGCGGATGTGTCTTATGAGGCCCTGGGCTGCCAGATTAGTAAGGCAGCCACGTCGGTGATGACCGATCTCGTAATCGGCAAGAACGTTGGTGACGCGATGGCGCTCCACGATGAATTCCTTGCCCTGATGCACTCCAGAGGCCAGGCGCAGCCGGACGAGGGGCTGCTCGAGGATGCGGTGGCGTTCGCAGGCGTATCGAAGTACCCGGCCAGGATCAAATGCGCGCTGCTCGGCTGGATGGCGTGGAAGGACGCGACCGCCCGGGCGCTTGAGGAGGGTTATCCGCAATGACCGAGAACGAGGCCGCGCTGACGGCCGAGAACGAGGCCGCGCTGACGGCGGAGCAGGCCGACGTGCTCGAGGCGCTGCGTGACGTGGTGGACCCCGAGCTCGGCATCAACGTGGTTGACCTCGGCCTGGTCTATGGCGTCGAGGTCGGCGCCGACAAGGTGGCGACGATCGACATGACGCTGACCAGCGCCGCCTGCCCGCTCACCGACGTGATCGAGGACCAGGCCCGGGAGGCGCTGGACGGGCTGGTGACGGACTTCCGGATCAACTGGGTGTGGATGCCGCCGTGGGGCCCGGAGAACATCACCGAGGACGGCCGCGAGCAGCTCCGCGCCCTCGGCTTCAACATCTGAACAAGCCCGCGGCTGGCGGCGGGCGCTGGGTCGACGTCCCGCCGGAACGCCTGGCGTCCTGGGTCGCCGGATTCGCCCGCCGTCACGGCGGCCCGCTGGCTGCTTCCCGCGATCGGCCCGGCGCGACGGTGACGTTCACCGCGGCAGACGGGGCGGCCGCGGAATGCCACCCGCCGTTTCCCCCGCTGGCGGCGGCGGAGGTGACCGAGGCTGCGGGAATGGCGGCGGCGCTGGCCGCGCATGCCGCTGCCGACCGCACGGTCGGCGTGCTGCTGGTGCGCCTGGGCGGCTACGCGGCGGGCGTGTTCGCCGGGTCGCCGCCCGCCCTGGTGCGCTCCAAGACCGGCCGCAGGCCGGTGCACGGCCGCAGCGCCGCGGGCGGGCGGTCCCAGCACCGTTTCGCCAGGCGAAGGGAGAACCAGGCTGCGATGGCGCTGCGCGCCGCCGCCGACGCCGCAGCCCAGGTCTTCGGCGGTTACGGCCGCATGGACGCGCTGGTGCTCGGCGGGGACAAGCGCGCCGTCGCCGAGCTGCGCGGCGACCCGCGCCTGGCGCGCTACTTTGACCTCGCCGCGGACCGCTTCCTGGCCGTGCCCGACCCGCGGCTCGCCGTCCTCAAGGACACCCCCCGCGCATTCCTTGCGATCCGCATCCGGCTGAATGAGCCACCCGATCCGCCGGATCCGCCGGATCCGGCAACCGCGATGTGACATCGCCGCGGTTGCGGCCTGCGCCGCACCGTTATACTGGAGCACGTGCTGCTGATGACGGACTGAGGGTGCGCGCCGGGGGAGAAGTCTGTCCTTTTTCGTCCGTTCTGTCTGGAGCAGCTGACCATGATCGTGGCAACCGGGATCGAACTGCGGGCTGGCGCGCGCCTGCTGCTCGAGGGCGCGTCGCTGCAGGTCGCCGCGGGAGACCGGATCGGCCTGGTCGGCCGGAACGGCGCGGGCAAGACCACCCTGGCCAAGGTGCTCGCCGGGGAGGCAGCCCCGGCCGCAGGCTCGGTGCGGCGCTCGGGCACGGTGGGGTACCTGCCGCAGGACCCGCGCACCGGCGACCTGGCCATGCTGGCCATTGACCGGGTGCTGTCCGCCCGCGGGCTGGATCAGCTCCGCGCCGACCTGCGCGCCGCGGAGGCGCAGATGTCCGCATCCGATCCCGTGGTCGCGGCCGAGGCCATCCGCAGGTACGGCAGCCTGCAGGAGAGCCTGGCGGTGCTCGGCGGGTACGCCGCCGAATCGCAGGCCGCCTCCCTTACCGCCAGCCTCGGCCTGCCGGACCGCGTGCTGCACCAGCCGCTGGCCACCTTGTCCGGCGGGCAGCGGCGCCGGATCGAGCTTGCCAGGATCTTGTTCTCCGGCGCGGAGACGATGCTGCTGGACGAGCCGACCAACCACCTGGATGCCGACTCGGTGGCATGGCTCCGCGACCACCTCAAGGCCTGCCGCGGCGGGCTCGTGGTGATCAGCCACCACGTGGGCCTGCTCGCCGACGTGGTGAACAAGGTGTACTACCTCGACGCGCAGCGGGCCTGCCTCGACATGTACAACCTGGGCTGGCACCCCTACCTGCAGCAGCGCGAGACCGATGAGCGGCGGCGCCGCCGGGAGCGGGTGAACGCGGGCCGGCAGGCAAGCGCCCTGATCGCCCAGGCCGACAAGATGCGGGCCAAGGCGACCAAGGCCCGGGCGGCGCACACCATGCAGCGGCGAGCGGAGCGGCTGCTGGCAGGAGTCGAGGCCGAGCGGGCCGCCGACCGGGTGGCCAGGCTCCGCTTCCCCGTTCCCGCGCCGTGCGGCCGAACCCCGCTTGCCGCCACCGGGCTGTCCAAATCGTACGGGTCGGCCGAGGTGTTCTCCGGGGTGGATATCGCCGTCGACAGGGGGAGCCGGGTGGTGGTGCTCGGGCTCAACGGCGCCGGGAAGACCACGCTGCTCCGGCTGCTCGCCGGGCTGGAAACCCCGGACACCGGGAAAGTCACGCCAGGACACGGCCTTCGCCTCGGCTATTACGCTCAAGAGCACGAAACGCTGGAGACGGAACGGACTGTCGCCGAACACATGCGTTCCGCCGCGCCCGGCCTTGCCGAATCGCAGCAGCGCAAGGTTCTCGGCTCGTTCCTTTTCTCCGGCGATGACGTCGCAAAACCGGCCGGCGTGCTGTCAGGCGGCGAGAAGACCAGGCTGGCCCTGGCCCTGCTGGTCGTGTCCGGCGCGAACGTGCTGCTGCTCGACGAGCCGACGAACAACCTGGACCCGGCGAGCCGCGAGGAGGTGCTCGGCGCGCTGCGGGCCTTCCGCGGCGCGGTCGTCCTGGTGACCCACGATGAGGGCGCGGTCGAAGCGCTGCGCCCGCAGCGCGTGATCGTGCTGCCGGACGGCGTCGAAGACGCATGGTCGGAGGACTTCGCCGACCTGGTGGCCCTCGCATAACCGGCGCCTTACCGCGCCCGACCGGGAAACGCCCGACGTTTTCCCATCATGTGGGTAGCAAAGCCCGCGGGTCATGGCTGATGATTTACCGGGGGACGGCGTAAGTCGTTGGTGAGCCCACCCGACGGGAGGTGCACGTGCCTGACACGCCTAAGAAGGGCACGCGGGTGACCGGCGTGGACCGCAGCAAGCTGGCAACGCTCCTGAGCACGAGATACACCTCGGGAGAGAGCATCCGTTCGCTTGCGGCCTCGACGGGAAGGTCGTACGGCTTCGTGCACCGGATCCTCACCGAGACCGGGGTCCCGCTGCGCGCGCGCGGCGGCTTGCCCGACGCGCGCGCTCCGGAAAGCACTGAGCGGCCGCGCGGCGGCTTGCCCGACGCGCGCGCTCCAGCAGGCACTGAGCGGCCGCGCGGCGGGCTTGCCCGACGCGCGCGCTCCAGCAGGCACTGAGCGGCCGCGCGGCGCGGCCCACCGGTTTCGCTGGTAGCTGAGAGTTTCCCGCCCTGACCGGGAACGAATTGCGGCCTGCTGGGGGTTTCCCTGGGCATGTACGGCCACATGATGTGGCGCGGGTTCCGCATGGACCCCAGCATCACCAAGCAGAAGCTCAAGCCGGGCACGGTCCGCAGGATCGCCGGATACGCCCGGCCGTACCGGCTGGTGTTGGCCGCGTTCCTCCTCGCCACCTCGCTGGATGCGGTGATCACCGTCGTCAACCCGCTGCTGCTGCGCGACATCATCGACCACGGCATCCTGGCCCGCAACGACAAGATCGTGATCGGGCTCGCGATCGCCGTCGCCGCGGTCGCGATCTTCGACGCCGCGCTGGGCTTCGCGATCCGGTGGTTCTCCGCGAGGATCGGCGAGGGCCTCATCTATGACCTGCGCACGCAGGTGTTCGACCACGTCCAGCGGCAGCCGATCGCCTTCTTCACCAGGGCGCAGACCGGATCGCTGGTCAGCCGCCTGGACGGGGATGTGGTCGGCGCGCAGCAGGCGATCACCTCCACCCTGTCCGGGGTGATCTCCAACCTGCTGAGCCTGATCGTCATACTGATCACGCTGTTCTACCTGTCCTGGCTGGTCAGCGTCATCGCCCTGGTCATGATCCCGCTGTTCATCTTGCCGGCCCGCCTGGTCGGCCGCAGGCTGCAGCGGCTGACCCGCGAGTCGATGCAGCTCAACGCCGAGATGGGCTCGACCATGACGGAGCGGTTTAACGTGGCCGGCGCGCTGCTGGTCAAGCTGTTCGGGCGGCCCCGCGACGAGTCGGTGCTGTTCGCCCAGCGGGCCGCGCGGGTCCGCGACATCGGCGTCGTGCAGGCGATGTACGGCCAGGTGCTCTTCGTCGCGCTCACCCTGCTCGCCTCGCTGGTCACCGCCATGGTCTACGGCCTGGGCGGCACCCTGGTCATCAACGGCGTGTTCGAGATCGGCACGCTGGTCGCGCTGACCACGCTGCTCGGCCGGGTCTACGGCCCGATCACATCGCTGTCCAACGTGCAGATCAACGTGATGACGGCCCTGGTCAGCTTCGACCGGGTCTTCGAGGTGCTCGACTTGAAGCCGCTGGTCGCCGACCGCCCCGGCGCGGCAGCCCTGCCGGCCACGGTGCGCGCCGACAGCCCGGACGGCCTGCCCGACGAGGTCGCCCCGGACATCGAGTTCGACACCGTGTCGTTTAAGTACCCGTCGGCGAACGAGGTGACGCTCGCCTCGCTGGAATCCATCGCGCTGCCGGCCCCGGAGCGCGCGGGACCGGCCACGTGGGTGCTGGACCAGGTGAGCTTCCGCGCGCCGTCAGGGAAGCTCACCGCGCTCGTGGGGCCGTCAGGTGCGGGCAAGACCACGATCACCGCGCTGGCGGCACGGCTCTATGACCCCGGCGAGGGCGCGGTGCGGATCGGCGGCCATGACCTCAGGGACGTCACGCTGGAGTCGCTGCACGACGTGGTCGGCGTGGTGAGCCAGGACGCGCACTTGTTCCACGACACGATCCGGGCGAACCTGCTGTACGCCAGGCCCTCGGCCACCGAGCTCGAGCTCATCGAGGCCCTGGAATCCGCCCACATCTGGGACCTGGTGGCCAGCCTGCCCGACGGCCTGGACACCGTGGTCGGTGACCGCGGCTACCGGCTGTCCGGCGGGGAGAAACAGCGCGTGGCCATCGCCAGGCTGCTGCTGAAGGCCCCGTCGGTCGTGGTGCTCGACGAGGCGACCGCCCACCTGGACTCCGAGTCGGAGCTGGCCGTGCAGCGGGCGCTGAAGACGGCGCTGGCCGGACGGACCTCGCTGGTCATCGCGCACCGGCTGTCCACCATCCGCGAGGCCGACCAGATCCTCGTGGTGGACGCCGGGCGCATCGTGGAGCACGGCTCGCACGCCGAGCTGCTCGCCGAAGGCGGCCTGTACGCCGACCTGTACCACACCCAGTTCGCCGGCCAGGCGGCCTGACCGGCGGCACCGGCAGGCGGCCTGACCGGCCGGTGGCGTGCCGGGCGGGCGGTGCACGTAGGCTGGCATCATGCGGGCACTACGCGGTGTAGTGGCAGGGCCCCGCCCGCTGGTCCTGCCCGGGGTTGCCGTGGCGCTCGCGGCTGTGACGGCGCTGGCCGGCTGCTCCCGGTTCGACGCCGCGCTCGGGCAGCAGCAGGCCGTCGTCTCCTTCCGGCCGGGCACGACGCTGGCGCAGCGGATGGCGGTCCGCGCGGCCTGCGCGAAGACACCTTCGGTGACCCCGCAGCCGCTGCCTTCCGACCTCAAGTCCGCCTATGCGCTGCATCAGGTCACCTTCGGAATCAGCAAGGCCAGCGATGCCGACGTCGCGCTCCTGGAGAAGTGCCTGGCCAGGTTCCCATCCGTGGTGGGCGTGACCTTGCAGGACTCCGGCGACCAGGGCAGCTGACCCTCGCGGCCGTTTCCTACTCAGGCGGCCTGCTGTATAGTAATCGCGATTCCCTATATAAACGATGGAAAATTTCGGGAGCAGATTGATGCGACGTGTCCTCGCCGCGGCGGTTGCAGGCGGCGCCCTGCTGGCTGCCGGATGTTCCTCGTCCTCCGCGAGCACGGCAAGCTCGGGCAGCAGCTCGGGTAGCGCGTCGGTCACGGTCAGGCTGGGCTTCCTCACCAACATCACCCATGCCCCGGCCCTGGTCGCGCTGAAGCAGGGCCTGTTCGCCAAGGCCCTCGGCTCGGCGGGCACGGTCAAGCCCACCGCGTTCAGCAGCGGGACCCAGGAAACCACGGCCCTGCTGGCCGACCAGCTCGACGCCGCCTACGTCGGGCCGAACCCGGCGATCAACGCCTGGCAGAAGTCCGGCGGCACCGCCATCAAGATTGTCTCCGGCGCCGCCACCGGCGGGGCCTCGGTGGTGGTGGCAAAGGGCATCACCTCCGCCGGCCAGCTCCGCGGCAAGACGCTGGCGAGCCCGTCGCTCGGCAATACCCAGGACGTCGCGCTGCGCTACTGGCTGAAGCAGAACGGGCTGACCACCACGACGACCGGCGGCGGGGACGTCTTCGTCAAGCCGACCGCCCCCAACTCGGCCGCGGTGCTCGAGTTCAAGTCCGGGCAGATAGCGGGCGGTTCGGAGCCCGCGCCCTACGACGTCGAGATGGTCAAAGACGGCGGCACCGTGCTGCTGCGCGAGCCCGGGGTGACCACCTTGCTCGTGGTGTCGCAGCCGTTCCTGTCCGCCCATCCTGCCGTGGTCGCGGACTTGGTCAAGGCCCAGGTCCAGGCGAACGACTTCATCAAGGCCAACCCGGCCGCCGCGGAGGCGGCCGCGAACGCCGAGCTGGCCTCCTACACCGCCAAGGCGCTGAAGCCGAGCGTCGTGTCGGCGGCGTTCAAGGAGATTACCTTCACCAACAACCCGGACGCGGCGTCACTGGCCAGCGACGCCAGCCAGGCCGCCTCGCTCGGCCTGCTCAAGCCGGTCAACCTGACCGGCATCTACGACCTCGGCCCGCTCAACCAGGCGCTCGCCGCGGCCGGCGAGCCGCAGGTCAGCGCCAGCCCGTGAGCTCCTAGGGGGTTCCATGACTCTGATCGAGCGCCAGGCCCGCCCGTCGCAGGGAAAGGCCAGCGTATCTGTCCGGCTTGCCGGTGTGTCCAAGGTGTTCGGCCGCGGCAGCTCGGCCGTCCGCGCGCTGGACCGCATCTCGCTGCAGATCGCGCCGGGTGAGTTCGTCTGTCTGATCGGCGCCTCCGGCTGCGGCAAGTCCACGCTGCTGTCGCTGGTCGCCGGGCTGGAGCAGCCCACCGCCGGGGAGGTCACCGTCGGCGGCGGGAAGGTCGCGTTCATGTTCCAGGAAGCGGCCCTGTTCCCGTGGCTGACCGCCGCGGGCAACGTGGAGCTGGCGCTGCGTGCGCACGGGTCGGCGAAGGCGGAGCGGCAGCGGCGCGCCGCTGAGCTGCTGGAGCTGGTGCACCTGGGCGGTTTCGGCGGGAAGCGGCCACACGAGCTGTCCGGCGGCATGCGGCAGCGGGTGTCGCTGGCCCGCGCGCTGGCCCAGGACGCCGACGTGCTGCTGATGGATGAGCCGTTCGGCGCGCTCGACGCGATGACCAGGGACGTGCTGCACGACGAGCTCGACCGCATCTGCGCCGGGCGGGACCTCACCGTGCTGTTCGTCACGCACAACGTGCGCGAGGCGGTGCGGCTCGGTGACCGCGTGGTGGTGCTCAGCAGCAGGCCGGGCCGGGTGATCGAGGACTTCGACGTGCCGATCGGGCGGCCGCGCCGCATCGATTCGGCAGCGGTGGCGGAGCTGGCCGCGCGGATCACCGACCGGCTGCGCGAGGAGATGAGCCGCCATGGCAAGTGACAGCGCCGCACGGGGGCTGGTCATGCTGGAGGCCTCCGCGCAGCTGCAGGACGCCCGCGGGAGCCGGCTGCGGGCGCGGGCCGGGAAGGCCTGGGCGGCGCTGTGGCCCAAAGCGCTGGCCATCGCCATCGTCCTGGCCGGCTGGCAGCTCATCCACCTCAGCGGCTGGAAGAAGGACATCTTCCCCGGCCCCGGGGCCACCCTGGCCAACTTGTGGGATCAGCTGCACACGGGCCTGCTGTGGCACGCCATCGGTACCACCCTGCAGCGGGCGGTCGTCGGGTTCGGCCTGGCCGTCCTCATCGGCTCGGTCGTCGGTGCGCTGGTGTCCAGGATCAAGCCGCTGCGCGCCGCGATCGGGTCGCTGATCACCGGGCTGCAGACGATGCCCTCGATCGCCTGGTTCCCGTTCGCGATCATCCTGTTCGGCATATCGACCACCGCGATCATGTTCGTCATCGTGCTCGGCGCCGCGCCCTCGATAGCCAACGGGCTCATCGCGGGGGTGGACTACACGCCGCCGACGCTGCTGCGAGCCGGCAAGGTGATGGGACTGCGCAGGCTGTCGCTGTACCGGTACCTGATCTTGCCTGCCTCGCTGCCGGCGTTCGTGGCCGGGCTGAAGCAGGGCTGGGCGTTCGCCTGGCGCAGCCTGATGGCGGGCGAGCTGCTGGTGGTCATCGCGAACCAGCCCTCCATCGGCGTGCTGCTGTCCACCGACCAGGATCAGGCCGACATGGTCAGCGCGACCGCTATCATCATCGTGATCCTGGTCATCGGCATCGTCGTGGACTCGCTGTTCAACGTGGCCAACGGCGCCATCCGCCGCCGCTGGGGCCTCGCCGGGAGCTGAACTGCGGTTCCCCGAAGGATTCACCTGGGGCACGTCCACGGCGGCCTATCAGGTCGAGGGCGCGCCGGACGCCGACGGCAAGGGCCGGTCGGTGTGGGACACCTTCAGCCACACGCCGGGGACGGTGCGCGCCGGTGACACCGGCGACATCGCCTGCGACTCCTACCACAGGTACCGCGAGGACGTCGCGCTGATGGCCGCGCTCGGCCTGAACGGCTACCGGTTCTCGATCTCCTGGCCCCGGGTGCAGCCAGGCGGCCGCGGCGCCCCGAACCCCAGGGGACTGGACTACTACCGCGCGCTGCTCGATGAGCTCCGCCAGCACGGCATCGCGGCCACCGTCACGCTGTACCACTGGGATCTGCCCCAGGAGCTTCAGGACGACGGCGGCTGGGCGGTGCGCGGCACCGCCGAGCGGTTCGCCGAGTACGCCGCGATCGTGGCCGGCGCGCTCGGCGACCGGGTCGCCCGCTGGATCACGCTGAACGAGCCGCAGGTGGTGGTGACCAGCGGCCACCGCACCGGAAACCATGCCCCGGGGCTGCGTGACCCGGCGGCAGCCGCCGCCGCCACGCACCACCTGCTGCTCGGCCACGGGCTGGCGGCCCGGGCCCTGCGCGGCCTGGGCGCCGAGGTGGGTATCGCCCTGGACCTGCATCCGGTGCGGGTGCTGGGGGAGGACGCATCGGCCGGCGTCGAGCACGGACGGCTGGTCACCGACGCCATCATGAACGGCATCTACCGCGAGCCGGTCCTGCATGGCCGCTACCCGCAGCACGCCCCGGCCGGCCTGCTGCCGCCGCCCGCGCTCATCGCCGACGGGGACCTGGAGATCATCGGCCAGCCGCTGGACTTCCTCGGGATCAACTACTACTCCCCGGTGTTCCTGCGCGCCGGCGACCCGGCCGACCTGCGGCGGAACGAGGAACCCGCCCGCTGCGGGCTGCCGGGCGTGGTGGAATACCGGCCAGGGCACCTGGAGCGCACCCCGATGGGATGGCTCGTCGACCCGGGCGGCCTGTACCACCTGCTCACGGACCTGTCCGCGCAGGCTCCCGGGCTGCCGCTGTACATCACCGAGAACGGCTGCGCGGCCGAGGACTACGTCAACCCGGACGGCGAGGTCAACGACGTCGAAAGGGTCCGGTACCTGCACACGCACCTGGAAGCCGCCGCCCGCGCCGTCCGGGACGGCGTGCCCCTGTCCGGCTATTTCCACTGGTCGCTCCTGGACAACTTCGAGTGGGCCTGGGGCTACCAGAAGCGGTTCGGGATCGTGTTCACCGACTTCGGCACCCAGCGCCGCATACCCAAGTCAAGCGCCCGGTTCTTCGCGGACGTGGCGCGGGCCAACGCCGTGCCGCCGCTGCCGCCGGCCTGGCCGCGCTAGGGCGGCCCCGCGTCGGCCGCAGCCTTGGCGTCGGACCACTTCGCCACGACGGTGGTGTCGGCGATGAACCGGACCCCGCAGCCGGGCGCCCACCGCGCGGCGGCCTCGCGCAGGCAGTCGCCGACGAGCCGGGAAGCCGTCCCGGCATGCTCGCTGGGCACGTGCAGCAGCAGCTCATCGTGGAGGCACAGCACGATGCGCGCGCCCAGGGAAGCGCACCGGGCCCGGACCGTGACCGCCCACATCTTGAACAGCTCAGCCGCCGCGCCCTGGATCATCGCGTTGCGCGCGTACCGGCCGTAGGCGGCGGCCCTGCTGGCGCTCCTGGATTCCCCCCCGGAGGGGGCCAGCACGATCAGCCGTCCCCCGTAGGTGCGCAGGTCCCGGCCGGCCCGGCCGGCCCGGTCGGCCGCGTCGAGATAGGCCATCGCGACCGGGTAGGCCGCGGTGAGCCGCCGCAGCGCCTGGGCGCCGTGCCCGGTGGTCTGCCCGTACATGGCGGCGATCACCGCCACCTTGGCGGTGGGCCGGTCCAGTCCGAGCTGTCCGGCGACCGGCGCGTACAGGTCGTCGGCCCTGGCCGCTGCGGCCAGCGCCTGGTCCCCGGACACCGCGGCAAGGACCCGCGGCTCGATCTGGCCGAGGTCCGCGCGCACGAACACGTGACCGGGCTCGGCTATGACCGCGCGGCGCAGCGCGGCCGGCATGTTGTGCAGGCCCGCGGACGCGGTCATCCGCCCCGCGGCGCCATCGGACCCGGTCCAGGCGCCGCGGAGCCGGCCGTCAGCGCCGAGGTGCGAGTCCAGCCACGCGTAGCCGTAGGTCGTCGCGATCCGCTCAGCTTTGCGCCACTCCAGCAGGGCGGCGATCAGCGGGTGGGCGCCGGACAGCTGGCGCAGCCGCCACGCCCGCGTGTCGGGGACCTCCACGCCGATCCGGCCAAGCAGTGAGCGCAGCTGCACGGGGCTGCGCAGGTCAGCGGTGACGCCTGGCGGCGCGTGCCGCAGCACCCGCTCGTCGCGCGCAGCCCGCACGGCGGCGGCCTCGGCCTCGCTGCGCGGCCTGGGCCCGATGATCGCAGCCAGGACCCGCTCGGCGGCCGCGCGGTGCACCGGCAGGCCGTCCGCGGAAAGCTCCGCGCACAGCAGCTCGGCCGCCGATTCGCAGCAGGCGGTGGCGACCGCCCTGCTGCCCAGGGGAGACGGCCGTCCGGCCAGCGCCGCGAGCGCGTCGCGCTGCAGGGCGGCCGCCGTACGGGCAAGCTCGGCCCACCTGGCCATCCGGGCGGGACCCTCGGCCCAGCCACCGTCTGCCCACTCCGGGCGCAGGTGCCCGGCGGCGGTGACCGGCTCGCTGGTGTCGCCTTCGTCCAGCCCGAACAGGTCGGGCGGCCCAGCGGGCACCGTATCCGCCGCCAGGCCGTGCAGCCGGGCCCAGGCAAAGCCCGGATCGGCCCGGAAGCCGCCGAACAGCAACCGGTGCGCCGCCGTGATGTCCCAGCAGGTGGCAAGCCGCACGCCGCTGGCGACCAGAGCCGCCGCGGTCTGCCCCGACCACACTGCCCATCGAGGCCGCAGCTGCTCATCGGCCCGCGCCACGGCGCAGATGTCGGCTCCGCACCACCCGCCGGGCGCCGCGGCCACCCCGCGCGCGGGGGAGATCACCAGCCCCACCAGGTCGCCGCGCGACACGCCCGCCTCGCGCAGCGAGGTCACCAGGTCAGCGTCCCGGCTTGCCGCACCCGCTTGTGCCACGAACCCAACCCTGCCACGCGGCGCCGCCGCACCCGCAGGCTCCACCTCAGGACACCCGGTAAGGTTGCTTAGCCGCCGAACTTCTCCGGCGGCAACGCAGATGGGCACACCGAGGTGCGATGACGGCCGCTGACCAGCACGCCTGGGCCGAACCTGGGGTCGAGGACCTCGGCGGCGGTGTGTACCGGATCCCGCTCCCGCTGCCGATCAACGCGCTGCGGGCCGTCAACGTGTACGCGCTGGCCGACGGCGACGGGGTGGACCTGATCGACGCCGGCATCGCGCTGGTCCAGGCGAGGGAGGAGCTGGCCAAGGGACTGCGGCGGATCGGCTACGAGCTCGGCGACATCCGCAACTTCTTCATCACCCACATCCACGTCGACCACTACAGCCTCGCGGCGGAACTGCGCCAGACACTGCCCGGCGTGGTGGCCCTCGGCGAGGGGGAACGCGCCAACCTGATCGCCATCCGGGAGCTGGCCCACGGCAGCCGGGAAAGGTTCGCCGCCGACCTGCGCAGGCTCGGCGCCATGGAGCTTGCCCCCCGCCTGGCCGCGCTGGACGGCGGACGCGGCCCCGGTCCCGGGGCCGGCCCGTGGGAAGACCTCTGGGACTCCGAGCCGGACCGCTGGCTGACCGACGGCACCGACCTGGACCTGCGGTCGCGGACGCTGCGGGCCATCCACACGCCCGGGCATACCCGCGGCCACATCGTCTTCCACGACGCCGCGGCCAGCGTCATGTTCGCCGGTGACCACGTCCTGCCGCACATCACCCCGTCGATCGGGTTCGAGCCCGCCGGCAGCCGCAGGGCGCTGTACGACTACCTCAGCTCGCTGCGGCGGACCCTCGCACTGCCCGATGCCCGGCTGCTGCCCGCGCACGGCCCGGTGACGGGCAGCACCCACGCCAGAGTGGCCGAGCTGATCGCGCACCACGACGACCGCCTGGAGCAGACCCGGGCGGCGGTACAGGCCGGCCACGCCACCGCCTACGACGTGGCGAAGGCCATCAGGTGGACCAGGCGGCACCGGGCGTTCGGCGACCTGGACCTGCTGGGCCAGTTCCTGGCCGCCAACGAGACCGCCGCGCACCTGGAGGTGCTGGTCATCCGCGGCCAGCTCACCAGGGAAACCTCCGCCGACGGCACCGACCGCTACCAGGTTGCCGCGCCGGCGGCCTAGGGCGCGGCGGTCAGGGCGCGGCGGTCAGGGCGCGGCGGTCACCCGCTGCGCGCCGGCGTAGACGTTCATCGTGGCGCCGCGCAGGAACCCGACCAGGGTCAGGCCCGTGTCGGCGGCCAGGGACGCCGCCAGCGACGACGGCGCGGACACGGCCGCGAGCACCGGCACCCCGATCATCAGCGCCTTCTGGGCAAGCTCGAACGAGGCGCGCCCGCTGACCAGCAGGACGTGCCCGGTCAGCGGCACCAGCCCGGAGCGCAGTGCCCAGCCGGCCACCTTGTCCACCGCGTTATGCCTGCCCACGTCCTCGCGCGCCGCGACCAGCGTGCCGTCCGCGGTGAACAGCCCGGCCGCGTGCAGGCCGCCGGTGCTGGCAAAGACCCGCTGCGCGTCCCGCAGCCGGCCGGGCAGGCTGGCCAGCAGCGCGGAGGGAACCTGTACCGGATCGGCGGCCACGTCGAACCGTGACCGCACCCGCACCGCGTCGATGCTGTCCTTGCCGCACACCCCGCACGCGCTGGTCGTCATGAAGGTCCTGTGGCCGTTCGCCACGGCGCGGCCCGGCCGCGACGTCACGGCCGCGACGTTGGCGTCGCACATGCGGATCTCGTGCACCTCGCCCAGGTCACCCAGCAGGCCCTCGGTGAAAAGGAAGCCCGCGGCCAGGTCGATGTCGTCGCCCGGGGTGCGCATGGTCACCGTGAGCGGTTCGCCGTCCACGCGGATCTCCAGCGGCTCTTCCACCGCCAGCAGGTCCGCGCGGTGCTCCGCGGCGCCGTCCACCGGGACCCGGAGCACCCGCCGCCGCACTGTCGTCGTGCCGCTCATGCACCCGAGCCTACGCAAGGACCCGGACAGCCAAATGCCGGGCCCGGCGGGAGGTCGGGCCCGGCAATCCGGTTGGCGCGCCGTTAGCTGGCGAAGTCCAGCAGCGGCTGGGCGCGGCTAGGGTGCCGCAGCTTGGACAGCGACTGCTTCTCCAGCTGCCTGATCCGCTCGCGGGTCAGCCCGAGCGCGCGGCCGATCTCGTCCAGCGTGTGCGGGTTGCCGTCATACAGCCCGAACCGCATCGCCATGATGGTCGCCTCACGCGGCGTCAGCGCGTCCAGCGCCGAACGCAGCTGCTCGGCCATCAGCTGCCGGTCGACCAGCTCGGAGGCCTCCGGCGCGTCGACGTCCTCGATCAGGTCGCCGATCGAGGTCTCGCCGTCCTCGCCGATCGTGGAGTCAAGCGAGATCGGCTGCCGCGACGTGCGCAGCAGCTCCTCGATCTGGTCCGGGGTCCGGTCCAGCTCCACCGCAAGCTCTTCGGGAGTCGGCTCGCGGCCTAGGCGCTGGTGCATGTCGCGCTCGACCCGGCTCAGCTTGGACAGCATCTCAAGCACGTGCACCGGGAGCCTGATGGTCCGGGCGGAGTCGGCGAAGCCGCGCTGGATGGCCTGCCGGATCCACCACATGGCGTAGGTGGAGAACTTGTAGCCCTTGGTGTAGTCGAACTTCTCCACCGCGCGGATCAGGCCGAGGTTGCCCTCCTGCACCACGTCCAGCAGGGACAGGCCCCGGTCGCTGTACTTCTTGGCGACCGAGACGACCAGGCGCAGGTTCGCCTCGAGCATGTGCGCCTTGGCCCGGCGGCCGTCTTCGGCGACCAGCTCCAGGTCACGCCGGTATCCCGCGTCAAGCCCGGGCACCGTCTCCAGCTTCTGCTCGGCGAACAGCCCGGCCTCGATGCGCTTGGCGAGCTCGACTTCCTGCTCGGCGGTGAGCAGGCTGGTGCGGCCGATGGACTTGAGGTAGGTGTGCACCGAGTCGCCCATCGCAGGCGTGTGGTCATCCAGGTCCGCCTCGACCAGCCGGTCGGCTTCGGAGGACAGCGCCGCAGCTTCCGCCTCCAGGCTCACCACGTCGGCATCGATCACCGGGTCCAGGTCCAGATCGGCGTCCTCGCCCAGGCCGAGATCCGCCTCTGGCTTGGCGGCGCGCGACGGGGCCTTACCGCCCTTGGGGTCCGCCTGCTCGTTGGCCAGCCTCACGCCGGATTCGGTCAGCTCGCGCAGGATGGACCTTCCCTCGGCAGGGGTCAGTCCAGCCTGGTCAAACGCGATCCTCAGCTCTGCGAGAGACAGGTGACCCTGGCTACGCCCGCGCTGGATCAAGTCGTCCACGCGGGTCGTGCTTGCCTCGTCATCGGGTCCGGCAACGGTTGCCGTCGCCGCCGTGGCGTTCCGCGGCATGAGACACCTCCCTCCACCTAGCAACGCACGCACTGCTCACGTCGTTCACGAGTACCCCTCGTAGCCCCGCGCAGTCCCCAGCGGGGTATTGTCCGGGTACTATTAAGTAACGCTGTCCGGCTCAGTTTGTTCCCGTAGTTCTCGCCGAAGCCGGGCGATGTCGTGCTTGCCGTTCGGAAGCACCGGCACGGCATCGACTAGCACCATCCTGCTCGGAGCAGCGTAACGCGGCAGCCGTTCCCGTACATGCGTACAGAGCAATTTCAGCGATGGCGGGTCGGCGGGGTCGGCCGGGACCACCACCGCGACGACCCGTTCGCCCCATTCCGGATCCGGCTGGCCGACGACCGCGGCGTCCCGGACCCCGGCGCAGGCCTGCAGGGCCGCGGCCACCTCGCCGGGCACCACCTTGTGGCCGCCGGTGTTGATGACGTCATCCGCGCGGCCGCGCACGGCGAGCCGGCCCGCGGAGTCGATGCTGCCCAGGTCGCCGGTGCAAAACCAGCGCTGTGTTTCCTCGGGGGGGACGACCCCCCCCAGACCCCCCCCGCTCTTGGCGGGACCCGTCCCCCCAAACCTCCCTTGGGGGGGACCCATCCCCCCAAACTCCCCTTGGGGGGGGCTCCCCGCCCCCCCGTACCCCCCTGGCCGATACCGGGTGAACAGCACCGGGCCGCCGATGCGGATGCGGCCGTCGTCGCCGATGGCCACCCGCACCCCGTCCAGCGGCAGCCCGTCATACACGCAGCCGCCGCAGGTCTCGGTCATGCCGTAGGTGGTTACCACCGGCACCCCGGCGCCGCGCGCCGCGTCCACCAGCCCGCGCGGCGCGGCGGCCCCGCCGAGCAGCACCGAGGAGAACCCGGCCAGCGGTCCCGGTTCGCCGGCATCCGTGCCGCCCCGCCAGCGGAGCAGCCGCTGCAGCTGCGCGGGCACCAGTGACACGTGCGCGCAGCCGGAGGCGGCGAGGGCCCGCGGCTCGGCGCGGTCGGCGAGCACGGGTTCGGTGCCGCCGAGCAGCGACCGCACCAGCACCTGCAGGCCGGCGACGTGCGTGAGCGGCAGGCAGCATAGCCAGCGCTCGCCCGGACGGGCACCGACCCTGGCCAGCGAGGCCCGCGCCGAGCACGTCAGCGCGGCGGCGGACAGCTCGACCCCCTTGGCCGCGCCGGTGGATCCGGAGGTGCCGATGACGACCGCCGTACCTTCGGCTACCGGCTCCTTATGACCAGAACGGAGGATGGTGCTACCTCCGGTGTCCTCCACCGTGTCCGGTGCCAGCGTCTGCAGGAGCTCATCCAGCCCGGGCAGCCCGGCGTCGACGGGGGCGATGGCCGGCCCGGTGCCGTCCAGCGCCGCGGACAGCAGCTCGAGCAGTCGGCCGCCCTGGGCCTCGGTCCGCTCGACCAGCACCGCATGCAACGCCCTCGTGGTCACGATCGTAAGGTTAGATCCCGGACCGATCAGGGAGGTTACCAGTGCCCCGTATGCTCTCCGGATCAGGCCGGCTGATGACGGGGATCCTCGGCGGGTTGCGGGCGTTCGCGATCCCGATGACGACGAAGTTCCGCGGGATCACGGTCCGGGAAGGCGCGCTGGTCGAGGGGCCCGCGGGGTGGGGGGAGTTCTCGCCGTTCGCCGAATACGGGCCGCGGGAGTCGGCGCGGTGGCTGGCCAGCGCGCTGGAGTCCGCGAACCGAAGCTGGCCCGCGCCGGTCAGGGACCGGGTCCCGATCAACGTCACCGTGCCGGCGGTCGGTCCGGCGCAGGCGGCCGCGATCGTCGCCGGGTCCGGCTGCCGGACGGCGAAGGTCAAGGTGGCCGAGCGCGGCCAGGCCGAAGGCGAGGACATCGAGCGGGTCGAGGCGGTCCGGGACGCTCTCGGGCCCGGCGGCAGGATCCGGATCGACGCGAACGGCGGCTGGCAGGTCGCGCAGGCCGCGCGGATGCTGCGACGCCTGGCGCGGTTCGGCCTGGAGTACGCCGAGCAGCCGTGCGCCGCCCTCGACGAGCTGGCCGAGCTGCGGCGGCAGACCGACGTCCCGGTCGCTGCCGACGAGTCGGTCCGCCGGGCCGATGATCCGCTGCGGGTGCGGGCGGCCGGCGCTGCCGACATCGTGGTGCTCAAGGTGCAGCCGCTCGGCGGGGTCCGCGCGGCCCTGCGGGTGGCCGCGGCCTGCGGCCTGCCGGTCGTGGTGTCCAGCGCCGTCGACACCTCGGTCGGCCTGGCCGCAGGGGTGGCGCTGGCCGCGGCGCTGCCGGAACTGCCGTACGCCTGCGGCCTGGGGACCATGTCGCTGCTGGCGGGAGACGTCACCGCGGACCCGCTGCTGCCCGAGCGCGGGGAGCTGCCGGTCCGCCGTCCGCCGGTCGATCCCGCCCGGCTTGCCCGCTGGGAAACCGACCCCGCTCCCTGGCGGGACCGTGCGGCAGCGGCCGCGGCCTATCTCGGCGACGCGCAGTGAACCCGGCCACCGCGTTCGGCATCACGTTCGGCGACGAGCTGGCCCGGTGCGGGCTGCGCGAGGCGGTGCTCGCCCCGGGATCGCGCAGCACGCCGCTGGCCATGGCCTTGTTCAGCCTGGAGGCGCAGCGCAGGCTGCGGCTGCACGTCCGGATCGATGAGCGCTCCGCGTCGTTCGCCGCCCTCGGCCTGGCCAAGGCCTCCCGCCGCCCGGTCGCCGTGCTGTGCACCTCCGGCACGGCAGCGGCCAACTTCCACCCGGCCGTGCTGGAGGCCGACGAGTCCGGTGTCCCGCTGCTGGTGCTGACCGCGGACCGGCCGCCGGAGCTGCGCGGCACCGGCGCGAACCAGACCGTGGACCAGATCAAGCTGTACGGCAGCGCGGTGCGATGGTTCTGCGAGGCCGGCGTGCCGGAACGGCAGCCAGGGATGGCCAGCTACTGGCGTTCGCTGGCCTGCCAGGCCTGGGCATACGCGTCCGGCAGCGCGGGCGGCTTCCCCGGCCCGGTGCACGTCAACCTGCCCTTCCGCGAGCCCCTGGTGCCCGGGGACGGTAGGGGGCCGTCCGGCTGGCCGGAGCCGCTGGACGGCCGCCCCGGCGGGGCGCCGTGGACCCGCCCGGGCCCGGGGTGGTACGGGGGGCCTGGCAGTCCCCCCCAAGGGGGGTTTGGGGGGATGGGTCCCCCCAAGAGCGGGGGGGGCCTGGGGGGGGTCGTCCCCCCCGAGGCACTAGAGCTGCCGTGGGCGGAACGGGGGGCCGTAGTCTGCGGCGACGGCGACTACGACGCGCCGGCGCTGGTCCGGCTGGCGGAACAGGCCGGCTGGCCGG